>NZ_JBEZDY010000021.1:0-171673 GCF_040648555.1 Actinoplanes sp. NPDC049118
GCGCGGCGGCTCAGTTCGCGGTGCGCGCGGTCGAGATCCTCGTGCGCCGCCGAGAGCCGGCGGTAGAGACTGGCGGTCTCGGCGAGCAGGGCCAGCAGCACCACCCCGGCGGAGATCAGCAGAGTCACCCGCGCCGCATACCAGCCGAGCGTGTAACGGTGCGCAGCGGCCAGGCGCAGGATGGCGGTGGCCAGGGACGCGCTGATCGCCACCACCACCCAGCGTTCCACCGGCGGCCGGCGGCGCAGATCCCCGATCACCGCCAGCAGGCTGACGGCGGCGGCCACCAGTGCCGCAACCAACACGTATCGGCCGGCCGTGGTCTGCGCACCGCCTTGTTGGAGCGGGGGCAGCCAGTCCGCGGCACCGACGACGACGCCCGTCACCGCGAGCACCAGCGCGAGCACCGCTGCGGCCGCGGCCGCGGCGACGGTCCGCCGCCGGTTCCGGGCCTGCTCGCTCAGCCGGGCCGGCAGCGCCGCGACGACCCGCTGTTGCACCGCTACCAGCACCGGAAACCCGGCGAGTAGTAGAAAGAAGAGCCACGGTGCGCAGACCTCGGCCCAGGTCGAGCTGGCACCCAGGCGCTGGCTTCGGGTGAAGACGACGGCGTAGGGCACCATCATCAGGCTGGAATAGAGGTAGGCCGACGAAAGGCCCAGCGTCGCCAGTCGGCCACCGGCCATGAACTGCTGCACCAGCAGGTGCGCGGTCAGCAGATCGGCCGCCGTCATGAGGACGAAGAACGCGACTACCAGGTTCGGGTGAACACCCAGGTGGTAGCCGGCGATCGGGACAACGATCAGGGCGGCCGCGATCACGGTGACCGCGTACAACCACAGACCCCGGCGTACCGGGGCCTCTTCCGGCCGTCCCGCAGCGCTACCCGGGTTCACGGCCATAGACCCCCAAACCATCACAAATTCTCGCTTAAAGGCTACCCGGGGCCGCCGCCGGCCGGTGGCCAATAGTGTGGCGCGGGCGGAACCACAGCCCCGGGCGATGCCGGTGTCCGATCTTGAGGCGATATTCGGCGTACTCGCCGTCGTGCATGGCCACCTACTGGCCGACGAGCTCCCGCCGGATTTGGTACGAAGATTGGCCAGCCGGCTTGCCCGTCACGGGCCGCTGCCCGACGGCGCTTCGGCGGGCGAGCTGAACGCCCTGCTGGCCGACCTCTGCCAGCGCCTGCATTGGGCGATGTCGGAGGACTACGGGGACTATCCCGAGCCGATGCCACGCCGAACCACCTACTATCTCGACGTCCCGGACGAGGAAGTCGACGCCTGCATGGCGGAATTGGCTGACCTGGGCGGCGAGGTCAGCCGGCACAGGATCGAAGACGCGACCCGGTCGAACGGCTGGCAGATCGCAGCGGCGTTCCCCGACCTGCCGCCGGACCCGAGCCACCACGCCCGAGTTGCCCAACTGTCATCACTGGCCCACCGCCACGGGGGTCAACTCGCAGGCTTCGGCGGATGACCCGCCGCCCAAGACGCCCGTCGCTCGCCCACAGGCTGTGGATAGAACATGTGTACGACAAGCGCGCCCGGACCGAGTACGTCGCGGCGGCGAGCAGTACTCAGGATCTGCCCGCATGGGATCGGCGGCACGTAGCGGCGACGCTGGAACTGGAGGCGGCTTTGCGTGCGTTGATCGCGACGAGGCGCACCTACGACCGTGGCCGTCGAAGGTCTTAAGCTCCCCCATGTCCGGGTGAGACTCCTTGAGTCCGGCGTCGGGCAGTCGATGGGGTGGCAGGCGTCGGGTGCGTGGGAGGTCTCGGTGGTGAGTGCGGGGCGTACGCGCACGGTGCTGCGCTGGCCGGCGGGGCTCGCCGCTCTCGTGATCGTGCTCGCCGCAGCCGGGTCGGCGCCCGCGCAGGCCGGGCCGGGCGACGACGAGGCCTTGTACGCGCAGTGCCGCAAGGCCGTGCAGGACCTGACCGAGCAGTACCGCCAAGTCGAGAACGCCGGATTCTCCCTTGCGTGCACCCGGCCGGACGGCACGATCGCGGACCCGAAGCTGTGGTGGCCGGCCGCGCAGAACCGGCCGGCGCCGACCCCGCCGATCACCGCAGACCCGGCCGGTTGTGTCACCGGCCCCGGGCGGCCGGTAGTCGACACGACCCTGACCAGCGTGTTGGCGACAGCCGGGCCGGGCGAAGCCATCATCTACCAGTACCAGCAGCTCGACGGCGGCGAACCCATCAACGTTTCCTCCGAAACGGAGACCCTGTCGTTCGAACCGGGCTACCTGACACCAGGCGGGAGCTACCGCTGGCGTGCGCGGGTCGACGACACCGAGGAACAGGCCCGCGACCCCATCTCCTTCGGCGTCCCGGACGACGAGCAGGGCTGGTCGCCCTGGTGCGAGTTCACCGTGGCCGCGGACGCCATCGACTATCGCGGGCTCGGCGACGTCCGCCTGGAGGCATTGAACGAGCTCGGCCTGCGTCCCGACCGCACCTACACAATCACGCTGACCGGCCGTCAGCAGCGCCTGCTACGCGCGGGCACGAACGTCGGCCGGACCCATACCCGGATGACGCTGACCGGCCCTCGCTGGACGGACCTCTTGCTCCAGCTGACCGAATCGGCCTTCATCGCGGACGAGGTCGCCGCCGAAACCGACGAGGACGACCCGACAGCGCCGGACAGCACCCCCTACCGCAAGCTCGTGGACGCCATCTCCGTCAAACTGGGCGGCCCGCACCACCCCCAATTCGGCGGCTAACGCGTGGTGGCCGCGACCACGGGGCCTTCCACCGCGGGCGAACGCCACCACGGCAGCATCCGCCTGATCCCCCGCGAACAGCCCGGCACCCACATCAGCGTCCGCCTACCCGTCGATCAACCCTGACCGGCACCCAGCTGTGCCTGCGCCGCAACCTGTCGTCACCGTGCAGCGGCGAGAGACAGGAGATTGCCGAATCCGCACACCCGCTCGGGGTGGCTGCACCGCCACCACAGCGGCCGTCGCGAGTCCTACGCGCAGACGACCGGGTCCTGGCCGTCCTGATGACCGCTTTGCAACGCCCTCTCCAGACAGGCCAACAGCTCCTGCCCGAGGAACGGTTTACGCAGAACCGCGGTGGCCTGCGCGTCCACGGGCCGGGAATCGCCCGGGACCAGAGCGCCGCTGATGAAGATGACCGGCAGGCTCTTCGTAGCGGGGTCGGCACGCAACGCCCGACACAGATCCACACCCGACATGATCGGCATGTCGATGTCACTGACCACCGCGGCGGGCTGATGGTCGAGCACCGCCTGCAAACCCGCCGCGCCGTCGGCGGCCTCGATCACCGTGTACCCCGCCCGGCGCAGGATCCGAGCGGTGATCGCACGGATGTCATCGTCGTCTTCGGCCACCACAAGAACAGTCAAACCTTGCCGCTTTCACCTGAATTTTCCTGAACAGCATGGTTGAGAAGACTTTAACGCCAAAATCAGCCACCACATCACAGGAAGATGGCCGTCTGCTCAGTGGTCCACGCCGCCACCGCCGGCCCGGATATCAGTTCGGCACGGTGGTGAGGAACAGGTTGTCCCGGCGGTCGGTGTCGCCGGCGACCAGCGTTCCGTCATCCGATACGAAGGTCACCCGCCGGCCGTCGGCGGACAGCGCGAGGTCCAGGCAGGCCCGGACCGCGGGCTTGCCGGTGATGCCGTGGCTGGCCGGCGTCACCGCGCCGGTCTGCCGGTCCCGCACGTAGACGTTCCGGCCGCCGGACCAGTCGCCCTCCATCGCACCCGAGGACGCGGTCACGGCCAGGTAGCGGCCGTCGCCGGAGAGCTGGGGCTCCTGGGCACCCACGAAGGCACCGGCCGTGTTGCGGTCCTCGCGGGTCAGCTCGCCGGTGCGCAGGTCCTTGACGTAGACCTTCGCCGTGATCTGGCCGCCGTCCGCACCCTCGCCGAGATTCGTTGCCGAGCTCCGGAAGGCTGCCAGCCGGCCGTCCACCGAGATGGCCGGCTCCTCGCTGGTCCCGTTGCCCTGCACACCGGCCGCGGTGACGCTGATCAGCCGGGTCACGTCCTCCTGCCGGTCCCTCACGAACACGTCCTTCTTCCCGTTGGTGTCGCCGGCGACCAGGTTCGCGGCCTCGGACGCGAACACGACGAAACGGCCGTCGCCCGAGATGCGGGTACCCGCCCAGTACGTGTGCCGGTCGGCGGGCCGGCCGGAGGGGGTGACGGTCACCCGCTCCGGTGTGCCGGTCACGCGGTCGTACACGTACACGTCGGTCCACCAGTCGGTGTCCGTGGGCACCAGGCGGCTCTCGGTCTCGAACGCGATGTACCGGCCGTCGCCGGAGATCGACGGGAAACGGCTGTCGTCGTGCCAGCCACCGGCCGCGCCGCCCGCGGTGACGCTGACCCGGGTGGTCGTGCCGGCCTGCAGATCCCGCACGAACACGTCGTCGGCCTCGTTGGTGTCCCCCGGCACCAGGTTGGACGCGGCGGACCAGAAGGCGACGTAGCGCCCGTCCGCCGAGATCGACGGCTCCGAGCTCGGCTCGTTGGCCTGCTCTCCGGTCGAGCCCACGCTGACGAGCGTCGTGCCGCCGGTGGCGGTGTTCCGGACGAAGACGTCCAGCCTGCCGTTCCGGTCGTCGCTGACCAGGTTGGATGCGAACGAGCTGAAGGCCACGTACCGCCCGTCGCCGGACAGGGAACCCCCGTCCAGGGTTCGGTCGTTCGGCCGTCCGCCGTCCACCGCGAGGTCCACGGCCGTCGGGACGATCGCGTCCGCGGCCAGTGCCATACCCGGTGTCGTTGCAGTCACCATCGTCGCGACCAAGGCGGTCACTGCGATGCCGGTGATTCTCCTCATGCTCCTGCCTTCTGTTTCGCCGGCGCCGTGTCGGTACGGCTCCGGGCCTCTCCGAAAGATCTAGCCGGCCACCGTCACCGCGCCGTCCGAGACGGGCACCGGACAAGCAGAACGTCGGGGGCACCAGGTGAGGCTGCCCCCGACGTCACGGCAAACGGGTCAAGCTACAAATTGCAGGTCTCGGTCCCGTCCGGGTTGGATGACATGCCTCCACCGTGTTCGGTGCACCACTGGTCCAGCCATCCCCCGGGGCCGGTCCTGCCCGCCTCGACCGTCGTGCCGGCACCGGTGGCAACGGAGGCGTGCACCGCCGCGATGCCGGTCAGGCTGGCGGCCGTTGCCGCGACGATGCTGAACGTGCGCAGAAGGCCGCGCCAGCTACGGCTGCGGTGATCAGGATTGGCAATGGTCATATCCATGTCCTCTCGGAAAGCGCGTTGTGGCGACCTCGCGGTCGTCGAAACTGTTGTCGGCGTTCGGTGCCGGACGTCTGCCGAAGACAATCCGGCCCCTCGGCTCGTTCCGGAAGGCTCGGCGGGGTTATCCGGACAGGGCCGTACGGCACGGCGGCGGGCGGGCGACGCCGGCTCCCATTCGGTACGGGTGGGCGAACGCGCAGACGCCCGGACATGGCGGGCGGTGCGGGCCGGACGGGGTCGTCGTCGGCGCCCGCGGCCGTACCCTGATCCGATGACGCCGCCGTACCTGCACGTCCGGTACCCGACCGCGGCCGCCCGGCTGCCGTTTCGGCAACTGGGCTCCGGCCCCACTCCGGTACGCCGGCTCGCGGGCTCACCGCAGGTGTGGGTCAAGGACGACAGCGGGTACGGCACGATCTACGGCGGCAACAAGGTCCGCAAGCTGGAGTGGACCCTCGCGGACCTGCTCGAACGCGGCCGGCGCACCGTTGTCACCGCCGGCGGGACCGGCAGCCACCACGCGGTCGCCGTGGCCCGGTACGCCACCGCGGCCGACCTGCGGGTGTCCATCGTCGCCCTCGAGCAGCCGTACGACGACCATGTCGCCGGCCAGCTCGCCGCGGTGCTCGCGGCCGGCGCCCGGGTACGTCGAGTCCGCACGGTCCCAGGCGGGTACGTCGCCGCGGCCAGCCTCCTGGCCGAGGCGGCGGTGAAAGGTCAGCGGCCGGCCCTGCTCCCGATCGGCGGCTCCAGCCCCCGCGGCTGCCTCGGCTACGTCGAGGCGGCGTTCGAGTTGGCGGCCCAGGTGGCCGAGGATGAGCTACCGGTACCCCGGCGGGTGCTGCTGCCGGTCGGCTCGGGCGGCACGGCGGCCGGGCTCGCCCTCGGGCTCGCCCTGGCGGGGCTGCCAACGGAGGTGGTGGGCGTGCTGGTCAACGACCGCACCCCGATGGGGCAGACGCAGGTCCGGCGGCTCGCCACCGCTGCGGCAAGGCTGCTGCGCCGGGCCGGTGCGGCCCTGCCCGACGGTACGCCGCTGGCGCCGCTGACCGTGCGCCGCGACTGGCTCGGCCCGGGCTATGGGGTGGCCACCGCCGACTCGGCGTCCGCAGCCGCCTGGCTGGCCGAGCACACCGGTCTAGTGGCCGAGCCGGTCTATACCGCCAAAGCGGCGGCAGCCCTGCGTGCGCTGGCCGCGGACGGTACCCCGGACGGCCCTCTGCTGTACTGGCACACCGCCGACCGCGGCGCCGCCCCTCGTTCCCGGCTTTGACCACCCCGCTGCTTGCAGTGGGTCGCAACATCGAGGGTCGGCGTTCGCTTGGACCAGGTGACGCGTTTGCGGCCCCGCCGTAATGGCGATCGTTGCCCACGGCGATCCCTAGAGCACCACGTCGCGGTCAGCCGATCTCGGGCAGTGAAGGCCCGGTCGTCCACACCGCCACCGCCGGCCGTTGATGCGCCGCGTTGTTCTTGTGATCAGTCCGGCAGCTCGGCCAGCACGAGACGGAGCGCACCAGCAGCGTCGGTTTCGTCATAGACCCGGCCACCCCGAGTGCGCACCACATATCGGCCGGCGCCCCCTGCCGGTTCGATCAGGGGATGAGCCTTGCTGTACGGCCACTGCGGCGTGCTACTGAAACTCAAGGTGAAGTGGCTGGTGTATGGCCGCAGCGCTCGCAGTCGCGGCTCGCGGATGGCCAAGGCGACAAAGGCTGCCAGCCGGACCCCAACCGGGTCCCCGCAATGGTTCTCGTGCAGCCATAACCAGCTCGCCTCCTGACGATCGCCGCGCTCTCGCGCCTGGGCCAGAGCCACCGATCCCAGAAACGGCCACGCCGCCGCGATCTGTCCAGGACGCTCCCCGGACAACCACAGCCGCGCTGCACCGGCCGCCATCGCGAGATCCACGGCATAGCCCTGCAGCATGGTGGTCTTGCCGGTGCGAAGCGCCAGGTAAAACCGCCGCTGCCGCGGGCTCAGCAGCAGGTCCGCACGCAGATCTCCGTTCTCCGCCGTCGCAGTGCGACGCGGGTTTACGCCTTCCCGCTGCCGCACCCGATGGGGCGTTCCCTGCCGGTCGAACTCGGCCTGCCAGGCCCGACGCGCGTCGCCTACCTCAACGATGTCCGGATACCAGCATGCCGCCTGGCCCCAGTCGTCCCCTGCATCGGTCACCTCCCAATAGTGCAGTGCGTTCGTCGGCTTCTATCCGGATCCGGCGTGCAGAGTGCTGACCCGGTGGAGGGCTGCCACGAGGGCAGCAAGATCGTCTCGAATCGAGCCTGGGTTATGGTTCTGCCGCATCGACAGCGATCTTGACGGGGGTACAGGCGTGCGAGCACGTCCGGGCATGATCGTCCTGGCGGCGACGCTGAGCGTGAGCGGGTGTGGCGCCGCCACCGACGAGCCACGGAAGAACGCCGACAACACCGTGGCGCTGTGCACAAGATGGAAGGACTCGACGCGGGCCTTCGTGGGTTCGGAGAATCTCGCTCCCGAGGCGCAGGCCTACAACAAGGCGATTCAGGATCAGTACGTCGGAAAGCAGCACCCGAAGGCCGAGCTGATCGAGATTCAGCGCGCCTACTGGAGTGCGCAGGAGACGGTGCCACGCGCGCTCGCCACCGAGGCCACCGATCCGAAGTTGAGCGACGCCTTCTCGGCCTACGCCGATGAGCTTCGGAGCAGGGCCGCGGGCCAGGTCCCGGCGACCGGCGACGCCATGGGCTCAGCGCCACAGAAGACGTTGATGTCGTTCTGCTGGCCGCCGTCCTGACCCGGGCTCCCCACGACACCCCGCCCCGCTCGCCGCAGCCGCCCGTCGGTGGATCGATTACCGGCCCGCTGCGAGGCTCACATTGGATGCCAGGCCGAGCGGATAGTGGATCAGGCCGATGAGGCGGGCGATTCGCCGGCAGGTGACCGGAGGCCTCCGTGGGATGCGACCAAGGCGTCTGCCACGATCGCGGCGTCCGCCTCTGCGACGTCCGCCGGGTATTCCGGCAGGAGGTCGTCCCAGACGACCAGCCACGATCCATATAGCTGCGCTTGCCCCTCCGGCCGGGCGAAGAACCAGACGTGCAGGTGCGCTCCCCCGTCACCGATGCGGTAGAGGTGGGCCCGCGAGATGTGCGGCAGGTCCTGCATGTGGCGGACGATGCGGGTGCTCAGGAGTCCCAGCTCGGCGGCCAGCTCATCAGGTAGGTCCGCCATGTCGTGGTGATCCCGCGGATACAGCATGAGCACCAGCGGCACGCCGACCCGCGGAATCCGGGCCAGTCGCCAGCGATCGTTGAACCAGATCCCTTCGTCCCGCTCGCGGCAGGCGCCGCAGTCCGCCGGGTCCTCGCCATGCCGTGCGGGCTCAGGCAGCACCGGCGGCCGCAACGGCGCGACGCGCAATCCGTCCGGCTCGAACGGACTGATCTCCCATCCCGTCATCCGCGCCAACGGGAGACGGAGCTCTACGTCGGCGGCGGCGACTGCTCGGTCATAGAACTCGTCCGGTCGCAGGGCCATATCGCGAAGCCTACTGCGGGCCATGAACGGGCGATTCCGTTGCGCTCGGAGACTCCGTCGGTGGCTTCGTCCGCGGCCAGAGCGCGGGCTGCGCTGTCTGCCGAGCGAAGTCGTGCAGCATAGGTCTCGACGTCAGCGTCGTTGTACATAGAAGGGCCTCGGATCTGAGGGACTGACTCTGATGCTCATGCACGCTCATCGGCCACGAGATGCCCGGCGCGAGCCAGGCCAGCGGGAGCAGTACGGAGCCTGATGTTCATTCGAGCGGGCACCCTCTGCGCGGCAGATCCGGATACTTGAGCGGCGTTCGCCGTAAGGGTTTCAGAACGGGGTGCCGGAGTTCGGGTCCGGTTCCGTCGCGAGCGAGTCTGCGTACCGACGTTCCTCGGTCTCGTCTGACCAAGGCGGCATGGTTCCGCTTGTCAGCCGTGATTCGAGTTCTGCCAGCAGGCGCAGCGACGCCTCGTCGGGGACCGGCGGGCCGGCGGCTGCCGGCAGCGTGGTGCTCTCCTGCGGTATCGGAGTTGCCTGGTAGGTCGCGAGCAGGTGCGCGGCGCGGCGCGCGAGGTCGGCCACGTCGACGCCGGGCCGATGCAGGGCGGTCCACAGTTCCGCCTCCAGGGCCAGCGCCGCAGTCTCCCAGGGTTGTACCGGCGGGATCCATGCCACGCCGGCCGCCCGATACCTGGCGTTCTGGCGTGCCTGGTCTGTCGGGCCGAGACTGAACATCACACCGGAGAAGGGCCAGTCGAAGGCCGGCAACGACCACGGAAAGGTACGGCCGATCCGCGACAGGCCCAGCGCTTTGACCACCTCGAACACTAGATCGACGACCTGGCCACGGGCCCGGTCGGCGTCGCGACCGATGGCCAGCCGCAGCCTGTCCGCGTCCGCCCGGAACCCAGCCGCGTCCGACCAGGCGGTCAACTCGGCGGCAACCTCCTCGATACCGCGCCCGGCCGGCTCGGCCATCCCCCGCGGCTGATGTCGGTACGTCCCGCAGGTCCGGCTCACAGGCCACAGGCGAGTAAGCGGCCCCACCTGCCCGGGGCTCGCCGCGCACATCGCCGCGCAGGAGTCGTCACTGATGTACGCGGCCAGCACAGGACAGCCGGTCGAAGCCGCAACTGCCTCGCAGGAGCCCCGCAGATCGGGCGGATCGTCGGACCCGCCGGTCTCCAGCAACTGCCAGTCGTCACTTAGTTGCCGCAACCAGCGGTGCCTGTACCCGAACCCGGCGACGCCGTCCTGATCGACCAGCAGGCCATGCGACCGAGCGACCACAACCGTGCCCCAGTAGCTCACCGGCAGAGCCTAGATCACATGATCAATACGCGAGAAGAACGAGTCCTACCAGCCTGCCGGCCTGGCGCGGACGTCAGATCCCGCCGTCGTGGCGGCGGCTGTCCTCGGTCAGCAGTGCACCCGCCAGACGGCGGACCAGTGCGTCGCTGCGATCGTCGGCGTCTGCGATCAGGCCGGAGCGCAGCAGTGACACTCCCTCCAGCAGTCCGACGAATACCCGCGCCTGTGCGTGCGCGGTGCTGGCGGGCACGTTCGGCACGACGGTGCTGATCAGCTCGGCGACCGCGGTGAGGTAGCGGTCGTAGAACCCCCGCACGGCCTGGGCCACGGCCGGGTCGTGCGCGGCCATCGCCCAGAGTTCGTAGAACAACGTGGCGATGTCCCGGTCGCACTGCTCGGCGAGCAGCATGTCGATGGCCGCGTGTGGGTCCGCGGGCGGGGACAGCGGAGCGCTGATCCGGTCGGACGCGGCACTGAGATGCCGGTCGAGCAGGGCGGCGACCAGGTCGGCGCGGGTGCGGAAGTAGTACTGCAGGTTGCCCAGGCTGATGCCGGCGGCGGTGGCGACCGACCGCACGGTGAGGGCGGCATGGCCGTGCTCGACCAGGATCCGGGCGGCGTGGTCGAGGAGAGCGTGGCGCCGGGCCAGGCCCTTAGGGGTGCCCGGCGTGCCGGGACGGCGCTGGCTCATGCCGCCCGCTCGGTGACGTCGGCGGCGAACTCCACGTCCACGTCGACACCCAGCCTCCGCAGGTCTGCGGCCAGGTCCGGCGTGGCGGCCAGTTCTGGGAAGGCGACACCGGCGCTGGTATCCGGGTTCAGGGCGTCGCGTAGCGACAGCAGCGCGCCGACCGCGGTGAGGTGCGCCTGACCCGCGGGATCCCGGATCATGGCGGCGACCGCGCCTTCACGGCCGGCGACCGCGACGCGCAGTCGCGCCTCACCGCCGGAGCCGGGGCGGTGCAGCAGCGAGCGGCGCAGCCCGCGGAGGCGCTCGCCGGTCGCGATCCGGAAGAAGCCGAGCCGGCGCAGCGCGAGCAGTCCGGCCGTCGCCGAGCCGTCGCTGAATCCGAGCCTCGTGACCGCCTGCCGAACGCCGAGGGTCAGCGGCAGGGTGAACTGTTCCGGAGTGTCGATACGGGCGACCTTGACCAGGTCGGCGCCGATCGTCACACGGCGCACATCGGTCAGGGGTGTCACGGTGCGCTCGGCACCAGCGGCGCCGGCCTCGAAGTCGAGGCCGAGGCGGTCCATGAAGTCCACCGAGTCGGCACCGGAGCGGTCGGCGGTGTCGTAACGCACCGCGACGTCGACGTCGACGGCGCCACCGACGAGTCCGCCGAGATGCCCGGCGAGGCGGGGAACCAACCCGCCCATCCAGCCGGAGGAGAGCATCACGGGGGCGCCGCCCGGCTGGGCGGCGGCCACCGCGAGCGCCCGCTGCAGCCGGGCTGTCCATCGCGTCACGTCGACGTACGGGACAGCGGCGGTCAGGCATGCGCGCATCGCCGTGTCGATGTCGTCGTTTGCCACGGTCACGACCGCCCGCACGGCGGCGTCGGGCACCACTGCCGAGTCCAGATCCCACCGCAGGACGGTGACGCCGGGCTCGGCGAACCCGACGCGTTCGGGGTGGCGCCCAGCCAGGACGAGAGGCCACTCGCCGTGGTGGCGGCGCAGCAGCGCGGTGAGTTCGCGGCCCACCACGCCGTATCCACCGGCGAGCAGCACCGGCCCATGCGGTTCGAAAGTCAGCATGGACCAGAGATTAGGTCACCTGACCCAGAAATGCCAAGTGCCGGCAGCCACGAGCGTCGCCCTACCCGGGCCAGGGGCGGCATTGAGCAGCTTCATCGCAATCCACGGTGCCAAGCCGGGCGAGCGCCGAGAGATCATCGAAGCGTTGGCCAAGACCAGGCAGTTGGGGCTTTGGCGGAGACCTCAGTGGCCTCGGCGCAGCCGACGCCCGGCGCGTCGGCGTCATCCAGAGCAGGGCCAGCGTGCACTGCGGCAGGTCCGGACGGCTGCTCGTCGGCGCGGTGGTGCGAGGATCTGCCGGTGACATGACAGTGCCTGGAAGCGGAGGCCCGATGGAGATCTGGATCAACCCCGAGTGCTCGAAGTGCCAGAGCGCCCTGACGATCCTCGAGGCCGAACAGGCGGACTACACCGTCCGGTACTACCTGGAGCAGCCGCCGACCGTCGAGGAACTCAACGACGTCCTTGCGCACCTCGAGCTGGAACCCTGGGACATCGCGCGGCTGGGCGAACCGCTCGCCGGGCAGCTCGGCATCGCCACCTGGCCGCGGGAGGCAGCCGACCGGGACCGGTGGATCGCCGCCCTCGCCGCGCACCCGGTCCTCATCCAACGTCCGATCATCACGGCGGACGAGACGGCATCCATCGCCCGATCACCCGAGGCCGTCCGTGCCGCGCTCCGACGAGGCGAAAGCAACCCGACCTCGTCGAGGTGACCCGGTCCGGATCGGTTCCGGCCCGGCCTTACTGCGGCAACCGTACGAGCAGAGCCGCGCCGCCCAGGTCGCCGTCCACCACGGCGAGGGTGCCGCCGTGGCCGGCGCAGATGTCGCGGGCGATGGCCAGTCCCAGCCCGGATCCGCCCGAGTCGCGGGCGCGGGCGTCGTCGAGGCGGGTGAACGGCAGGAGCACCTTCTCCCGGTCGGCCGGGGCGATGCCCGGCCCGTCGTCGACCACGAGGAGGCGTACCCAGCCGGCGGCGGGGTCGGGTCCGACCGTGACCGTGACGGCGCCTCGGGCGTGACGTTCGGCGTTGTCCAGCAGATTGCGCAGGAGCCGGGTGAGCTGCGCCCGGTCGCCGGCCACGACGGCGGGGCCGGTCACGTCGCAGCCGACCCGGACCGGGCCGGTGCGCCCGCGGTCGGCGATCTGGTCACGGGCGAGGATCGCCAGGTCGATCGGCTCGCGTGGCACCGCGGCGGCGGCCTCCAGCCGGGCCAGTAACAGCAGGTCGTCGGCGAGGCGGTGCAGCCGCCGCGTCTCGCCGGCCGCCTCCCGGATCACGGCGGCGTGGTCCGCGCGGTCCGGGTGGTTGGCCGCCACCTCGAGGATGGCCCGCACGCTGCCGATGGGCGTGCGCAGCTCGTGCGCGGCGTCGGCGATGAAACGGCGCTGGCGGTCGGCGGCCGCCGCGAGCCGGTCCAGGGTGTCGTTGAAGGTATCGGCGAGGCGGGCGAGGCGGTCGTCGGAGTCCGGCACCGACAGCCGCTGGTCGAGCCCCTGCGCGCTGAACTGTGCCGTCTGCGCCCGCATCCGCTCGACCGGACGCAGCGCCCGGTCGGTTGCCAGCCACGCCACCAGGGCGACGAGTACCACCGCCAGCGGTATGCCGGGGATGAGCAGGCGGTCGACCCGCGCCACCGCGCGCTCGGCCTCGAAGGGCAGGACGAGGACGTAGAGCCGGATCGGCGGGGTGTAGAGCGGCTGGGCGCGCAGCCCGAGTTGACTCACGTCCCAGGGGGTGTCGAGGTCGGTGTCGGCGTGCAGCGTCCGGTAGGTGCGGTTTGCCATTCTGGCCCGTGCGCCCGGTGGCGGTGCGCCGAGCCGCACCGAGCCGCGCTGCGGTCGGTAGTCCGTCACCCGGCCGGCCGGCGGCGCGGGCAGCAGCCCTCGGTCCGCGACGTACGGCTCCAGCTCGTCGCTGCCGTCGCGCACCTTGCCGTCCGAGGAGACCAGCAGGTAGGCGACCGTGTCCGACTCCGGCACCGAGGCGTCGCCCAGGCTGAACGTGACGAACACGTTGAGGTCGTCCTTGTTCAGCGTGGGGTTGCCGACGATGGCGTCCTGCAGGCTCAGCACCGTCGTACGTGCCTCCTGCTGGGCGGCGCGGATCCGTTCGGCGTACACGACATGCCGGAGCCACAGGCCGGCGCCGAGCAGCAGCAGGCTGGCCGCGACGCCGGCGGCCACGGCCGCCCGGACCCGCAGGTCACGCACCGAGGTCCTCGAGCCGGTAGCCGACGCCGCGGACGGTGTGGATCGTCCGTACCCCGAACGGCATGTCGATCTTGCGCCGGAGGGCGCTCACGTACACCTCGACGATGTTGACGTCGCCGTCGTGTTGCAGGTCCCAGACCTGATCGAGGATCTCGGTCTTGCCGACCACCTCGCCGGGGCGGCGGATCAGGGTCTCCAGCACGCCGAACTCGCGCGGTGTCAGCTCCACGGCCCGCCCCGCGCGCTGGCAGGTACGCGCCGCGGGGTCGACGACCAGGTCGCCGACGCGCAACTCCGGCGGCGCCCCGCCCTTGCGCCGCAGCAGCGCCCGCAGCCGCGCCACCAGCACCACGTACGAGAAGGGTTTGCGTAGGTAATCGTCGGCGCCCGTGTCGAGCGCCTCGGCCTCGTCGTACTCGCCGTCCTTCGCCGTGAGCACGAGCACCGGGGTGGTGTCGCCGCGGCGGCGCAGTTCGGCGCAGACGCGGTAGCCGTTGAGGCCGGGCAGCATCAGATCAAGCACGATCGCCGCATAACGCGCCTGCGCCGCGTAGTCGAGCGCGGCCCGGCCGTCCTGCACCAGGTCGACGGCGAAGCCGTGCGCCTCCAGACCGCGGCAGATCGCCCCGGCCATGGGCCGCTCGTCCTCCACCACCAGGATGCGCATGCCGCCCAGCGTGACACACCGCCGCGGGACCCTGAAGACGATCTTCAGGCGCTTCAGGGCCTGTTCAACGGCCGGTTGCCAGCCTCCTCGCCGTGACACTCGCTTACCCGACACCTACCGTTGCGCGCCCTCGTGCCGAGGGTCGCCGCCCGGTCACCGTGTGGCCGCACCTGATCGCCGCCCTGTGCTTCGCCGCATATGTGGCGTTCGCTCTGCGTCAGCACCGGTCGGTGCGCACGACCGGTTACGACCTGGGCATCTTCGAGCAGGCGGTGCGGGCGTACGCCCACGGGCGGCCCCCGCTCGTGGAGCTGAAGGGCCCCGGGTTCAACCTGCTCGGCGACCACTTCCACCCGATACTCATGCTGCTCGCCCCGCTGTACCGGCTGGTCCCGGCACCGGAGACCCTGCTGGTTGCGCAGGCCGCGCTGGTCGCGGTCTCCATCGTGCCCATCGGGCGTACGGCGGTACGCGTCCTTGGCCCGGTCGGCGGGAACTGCGTCGCCGTGGCGTACGGCCTGTCCTGGGGCCTGCAGGAGCTGATCGGGTTCGACTTCCACGAGGTCGCGTTCGCCGTGCCGCTGCTGGCGTTCAGCGTGGAGCGGCTGCTGCTGCGGCAGTGGCCGGCGGCGGTCGCCTGGGCGCTGCCGCTGGTACTGGTCAAGGAGGATCTGCCCCTGACGGTTGCGGCACTCGGGGTGTACCTGCTGCTACAACGGCAGCGGCGCCTCGGCGCATGGACGATCGCCTTCGGGGTCGGGGCCGCGGCCGTCGTTCTGCTCGTGGCACTGCCCGCCTTCAATCCCGCGCATCACTACGCGTACTCGATGCAGGCAGGTGCCGGGACCCCGCTGCCCGACCGCCTCGCGACACAGGCCGGCACGGTCGCTGCGCTGCTCAGCCTCGGCGCGTTCGTCGCCGTGCGCTCGCCTCTGTCGTTGCTTGCGGTACCGACCCTCGGCTGGCGCTTCCTGGCGGACAACCCGAGTTACTGGGGCACCGACTTCCACTACAACGCGGTGCTGATGGTGATCGTGTTCGCGGCCTTCCTCGATGCGGCACGCCTGCTCGACCGGCGACTCGGGGTCCTGCTGGCGGCCGGATGCCTGGTGGCGTGCGCGCTCCACTCGCCTGGACGGCCACTGCAGAGGCTGGTCGACCCGGACTTCTGGAGGCGGGATCCGAGGGTGGCGGCGGCTCGGGCCGTCCTCGACCGGATCCCGGACGACGCCGAGGTGGCGGCGACCAATCGGCTGGTGCCTCAGCTCACCGGCCGGGCCCGGGTACGCATGTTCCCGCCGCCGGACACCGTGTCGACGGCGGAATGGGTGGTCGCGGACACGGCGGTCGACGACTGGCCGTACCCGGCGGACGTGGTCGCCGCCGAGG
Source organism: Actinoplanes sp. NPDC049118 (assembly GCF_040648555.1). Lineage (NCBI taxonomy): Bacteria > Bacillati > Actinomycetota > Actinomycetes > Micromonosporales > Micromonosporaceae > Actinoplanes > Actinoplanes sp. NPDC049118. The sequence continues at coordinate 16,114 of NZ_JBEZDY010000021.1, forward strand.
TGACCACGCTGCGCGCCGCCGGCTACCGCATGATCGCCGGCGCGGACGGATTCGTGCTGCTGCACCGCTGACCGCACGGCGCCAGCTGCCTGGCCAGCAGCGGAGCCAGGAACCGGCTGTACGCGGTGGTGATGTGGTGCTGGTCCTTGTAGACCAGCAGGTTGCCGACGATCACCGGGCACCGGGCCGGGGTGCAGAACCACGGCAGCGGGTCGATCACCGTCGCGCCCTCGGCCCGTACGGCCGCCATGACCTGCTCGCGCCGTTCGGCCAGGTGCACCGCGGTCGCGCGGTTGCGGGCGCAGGCCTGCGGATCGTCGGGGTTCGCGGAGAGGCAGTCCGGCACGGGACCGCTCTGCCAGGGCGTGTCGTTGACGAAGTAGACCCTCGTGCCCGGCCGGGAGACCGCTTCCACGGAGCGCCTCCAGCCGTCGGTCCAGGCCTGGTCCTGCGTGCCGGTGACGCGCAGCGCCTCGGCGCTGGGCACGGTCGAGGCCATCACCACGGCGCTCGGCGCGAGCGAGCGGATGTGTTGCCAGGCGGCCCGCCGCCACTGCACGCACTCGGTGAACTCGCGCTTGAGCGTGGTCTGGTAGATCAGGGTGTCGGCCGCGGAGCAGGCGCTCTTGATCACCACGACCAGTTTCCAGCTCCGCTGGCGCGCGATCGTCTCCAGGGCCGGGAACCAGTGCCCCGCGTGCGAGTCGCCGAAGAGCACGACCGTCTCCGTCGAGCTCAGGTCGCCGTACGCGCACGGGGTCTGCACCTCGGGATCGTCGAAGGCGGCCGAGCACTTGTCCGGGTAGATCCGTGGCCTGTCCCGGATCGCCTTCTCCAGCGTCGGGGTGAGATTGCGCGGCACGGACGGAAGGGCCGCGGCCCTGGCGAGGCTCTGCTGCAACAGGTCCACGTCGGTCAGCGGCGCGGCCCGGTAGGTGCTGGTCTCGGCCACCCGCGGGGCGGTGCCGGCGATGAGCAGGCAGAGCCCGACGGAGGTCAGCGAGAGCAGGGCGCCGGAGCCGATCCCGCGCCAGGGCCGGGCGCGCAGCGCGACCAGGTGCCGCGCCGGGTTCTCCACCAGCGCGTATGTGAGCCCGGCGAGCAGCAGCGCGCCCAGCGCGACGGCCACGTTCTCCCAGGTGGCGAGCTCGTGACCGAACGCGTACGGGGCGATGAGCAGCGCCGGCCAGTGCCACAGGTACCAGGAGTAGGAGAGCAGGCCGATGACCTGCAGCACCGGCAGGGCGAGCAGGCCGGCGGGCCGGGCGCAGCCGCCCGCGATGACGGCGGCGGTACCCAGGACAGGCAGCAGGGCCGCGTACCCGGGGAACGGCGTGGCGGTGTTGTAGGCGAGCGCGGCGAGTCCGATGGCCGCGAGCCCGCCGCCGATGAGCGCCCGGGCGGTCCGCGGGCCGAGGTGGCGCAGCCGTCCGGCACCGACCGCGAGCAGTGCGCCGGTACCCAGTTCCCAGGCCCGGGTGTGCGCCCCGAAGTACGCCCAGCCGACGTTCTGCTGCGTCTGCCAGGCCGAGGCCAGCAGCGACGCAGCGGTCAGCACCGCAAGGGCGGCACCGAGCCCGCGGCCGGCGCGGCAGCGGATGAACAGCAGCAGCAGCAGCGGCCAGAGCAGGTAGAACTGCTCCTCGACCGCCAGCGACCAGAAGTGCAGCAGCGGCGAGGGCTCCGCCTCGGCGTTCAGGTAGTCGGTGCCGATGGCGGCCAGCCGCCAGTTCATCGCGTAGATCGTGGTGTGCAGTGCGTCGGAGAGGATCCCGGTCAGCCGCAGCGGCGGCAGCCACAGCGCCGACGCGGCGACCGTCGCCACGACCACCAGGGTGGCGGCAGGTAGCAGTCGCAGCGCGCGGCGGGCGTAGAAGCGCGGGATCGAGACCGTGCCGGTACGTCCGGCCTCGCGGAGCAGCAGGCCGGTGATGAGGAACCCGGAGATGACGAAGAAGACGTCGACGCCGACGTAGCCGCCGGTCAGGTACGGCAGTCCGCAGTGGTACGCGACCACGAGGAGCACCGCGACCGCGCGCAGCCCCTCGATGTCGCGCCGGTGCCGCCCGGGCGCGGGCGCCGCGGCGGCGGGTCCGTCCGGTCTCCGGTGTCGCGGTGCGGCGTGCTCGGTGCGTGTCTCTGTCACGGTCGATGAGCCTGCTTACCGGCCAGGTGGCCAGCGTCGTACTCCCGATGGTTTGGCACCAGAATAACCGGATTTGCGCGGCACTCGGGGTGATGTCCGCGAGAGGCGGCGGGAGTCCGTGACACCCGATGTGCGAGGCATTGTCATATTCCCTGCACTCGCTGTAACACGGAATGCCTATGGTTGGCGCCTTAGTGTCCGAACGTCGTCACGGCCGATATGGAGGTGTCGCAACTGTTCGATGATGCTGACGGGATACCTTACGAGGTTTATGTTTTTACGGACGAGACGTACGACAACCTGGTCGCCGCCGAGGTAAGCCCGTTGTCGGTCATCGAGGTAATACATGCTCACGGCGTGGTACGCCGTCACATCGGGCCGGCCATGCAGATCGCCGGCCGGGATCGCAGCGGAACCTGGCTTGTCGTGGCCTTGATCGAGGACGGTGATGACGCTTATACCGTCGCTTCGGCCCGCCGCCTCGACGACGTGGAGATCGATGCAATCGCCCAGATCAAGGGGGAGCCCGCATGAATGGATCCGATGAACATGCCGCCTCCATGAACAACCGGGATTGGACCACGGCGCAGCCGGACAATCGCCAGCGGGCCGTGGGGGTGGTCCAAGCGGTGCGCATGTCGTATGAGATGACGGAGCGCCTGTTCGTTCTGGCGCAACAGCGCCGGATCAGCCCCAACGAGCTGATCCGGGAGATCGTTGAGGACTACCTGACCGGCGACGCCGACGAAATGATCACCATCCGGAGATCAGATCTGCACCGGGCTATCGACATCGCCGTGAAGAACGCCACCTAATGAGCCTTTTGCCTGCCGCTTGACGGTCGGGCCGAACGGTACTGACACCGGCTCAGGGCGCACCGGCGGTGATGAACCCGCGGCGCGGCGCGGCGAACGTGTCGGCGAGCAACAGGCCGATCGGCACGTTGATCAGGAAGACCGCCCGCCGCCGGGCCTCGGCCCGCGGAGCCCTTGCCGCCGTAGACGAAGCCGGCCCGCCGCCGGGCGGCGGAGTAAAGTTTTGTTGACACCATGTCCGCGCTGCTTTACCTTTGCCATGTCAAGTTTTTTATACATGGGAGCGGGCATGTCCTCCGAAGAGAAGCGCACGTGGATCTACGTCGTGGTCGCGGTCGGCATAGCCGTCGTCTACTTCGCGACCGTCCTGTCCAAGGTGCCGGGCACGGACGTGGCGACGATCGGCTACGTGTGGCCGATGCTCACCGCGATCGGTGTCGGGATCGGCGCGAACATCGGCCTGAACATCGTCGCCGCGATCATCTCGCCGAGGGAGGCGGGCAAGACCGACGTGCGCGACAAGGAGATCAACCGGCTGGGTGAGTACGCCGGGTTCTACGTCATGAGCGTCGCCGCGATCGTCCCGCTCGGCCTGGCGATGGCGAGGATCGACCAGTTCTGGATCGCCAACACGCTCTACCTGGCGTTCGTCCTGGCCGCCCTCGCCTCGTCGGTCGTGAAGATCGTCGCGTACCGGCGGGGTTTCTGACCATGGGCAAGCCCACCAGGGTCACCAACACGATCCGGGCCCTGCGGTTCGCCAACGGGGAGATGACGCAGGCGGAGCTGGCCGACCGCATCGGCGTGACCCGCCAGACCGTCATCGCCATCGAGCAGGGCCGCTACTCGCCGTCGCTGGAGATGGCCTTCCAGATCGCCCGGGTGTTCCGGGTGCCGCTCGACGACGCCTTCGGCTACCCCGACACCGAGGACTGACCCACACCACTACCACCGGCACGCGAGGACACCGCCCCGCGGCCCTACTCCTTCACACCCAAAACAAGGAAGAGCCCTCAAATGATCATGGAACCTTCGCGAGCCGGCGCGGCCGAGCTGGTCCGCACCGCCCGTACGACCGGGCTGTTCTACCTCGGCATGGCCGTCGTGGCCATGCTCGGATTCCTGGTCATCCGGTCGCGGCTCTTCGCGGCCGACGATCCCGGTGCGACGCTGGCGAACCTGGTCGGGAACGAGCCGCTCGCGCGCGCCGGGGTCGCCCTGGAGATGCTCATGGTCCTCACCCAGACGCTCACCGCCGTGTGGTTCTACCGCCTGTTCCGCACCGTGGACGCCTTCGCCGCCGGCAGCATCGCCGCGTTCGGCCTGGTCAACGCGATCGTGGGCCTCGGCAGCGCGGCGTTGCTGGCCACGGCGGTCGAGGTCGCGCTCGATCCGATCGGCGACGCGCCGGCAACCGTTCAGCTGCTGTACCTGGTGAGTGGCAACCTGTGGGGCGTGGGCGGGATCTTCTTCGGCCTGTGGCTCATCCCCATGGGCTACTGCGTGCTCCGCTCGGGGTGGATGCCCCGGCCGCTGGGCTGGATGCTCATCGGAGGCGGCGCCGGCTACCTACTCGGCGCGTTCATCGTGTACCTCGCTCCCGAGGCACGGGTCGTCGCCGAACTTGTCGCAGTGCCCGCGCACATAGGCGAGTTCTGGATGGTCGGCTACCTGCTGGTCCACGGCGTCCGCCGGCGCGCGCTCCAGGACGCGCCGCCGGACGACGCTCGCCGGGCGTCACCCGCGTCGGCTTGACCCCTCGTACGCGGCCGGCGACCCGTTCAGGATGGTGGTCAGCAGCGTGCGCAACGTCGCGTCCGCCTCCGGGGTCAGGGCCCCGTAACTCGCGTTCAGCGCGGCGCCGAGCCCGGGCCGGGCAGACGCGTAGAAACTCCGCCCGGCCTCGGTGAGGTGAACGTGCACCGTGCGCTGGTTGTCGTCCGGCCGCCGCCGGGTCACCAGGCCCCGCCGGCCGAGCCGGGCCAGCGCGGTCGAGACGGTCGACGCCGGAATCCCGGCCCTCGTGGCCAGCTCGCCCGCCGAGAGCGCCTCGTGGTGCGGGTACAGGCGGTCCAGCAGCAGCCAGTCGCTGATCTGCAGGTCCAGCGGGCGCAACGCCTCCGCGAACTGGGTGGCGATCAGCGAACCGGCCAGGGCCAGCAGGTGCGGGCCGCCGAGATTCGCCAGGTACGTGGCGCGCTCGTCCGGTTCGTCGGGTAGCCATGCGCTGATCGTGGGGGGCACACCGTTCTATCGGTCGCGTTCGACCCGACTGAACCTCGGCGAACATTTCGGCATCGAAGTGTTCAGCGCCCCCGCCACCCGGCCGATCTGTGTCACAACGTGGCGCACGCCACATCCGGCCGGTGGCCGGCGACGAACGTGGGGGGCGTCATGAGCAGGTCGTGGATGCGGCTGGTCACCGATCGCAAGGTCGGCACCAAGATCGGGATGGCGGTCGGCGCGATGGCGCTGGCGGCCGGCGGGGTGGCCGCCGCCGCGCTGACCAACATGAGCGCGATGCAGAGCCAGTCCGACTACATGTACGGCCAGACGCTGGTGCCGATCACCGACCTCGCGCGCATGCAGCACGCGGCGGAGCACATGCAGAGCAGCCTGCTCAACGCCGCGGTGTCCACCGACGTCGCCCAGGTGCGCAAGTTCCTGCAGGACAGCAAGGCACAGGACGCCGCCTTCGACGAGGCGTTCGCGGCCTACACCAGCACGGACATGACCGGACGGGAGAAGGCGGTCGCCCAGGTCGAGCAGGCCGTCACCGCCGTGCGGCAGCTGCGCGACGCCAAGCTCGCCCCGGCCGCGGAGAAGGACGACCGGCAGGAGTTCGCTCGCGTGCGCGACAGGGAGGCCCAGCCGGTACTCACCGCCCTCAACGGCGGGATGGAGGACCTCATCGAGATCGAGACCGCCGCCGCGCTCGCCCGCAACGACGAGTCGCGCGCCACCTACGACAGCGCCCGGACCATGGTGATCGGGTTCGTCGTCCTCGGTGTGGTGCTGGCCGGCGCCGCGAGCTGGCTGATCGCCCGCGGGATCACCGGCCCGCTGTCGCGATGCGTGTCCGTGCTCACGCGGGTACAGGGCGGGGATCTGACCCAGCGGACCGGGCTCACCGGCCGCGACGAGGTGGCGCAGCTGGCCGTGGCGCTGGACGCGTCGACGGGGTCGACGGCGGCGATGGTGCATGAGGTGACCGAGAACGCCACGCAGGTGGCGGCGGCCGCGGAGGAGCTGTCGGCGGTGTCGACGCAGCTGTCGGCGGTGTCGGAGGAGACGTCGGCGCAGGCGGGGACGGCCGCGGCGGCCGCGGAGCAGGTGTCGGGGAACGTGCAGACGGTTGCCGCCGGCGCGGAGCAGATGTCGGCGTCCATCGGTGAGATCGCGGGCAACGCGGGTGAGGCGGCGAAGGTCGCCACCGAGGCGGCGGAGGCCGCCATGCGTACGAATGAGATCGTGGCGCAGCTGGGGCAGTCGTCGGCGCAGATCTCCGGCGTGGTGCAGCTGATCACGTCGATCGCGGAGCAGACGAACCTGCTGGCGCTGAACGCGACGATCGAGGCGGCGCGTGCGGGCGAGCACGGCAAGGGTTTCGCGGTGGTGGCGACCGAGGTTAAGGACCTGGCGCAGGAGACGGCGCGGGCCACCGGGGAAATCGGGGCGCGGATCTCGGCGATCCAGGATGAGACGACGCAGGCGATCTCGGCGATCGGGGAGATCGCGGTCGTGACGGGCCGCATCAACGACTATGCGTCGACGATTGCGGCGGCGGTCGAGGAGCAGACCGCGACGACCAGTGAGATGGTGCGGAACGTGGCGCAGGCGGCGACGGGTACCGGGGAGATCGCCGGGAACATCGCGGGCGTGGCGTCGGCGGCGGATTCGGCGGCGTCGGGTGCGTCGGAGACGCAGGCGACGGCGAACAGCCTGGCGGCGATGGCGACGGAGTTGCAGCAGCTGGTCTCCACCTACCAGACGTAGGCGTCATGCCCCGCCGGTGGCCGGTCCGAAATGGACCGGCCACCGGCGTGCAGGTCGGCGTCCGGAATCAGCCGAAGATCGGTGTCGCCCTTTTCTTCCGAGCGAGCCTCCACGTCGAACTCGGCGACCGTTACCGGCTCCTCGTGCAGTTCGACCTCGCTCGTGTAGCCCTCGAACCAGGCGCGGGCGAGCAACTCGTCGGCTTGCGCTGCGGTGATCTTCATTTGCGGTGGCCGCATCCCTTCGACGTCGTCGGCAGGCACCCGTCAGGGCAGCCAGATGTTGTCGTGTTCCAGGTAGAACGCGGCGCGTTCCTCCTCGGTCATCTGCGCCACCCGGACCAGGCCCTCGAAGTACCCCTCGCGCGGCGCACCCGGCGAGAAGTGCAGCAGCATCGAGGCCGGTTGCCCGGACTCATTCTTGAACCCGTGGATGCCGCCGGCCGGGACATGCACGTAGTCCCCGGGCTCGGCGTCGATCCAGCGGCGACCGTCGTAGATCCGCATGGTGCCGGACAGGATGTAGAACGACTCCGTGATCGAGCGGTGGAAGTGGGGGTCCGGACCGGTCACGTCCGGCCCGCACTCCCACCGGTAGAGGCCGAAGAGCCCGCCGGTCGAAGCGCCGGTCGACAGGTAGTGCACGCGGGTGCCGTTCGGGTAGACGAGCTCCGGCGCGGTGCCGTCCGGCCGGTAGCCGGCGCTGATCTCGCCCTCGTCCCCGTGGTACAGCGGAGGTGGATAGGTCACCGCACCATCATGCCCTCGGCGCGTCCGGCCGTGGGGCCGCACCGCTTCCACCGGGTACCCGGACCCGGCGTGCAGACTGGGCGGACGGATTCGGCTGCGCCGTGTCGATCCGCGGGACGCTCGTTCGACGTGTGGGTGCGAGGGCCGAGAGGCGGCCCCGCCGGATGAGGAGAACGCGATGCCGAAGTACATGCTGATCATGCGGGGAACCGATGAGTCCAACGCCGCCATGATGGCCTCGATCGAGGAGGGGATCGCCAGGACCCGCGTCTTCATCGAGGAGATGATGAAGGCCGGCGTTCTCCTCGGCGCCGAGGGGCTGGACGATCCGGGCAAGGGCGCCGTCGTCGACTTCAGCGGCGAGGTCCCGGTGGTCACGGACGGGCCGTACGGGGAGACCAAGGAGCTGTTCGGGGGCTTCTTCCTGCTTGATGTCGCCTCGAAACAGGAGGCGATCGAGTGGGCGAAGCGGGTCCCGGCGACCCCCGGGTCCAAGATCGAGGTCCGGCGGGTGCCCGAGGAGGACGAGGTCCCGCAGGACAGCACCGTCCAGCCCTGATGGGCACGACCGACGTCGAGGCCGTCTGGCGGATCGAGTCGGCGCGGATCGTCGCCGCGCTGACCCGGTTCACCGGCGATTTCGGGCTGGCCGAGGACGCGGCCCAGGAGGCGGTGGCCGAGGCGCTGGTGTCGTGGCCGCTCGCCTCCCCGGCGAATCCGGCCGGCTGGCTGATGGCCACGGCCCGGCGTCGTGCGATCGACGCGATCCGCCGCCGGACCGCCCTGCAGGAGCGATACGCCCTGCTGTCGGCCGACCCGGGTGCCGGCCCTTCGGTCGACGAGGAGATCGATCCCGACGGGATCGACGACGGCGTCCTGGCGCTGATGTTCATCAGCTGCCATCCGGTGCTCTCCCCGGAGGCCCGGGTGGCGCTGACCCTGCGCGTGGTCGGCGGCCTGTCCAGCGAGGAGATCGCCCGCGCGTTCCTCGTGCCCGTGCCGACCGTGCAGGCCCGCATCACCCGGGCCAAGAAGACGATCGCGGCGGCCGGGGTGCCGTTCGAGCTGCCGCCGGCCGCCGAGCGCCGGGAGCGGCTGGGCGGCGTGCTCAGCGTCATCTACGTGATCTTCACCGAGGGGTCGACGGCCACGTCCGGCGACCGGCTGCTGCGCCCCGACGTCGCGTACGAGGCGATCCGGCTGGCTCGCACGCTGGCCGCGCTGCAGCCGGCCGAGCCGGAGGTGCACGGCCTGCTCGCGCTCTGCGAGCTGACCGCCGCGCGCTTCCCGGCCCGGACCGGCCCGGACGGTTCGCCGGTCCTGCTCGAGGACCAGGACCGGCGGCGGTGGGACTTCTCGGCGATCCGCCGCGGGCTGGCCGCGCTGGCCAAGGCGTCGCCTCGCGGACTCGGCCCCTACGGCCTGCAGGCCGCGATCGCCGCCGCCCACGCGTCGGCACCCTCCGTAGAGGCGACCGACTGGGACCGGATCGTGGTGCTCTACGAGGCGCTCGGCCGGGTCGCGCCCTCGCCGGTCGTCGAGCTCAACCGGGCCGTCGCGGTGGCCATGGCCTCGGGTCCGGCACCGGCCCTGGCCATCGTGGACGAACTGATCGCCGCGGACCGGCTACCCGGTTCGCATCTGGTTCCGACCGTACGCGGCGAGCTGCTGGCCCGGCTCGGACGGCGACCGGAGGCGCGCGCCGAGCTGGAGCTGGCCGCCCGGCTCTGTGCCAACCAGCGCGAACGCTCAGTGCTGCTGCGCAAGGCCGCCGCGCTGGGCTGACCTCCATCAGCCCGTCTGCGTGATCGCGGCGCGGCCGGCGGTGCGCGCCAGGGTGATCCGGTCGATCTCGGTGTAGGGGTCCTTGCTGCCCGGCAGCGCGTCGGCGAGGCTGCGCACCGTGAGGGTGGTGCGTGCCCCGCGGGCGGCGGGCACGACGTCGACGGCGATGAACGCATAGTCGTCGTAGCGGACCTGCGACCAATCGACCACCTCCGGTACCCGGCTGCCCCCCGGAAAGCCGGCCGCCTTGACCTTGGTGTTCTCCTTCGACCAGAAGTAGCTGTTGACGATGCTCTCGGTGTTGTTCTCGCCGGTGTTGGAACCGCCGGGCGGCTGGTAGCCGCGGTAGCGCTGACCCGAGGCGAGCAGCTGCGGTCCGGTCGGCGTGACACCGGGTGGAGGCGGCGCGGCGGGGCCCGGCGCCTGCCGGAACGGGTACCGGGGGCGGCCGCCGGACCCGACGCAGATGTACGTGACGCCGTCCTCGACCGGGTGGAGGGTCGAGCCGTCGGGTGCGGACCGCGTCCGCTTGCCGTACCGGATCGGATCGGTGCGTTCCAGCAGGTGGTTGTGGCCCTGGATGACCAGGTCGACCTGGTACTCGCTGAACAGGGGGTCGAGCGCGTCGCGTACCCCGCCGTCGGAGGCGTGGTTGTTCGTCGTCGAGTACGCGCAGTGGTGCTGGAACACGACGATGAAGTCGATGTCCTTGGCCCGCTCGGTACGCCATTCCCGCAGCGTGCGCTTGACCCAGCTCAGCTGTGCGCCGCCGGAGTAGCCGGTGTTGGTCTGCATTTCGGCGGACAGATCGTTGGCGTCGATGGAGATCATGCCCACGTTGGCGTAGACGAACCGGTACACAGACGGGCAGGTCTTCGGGCCGTTGGCCGGGAAGTCCAGGCGTTCGACGAGGCCTCCGTACCCGTGGGTGGGGCTGTCGCCGAGGAACTTGGTGTTGCCGTAGAGCGGTTCCATGTCGTGGTTGCCGGTGGCGAACATCCACGGCGTGTAGGCGGCCAGCGGCTCGATCTGGTTGAGGAAGACGTCCCAGACGTACGGGTTGTAGAGGTTCTTGCCCTTCGGCGCGATCCGGGTGAGCGCCGTCGTGTCATCCGCGGGCAGGCCCGAGCCGGACGGGTTGGCGTAACAGATGTCGCCGGCCAGCAACGTGAAGACGGGCCGTTGCGTGGCCATGAGCAGGGTCTGAGTCAGCGCGGGACGCTTGTCGGTGCCCTGCGGCCCGGCGACCGGATCGTCCGGCAGGTACGAGTTGTCGTCGAAGACGCCCGCCGGCCAGGTGCCACCCGCGGCGATGACGGATGAGGGGTCCTGGCCCCAGGCGTACCGGGGATCGGTGGGTGCGGTGTTGGTGCCGACGTCGGCGAAGGCGGTGAAGGTGAACGGGGCCGGCACCACGGAGCCGCGCGCGGGCTCGGTGGTGAAGTGCGCGTCGCCGCTGACGGTGCCGTCGGAGAGCCGGATGCGGTAGTGGTACACCATGCCCGGGCGCAGTCCGCCGACGGTCGCCTTGAGGTAGAACTGGCTACCGATCGGCCCGCCGGGGATCGCGTACTGGCCGACCAGGTGGTTGATGCCCGCCTCGACCCGGGTGCCGTACTGCCCCGGGGCCTCGCCGACGTCGACGAAGGCCCGCAGCTTGGGTGGCAGGTTGCCGGTCTTGCTCACCAGTTGCGCCGTCACGCCCATCGCGGGTCGCAGCACGCCGTCGGCGCCGGGTACGAACGACAGGTGGCGGCCGGACACCACCACCCCGGCCTGGCCCGCCTTGCCCCCGCCGGCGGCGAAGGCGGCCTCGGCGAGCTGGAACTGCGCGAACGCGTATCCGCCGGCGCCCGCCATGACGGCCTTCAGTACGGAGCGGCGGCTGACTCGTTCACGCGCCAGTTCCCGTGCGTTCCAGTCGCTGAGCTCATCTACCGTGACGGGACGACTACTCTTCGCAAACCCCACGGAGGCCATCTTTCAACAACTCGGGACCGCCGCGTGTCGGACATGCCCGGGCTCGCACCGAAATCTTGGCCCGGCGCACGCGCAGGAAGAGCCCGGCCGAAGCGAGCAGGACCACCGCGCTGATGGCGTAGCCCGCCGCGACACCGTTCCGGGTCGCCTGCCAGCCGATCAGCGCGATGCCCACCGCGCCGACGGCCTGCATCAGCAGCGACTGTACGGACAGGACCGTGGCCCGCTCCCCCGGCTCGACCCGTTCGTGCAGCAGGTGCGCCTGCGCCGGGAAGGCGGCACCGAGTCCGATGAAGAGCACGCAGTAGGCGAACCCGGCGAGGACCATGGACACCGCCCCGGAGAGCAGCGCGCAGCCGGCCAGCCCGGCCAGGGCCAGCGCCGACACGGTCCAGCCGGCCGCCGCGGCCCGGGCGTGCGAGCCGAAGCGGCGCACCGTCGCGGCGGCGAGCAGGCCGCCGATCGCGTCCGCGCCGAACCCGGCCGCCGCGACCACCCCGTAGGTGGCGGCGGCCCGGGTACCCGAGGAGAGCCCGGCCAGCCAGGCGGGAGTGAGCAGCTCGATCGTGCCCAGCGCGATGCCCGCCCCACCGGCGGCCAGCAGCAACCGGGTCAGGGTGCGGTCGCGACCGGCCACCCGCAGCCCGGCCGCGACGGTAGCGGGCACGCCGCGCAGGACGGCTCCCGCCGCGGGGCGCGGATGAGGCGGCTCGGGCAGCCTGGTGGTGACCAGTGCGCGCAGGACCTCCACGCCGGAGGCCATCAGCACCGGTACGGCCAGCGCCGGCAGCGGGCCGGTGTCCCCCAGCGCCAGCGGCAGCAGCCCGCCGACCAGGGTGCCGGCGCCCAGCGCCAGGGAGGCGGCCACCTCGCCGCGGGCCAGGCCGCCGGTCAGGTCGGCGTCGCGGCCCAGTTCGGCGTGCACGGTATCGACGTACCAGGCCTCGAGCGGGCCGGTGGACAGGGCTCGGGCCGCACCACGCAGGACGGCGGAGGCCAGGAGGAGCGCGACGGAGCCGGCGAGGCCCAGCAACAGCAGCCCGGCGGCGCCGGCCACGGCCGAGGCGATCAGGACCGGCCGCCGCCCGAGCACGTCGGCGAGTCCGCCGGTCGGCAGCTCGAGCACCGCCGTGGTGAGCCCGTAGACGATGCCGACCGCGGCGATCGTGGACACCGGCAGGCCGCGTTCGAGCATCAGCAGGACGAGCGGCACGAGGTAGAGGCCGGCCGGCAGCCACAGCAGGAAGTTCAGCAGCGCGTAGCGGCGCGCGGCCGCCACGCCGGTCATCGGTCCGAGGCGCGGGGGAACCCGGCCACCACGACGGAGACGACGGCGGCCGCCGGGTCATCGGAGTCGCGTGCCCGCAACTCGTCGAGGTGGGTGTAGAAGCGGTCCCACAGCTCGGCGAGGCCGGCCAGGGTCAGCCGCACCTGGAGATCGCCGATGCCGGCGGCCTCGACCCAGGCCGGCTCCAGCTCGTCCTGCTCGGTCTCGAAGCGTTCGACGTCACCGATGAGGACCTCGACCTGGCGGCGGCGCATCATGGCCGCCGCCTCCCGGCCGGCCTCCGTCGCCGCCAGCTGCGTGTTACTCCAGCCGGTGGTGCGGTGCACGGCCTCCCAGCGGCGCTCCCGGGGATGCCGGCGCCCCTGCGGGCCGGCCGCCGCCTCGGCGATGAACCCGTGCTTGGCCAGGATGCGCAGGTGGTAGCTGGTCGAGCCGGTCTCGGTGTCGAGCCGCTGCGCCAGCTCGGTGGCGGTCGCCGGACCGTGCCGGCGCAGCAGGGCGAGCATGCGGACCCGCAGCGGGTGGGCCACGGCCTTGAGATCGGCGGGATCGGTGACCTGGCGGTCCTGCTGAGGGTCGGTCATGGGCCGACGATAGCGCATGCAGAGACTTTCATGCAGAACATTTTCTGTATGACTTCGAAATCCGGCATGGCGGCGTGCGAACCATCGCTGCTGCCGCGGTGACTAACCGGGTGATGGTTCTCTACCAGTGAAGGAGACATGCGATGCGAAGACATCGTTTCGGCAGGCCAGGAACCCGGCTGGTGCTCGCCGCCGTGCTCGCCGTCAGTGCGCTCGGCATCGGCGCCTGCGGTCAGCCCGCCACGCCCGTCAAGGCCGCGGCGGCGCCACCGGCCGCCGTGCCGGACGCTGCCGTTGCCGTCAACCAGGCCGCCTCGGCGGCGAGGACACCGGCGCCGCAGGCGTGGCGGCGCTGCGTCAACTCCCCCGAGAACTACTCCGTCGAATACCCGCGCGGCTGGCACACCACCCAGATCCGCCCGCGGGAGGTCTGCGCCCAGTTCCACCCGACCCGGTTCACCATCGCGCCCGACAGCGAGTACCCGCTGACCGCCCTCAACGTCAGGCGGGTGACGGCGCTGCCGAGCCGGACCAGCACCGAGTTCGAGCGCACGCTGCGGTGGCAGCGGACCACAATCTCCGGGCGGAGCGCCGTCCGGTTCGAGACCTCCAGCACCGGCGCGGGCATGGACCGGGCCGGCACCCGAAGGTACGGGTACGTCCTGCGTCTCGGGCACAGCCTGATCTCGGTGCACACCGCCGCCGAGCCGGGCGAGACCCGTTACGCGGCGTGGAAGACCGTCGTCGACAAGGCGGCCCGTACAGTCACCGCCGCACCGCCCTCCCCCGCCACCCGCGGATGTGTCGCGATCCGGCCTCCCGCCGGCCACTACGAGGGTGGCCGCGTCGCCACCGGGGAACTGCGCACGCCGAACTCCCGCTGTTCGACGGTGAGCGCCTCGCACGTCGCGGATCCGGCGAACCCCGAGGACCGGTGCCAGACCTTCCTCGTCGGTTTCTGGCCGCTGGTCGACGGCTCCCTCACCTACACCGAGCCGGTGACCGCGTGCGGCACGAGCCGTACGGTGCTGGCCCGCAACGTCCCCGACAACGCCAGATACCTGGTGCTGTACGACGTCGACTACATCGAGCCGGAGATCCAGAAGGTCCGGTTCAAGGTCTGGCACTGACACCTTCGACAGCCCGGTGCGTCGTGGCCCCTACGGCGTGCCGGGAAGCCGGACCGTGACGAGGAGCCCGCCGGCGGTACGGGGTACGAGGTCGAGGGTCCCGTCGTGGGCGCGGACGATGCTGTGCACGATGGCCAGGCCGAGGCCGACGCCGACGTGCTCGTCGGTGCGTACGCGTTCCGTTCCGCGCTGGAAGGGTTCGGTGAGGGTCGGTACCAGTTCCGGCGGGAGCCGCCGGCCCGTGTTCTCGACCTGCAGCACGCTCGTGTCGCCGTGCGCCTCGGTGTGCACCGTCACCGTGCCGCCCGCGGGGAGGTTGTGGACGATCGCGTTCTGGACGAGGTTCGTCACCATCCGCAGGAGCAGCTCGGCGGAGCCGCTGGTACGGGCCGCCCCGCCGGTGACCTCCAGCGTGATCCGGCGCTGCTCGGCGAGGGGAAGCAGCGATTCGGCGGCCTCCTCGGCGACCAGGGAGAGGTCGACGCTCACGCGGGTGAAGTCTCCGCGGTCGCCACGGCTGAGCACCAGGAGGGCCTCGGTGAGGTCGATCGCCCGGGTATTGGCGGCGTGCAGGCGTTCGACGAGCTCGTCGAAGTCCCGCGTGGGGTCCTTGCGGGCGACGTCGAGGAGCGTCCGCGAGATCGCCAGCGGGGTGCGCAGTTCGTGTGAGGCGTTGGCCGCGAATCTCTGCTGTTCGGCGACGTGCGCCTCGAGCCGGGCGAGCATGGTGTCGAAGGCGTCGGCGAGCTCGCGGAACTCATCCTTGCGGCCCTCCAACCGGATCCGGTGGGAGAGCGACCCGTCCGCGGCCAGGCGGGTGGCCTGCGTGATGCGGATCAGGGGCGCGAGCATGCTGCCGGCCAGAATCCATCCACCCAGGAGGCCGAACATCAGCAGAAAGGCCAGCACTGCCGCCGCCTTCGGCGCGAAGGCGCGCAGCAGGTCGGACCGGTTGGGCACGAAACTCTGGGGAACGTAGCCCGGCGAGCCTCGGCCGGGACCCGGCTGGATCACCTCGGGCACGTAACGCAGCAGGAACACCCACACCACGGCGAGCAGCAGGGCGCCCGCAAGCATGAGGAACCCCGCGTAGCTGAGGGTGAGTCTGAGGCGAACGCTGAAACCGGGCGCCCTGTCCACGGTCCCCTCCCTCACGTCCGGCCGGGTGCCGTGTCGATGCGGTAGCCGACGCCGGGCACCGTGGCGATGATCCACGGCTCGCCGAGCCGTTTGCGCAGCGCGGAGACGGTGATGCGCACGGCGTTGGTGAGGGGGTCGGCGTTCTCGTCCCAGGCCCGCGCCAGCAGCTCCTCCGCGCTGACGATCCCGCCCTCGGCTGCGACGAGTACCTCCAGCACGGCGAACTGCTTGCGGGTGAGCGCGACGTAGCGTTCGTCGCGGAAGACCTCCCGGCGGAAGGGGTCGAGCCGCAGGCCCGCGATCTCGCGGACCGGAGGCCGGGCGTACGCGCGTCTGCGGTCGAGCGCCCTCAGCCGCAGGACGAGCTCCCGCAGTTCGAACGGTTTGGTGAGGTAGTCGTCGGCGCCGAGCTCGAACCCGGAGGCCTTGTCGTCGATCCGGTCGGCGGCGGTGAGCATGAGGATCGGAATGCCGCTGCCGGACGCGACGATGCGCCGGGCGACCTCGTCCCCGGAGGGGCCGGGGATGTCGCGGTCGAGGACCGCGAGGTCGTAGGAGTTGACGCTGAGCAGCTCCAGGGCCGAGTCGCCGTCGCCGGCGATGTCGGCGGCGATCGCCTCCAGCCGCAGACCGTCACGGACGGCCTCAGCCAGGTGAGGCTCGTCCTCCACGATCAGTACGCGCATGCCTGCAGCCTACGATTCGATCAAAACATCATCGGGTACGCGTACCGGACACGCGGCGGTGCGCCACCAGGGGCGTGACGCCAGCGCGGCCAGCGCGGCGCCGGCGGCGTTGACCAGGACGTCATCCACGGAGGACACCCGGTCCAGCCGCAGGACGTACTGTGCGGTCTCGACCAGGACCGAGCAGCCCGCACCGAGCGCCAGGATCCGCGGCACGGACGCCAGCGCCGCGAACCGCATCGGAGCGAAGAACCCGAGCGCCGCGAAGATCAGCAGGTTGCCGACGATCCCGACCGGCCCCATCGTCGCCAGGTCCCGCAGCGGGACCAGGCTCACCCGGCCGGAGACGATGCCGGCCCCCGGGCCCGGCATCATGGTCACCCATAGGAACGGCACCGTCCCGTAGAGCATGCCCACCTCGGCCAGCGACATCCGCCACGCCCAGGTGATGCCGGCGGCGCGCCGACGGCGCGCCAGAACCCACGCCACCAGTACGGCCAACGGCAGACCGACCAGCATCGTGAGCAGGACGCCGTTCTCCGTGTCGAGGCAGCCGTGCCACCGCCCGGCCAGGCACCTCGGAGCCGACATCATGAGCGGCCGGCGCACGGCGTACACCGCGCTCGCCAGGCCGAGAAGCGCCAGGCTCAGGAGCACGATCCGGCGGGTGCGGCTGGGCGGTACCGACAGGGATGGGCTGTGGTTCATGGGCCCATTGAAGCCGGGGGGCCGTTGCGGTGGCGTATGCGGTTTTAGATACGCCCGCGATACACGGAGTCCCGGCGGCCCGGTCGCGGAGCACCGAATACCCCATAGACCCCAGATCGGCTGTTTTCTTGACACTCCGGGCACGTCGATCAAGCAAACCGAGACCGTACCGAGGCGGGCGACGAACCCCTGCGGTGCGACCGCGGCAAGGCCCGCCTCCAGCAGTTCGGCCACCTGCACGAGCACCTACATCGGCCACGCGACCCGACACTGAAGCGGGGCAGGCGGAGTTCCTCCGCTCAGTGCGCGCCGCGGTCGCGGTAGGCGCGGCTGCGCTTCTCCCGCGGCGTTCCCGCGACGACGCGGTTGCGGCCCGCACGCTTGGCCGCGTACAGGTTGCGGTCGGCGGCGGACAGCGCGGCGGACTGGCTGCGCGGCGTGCTCTCGTTCCCTGCCGCCACACCGATGCTGACCGTCACCGGCAGCCTCCCGGTGGTCCCCTGCCAGTCGTGGTCGCCGACCGCCCGCCGGATGCGGTCGAGCTTCGCGGTCGCCGCGGCGACCGGGGTGGCGGGCAGCACCAGCAGGAACTCCTCGCCGCCGAGGCGGGCCACGAACCCGTCCGGTGCCACGGCGGCCAGCTCGGTCTCCAGCAGTTCGGCGACCCGCACGAGGACCCGGTCGCCGGTGTCGTGTGACAGTTCGTCGTTGATCCGCTTGAAATGATCAAGGTCGGCGATCGCCACGGCCAGGTCCGGGTCCGCGGTGATCAGGGCCGGCAGTTCCTCGTCGACGTAACGGCGGTTGCGAAGACCGGTCAAGGGGTCGCGGCGGGCCTGTTCCCGGAACCGTTCGGCCTCCTCGCGGGCCTCGGCGGTCTCGAACATCACCTGCCGCGTCTGCACCCGCGCCTCGCGTTCCCGCGAGCGCAGGCTCTCGTGTGCGGCGAAGAACACCTTCTGCTCGGCGAACGCCGCAGCGTGGTCACCCATGGCGGCGTGCAGCTCGGCCTGTTCCTGGTGCACCCGGACCATGACCTCGTGCAGCTCCCGCTCGGCGCACAGCGCACGGGAGGAGTCCAGGCTCGCCTGGGCCCGGTCCGTGTCGCCCAGGCCACGCAGGGCCCGGGCCAGGGTCAGCAGATACTCCGCCATGTCGTCGGCGTCGTCGCTGAACCCGGCGTGATACCGCGCGATGCACCGCCGCATGCTCCTTTCGGCCTGTTCGTACTGGCCGTTCTCGATCTGGATCGCGCCGATCGTGTCCAGTGCCGTCGGGTCGAGCTCGAAGCCGTGCGCTGCCGCGTGCTCCATGAGCCGGTTGGCCACCTGCTCGGCGCGGGGGAACTCGCCCGAGGCGTACTCGATGTATGCCCAGTTGTTGAGCACCACCGTGAGCAGCTCCCACTGGCGCAGCTCCCGGGCCAGCTGCTCGGCCTGGCCGAAGCGCGGCCGGGCCGCATCGATCGGCCCGTTGAGCGCCAACGCCTCCGCCAGCCTGAGGCGGTGCGCCACCTGCATGTACGCGGTGGCGGTCCCGTCCAGCAGCTCGACCGCGCTCAGCGCGTGCTCCAGCATCTTGGCCGCGTCGCCGGCCAGCCGCTGGACGTTCCCACAGGCCATGTGGGCACGGGACTGCAGCCGGCGGTCGCCGTGCTCGGCGGCCCACTCGTGAATGGCGTAGATCTGCCGGGCGGCCGGGGCGACGTCACCGGTACGCAGGAGCATGCCGGCGGCGCAGAGCCGGGCACGAACGATCAGACCCTCGTCGCCGAGGGCCGTGGCCCGCTGTTCCAGCGCGACCGCGGAGGCGTGGCAGTCCTCGATGTTCAGGACGATCTGGTCCTCGAGCGCCAGGAGCGCAGCCGACAACTCCTCAGCACCCATCACGCTGTCGTCCACCGGTCCGCCTCCCGCCGCTTGCCGTCCCGATCGGCTCCCGCGGCGGCGGGCTGAAGCAATTGCGTCACACGTGCGCGGGGACACGCTCCTTCGGCCGCCCGCCGGTCAGGGCGCCGAAGGCCGACGAAACGTGTCTAGTCGTCGTCCTCGTCGTCGCCGTCGTCGTCGTCTCCGTCGCCGCCCGGGCAGCCGGTCAGCGTCAGCAGCACGCCGGCGGCGCCGGCGAGCCCGACCGCCCGGCCGAAGAAGAGTCGCCGGCTCATCCCGCCGCCGGCTTGGATGTCGTCCTCTGAGGTGGTTCGCACATCCTCCATTCCGACATTCTCGCAGCGCCGCTCCCTCACCGGGAACCCATTCGACCTGAACAACCCCGAAGTCCGGCAACACAAGGCCGTCCCCGTAGGCGAGCACGACAGGTCGTGCCCGGCCGCGGGCGTCGCGCTCATTGCGGCTCGCCGGCGGGTGGGTGCGCACGAAGAATGCGGGCCGGGCTAGCTGCGGAGGCGGAGGAAGGCCACCAGCTTGTCGACCGACTCGAACGGCTTGGTGACGCTGACCAGTTCCCAGCCCCACTGGCCGAGGATTTCGGCAGCGATCAGGATGCCGGTCGTCCGGGGCATCGGCAGGCTGCTGTCGGCCACGACCCCGAGATGGCGGAACGGGTATCCGCGCAGGTCACACTGGCCGTTGATCAGGGCGGCCGCACTGACCTCGCGGGTCTGAGCTATCTGCTGGGCGGACTGGAACGAGGACATGCGGCACACCGTACTCCGCGGTACGGCACGCGGGCGGGGCAGTCGATGGTGGCCCCGGCGGCTACGATTCGATCTTGCCGACATTCGCCGGTCCCAATGATGGGACGTCGCCGGTACGGGGGAAACATGCTGCATACCGGACGCGCGGCGGGCCGCGACGCCCTACGGGCCGACCAGGCCCGGCACTTCGTGCGTGAGCTCGAGGAGACCCTGGCGCACACGCCGAATGGCTCGCCGGTGGTGGGCCTCGACCGCATCTCGGCGGCGGACCGGACGGCAACGGTCACCTGCGTGGTGGACGTGCGGGGCGAGTTCGTGGACCTGAGCATCGGCGGCGACTGGTGGCACACGGTCGGCCCCGCCGGCATCGCATCCGCCATCCTCGACGCCGTGCGCGCCGCCCAGGAGCGGGCGATGCTGGCGGCGGCGCTGATGCGCCGCCAAGGCAGGACGATCCCGTCGTCGATGCAGGGTGACCCGTTCGGCTTCGGCGAGGCCCAGCCCGATCCGCCGGCGGACATCGCGGCGGAGTGGGTCGCCGCGCAAGCGAAGGTGGAGCGGGGCTACACCCTCATGCGGCGGGCGGACCGGGTCATCGAGTTCCGTGACTCGCCGCAGCCGCGAACGATCGCCGGGCCGCGCGGGCTGTTCCGTCTGACGCTGGTCGGGTTCAGCGTCACCCATAGCGAGGTCAACCCGCACGGGCTGTCGCCCTCGGACACCGATCGGCTGGCCGACGACGCCCGGGAAGCCCTCCGGCAGGCCACCCGTGAGCAGGACCCGGCGTACTGGCTCTCCGGGGAGGGGACGCGGCGATGACGGACTATCCCTGGCACAGCCAGGCCAGCATCGAGGTCGCGACCGACGGCATCCGTGCCGAGGCGAAGAAGTGGTACGGCTTCTCCGACACGATGGAGAGCATCACGCAGGCCATGGCGGGCATGACGTTGCAGCCGACAGCCTTCGCGGTCATCGACGCGTCGGCCGCCATGACGATGGCGGACCAGCACGGGGCGTACAGCACGACACAGACCTGGCTGACGGAGCTGTTCCGGGACGCGTCGACGAAGTTCAACGAGATGGGCGACGCGCTGAAGAAGAACGCGGACGAATACGACCGAACTGACGGCGAGAGCGCGGACAGTTTCGACAAGATCGCGAATTCCTGACGGCTACCGCACCTCGCAGAAAGGGTCCTGGTGTGACGTCCCCCGGAAACGGTTCCGCATACACCCCCATCTCGGTTCAGGCGTTCGACGGCGCGGTCCAACTCGTCGAACGGCTCATCGCGAAGACCCGGACCGAGCTCGACAACCTGATCGAGCGGATCAACGCCTTCATCCGCAACGTGCAGCAGGAACTCGAGGACAGCTGGATCGACTCGTTCTTCGAGTGGTTCACGGAGGACATCAGCGATGGGCTGAGCAAGATACAGCAGCTCCTGGAGCTCGCCAAGCGCAAGATCGGCGAGCTGCTGGAGAAGGCCGAGAAGTCCGTCGCAGGCTCCATTCCCGTCGCCTCGCTGTTCTCCCGCGCGTTCGACCTTGGCGACCGGGTCAACCGCCCCCTGACGGGCATGTACGGCGACATGACCGGGTCCGGCGAGATCGACTCCTGGCGCGGCCCGGCGCGGCTCACGTACGAGAAGCGGGTGGCCGACCAGCAGCAGGCGATCGCCAACGCCTCCGACAAGGTCGAGGCCCTGGCCACGTACCTGGGCGATGCCGCCACCGCGAACATGACCTACATGGCGGACCTCGGCGCGCGGATGGGCGAGGTGTACGGGGCGGTCACAACGACCTGCATCGACCTGGCCGCCGCCGGAGCGGGCGCCATAACCCAGGTCATGGACGCGTTGGCACACTTCTCCGAGGTGATCGGCACAGTGGTCAACCAGGTCGTCGGCTACATCACCGCGCTGGGCGCCCGGATCGCCGACGTGCTCAACCAGATCCTCGCGCTGGAGACGGAGAAGTCGGACCTCACCGGGCTGACCCCGGACGGCAGGTGGCCCGCGGCGGTCGCCTCGTGATGGCGGGTCCAATGGTCAGGGAACTGGAGAGGAGACCCATGCCCGGCACACTCGCCCGGTTCCGTCGGCTCGCGCTGACGTCGCTGGCGGCCGTGACGCTGGCGCTGCCGGCAGCGGCCTGCGGCGGACCCGCCCGGCCGGCGACGCCGGCCACACCCTCCGCATCGGCGGACGCATTCACCGGGAAGTGGACCGGGCTCGACGGCGCCTGCCCGACGCTGACCGGCACGGTCGCCACGTCGCTTGGCAGGACGGGCTCCGGCAAGCCCGGCCCGGCAGACGCGGACACCCCGGTGGCGCAGAACATCAACTGCACCTGGGGTGAGGGTGAGGGATCGGTCGGCGTGTCCCTTTACCTCAACCGCAGCGACGGGCCACTGCCGGCGGCGGAGACGACGGCGCAGGAGTTCCAGCGCTCCTTCGACAAGGCGGTCACGGACGGCTCGATCCGGCACGAGAGGCCCGAGCCGGGCCTCGAGGATCGGGCCTACCTCGGAATTCACAAGGACCGGGCCACGATCGAGCTGTGGGTGCTGTCCAGCAACGCCCGCGTGACGGTCTTCCACCAGGTTCCGGAGCTGGACGAGTCCACCTGGGAAAGCGCCCTGGCGCAGCACCGGGACACCATGCGCGGCCTCGCCGCCGACGTCCTCGACGATCTCAGCTGACCGACCAGGGCGGTACGCCCGCCGGCTGCGGGTGCGGGGGGCGCGGCGGCTCAGGCGGGTCGTACGTCCAGCGGTAGCTTGTTGACGCTCACCATCAGCCAGGGGTTGCGGTGCTCGACCGGCGCGTCGGTCGCGACGGCGATGTCGCGGTAGCGCTCCAGCAGGATGCGCAGCGCCACCCTGGCCTCGAGCCGGGCCAGCGGCGCGCCCAGGCAGAAGTGGATTCCGTGCCCGAAGCTGAGGTGCGGGTTGGGGTTGCGGCGAATGTCGAAGCCGTTCGGGTCGGCGAAGACGCGGGCGTCCCGGTTCGCGGCCGTGATCCAGAGTTGGACGACCGCGTCGGGCGGTATCTCCGCGTCGCCGACGCGTGCGGCCGTGGTGGTGAGGCGGGCCAGTCGCGGGAACGGGGTCCGGTAGCGGATGCTCTCCTCGATCGCGCCGGGCAGCAGGCTCGGGTCGGCGCGGACCGCGGCGGCCGCGGCCGGGTGCTCGTCGAAGCTGACGACGGTGTTGCCCAGGGTCGCGGTGGTGGTGATGTGGCCGGCGAGCAGCAGCAGCCCGACGAAGCCGACGATCTCGTGGTCGTCGAGGCGTTCGCCGTCCACCTCGGCCTGCAGCAGTCTGCTCGTCAGGTCCGCGCCCGGGGCGGCCCGGCGGGCGCGGATGTGGTCGAGCAGGTAGCTGTTCATCTCCCGCATCGTCGGCGCCGCCTTGGCCATCGCCTGCTCGCCGGTCTTCTGCAGCGACTGCTCCGGGTCGATGTCGGTCTGGTCGAAGAGCACGTCGGCCCAGCGCCGGAAGATGGGCCGGTCGGTGGCCGGGATGCCGAGCAGTTCGGCGATCACGATGACCGGCAGGGGGTAGGCGAGCGCATCGATCAGGTCCAGCCGGTCGCTGCCGCCGGTCGCGTCGAGCAGCTCGGTGGTGACCTCGGCGATCCGCGGTTCCAGCCCTGCCACCATCCGGGGCGTGAAAGCCTGGCTGACCAGGCCGCGCAGCTTGCGGTGGCGGGGCGGGTCCATCCGGACGAAGTTGCCCTTCTGGAACTCTTCGTAGTCGCCCTGCGCCGGCATGATCTTCGTGAGGTCCGAGGAGAACGTCGCCGGGTCGGACAGGATGGCGCCGGCCTCGGGATGGCCGAGCACCTGCCAGGTCTGCTGCTTGTCGTCGTAGTGCACCTGGCCGCGCGCGCGGGCCTGCTCCAGCCAGGCCAGGAACATGGGCAGGGTGCGCTGTGGGGCGTCGATGGTCGTCATGACGGTTCCCTCCGGCAGACCCGGCGCTCTTGGGACGAAACAAGAATCGGGTCAACAGTCACAATCAACGCTAATGCCCGCCCTCTGCGCGGTCAAACGGCACCGGCGTCAGAACTCCGCCGGCGGCGCGTTGTGCGGCGTGATCACCTGGACGGCCGACGGGTTGGTGCGTATCGGGCCGGGGAGGGCACCCTGCGCCTGCATGATCGCGTGGCAGGCCCGCCGGAGGTCGGTGCGCAGGTCGTGGTGCAGCACCGCGGACAGCTTCCGCTCGCGCAGCAGCGCGGTGTTCTCCTCGTCCAGGTCGTGCGCCACGAAGACGTCGTAGCGCCGGCGCTGCGCGGCGAACGCCGCCACGACCGCCGCGTTGCCCCCGGCGCCGGCGTACAACGAGTAGATCGCGCGCACCGACGGGTTGGCGGCCAGCGCCTCCCGGATGCCGGCCCGCACCGCGTCGGCGCGGTCCTCGGCGTCGACGACCTCGATCAGGCGGCGGCGTACGTCCTGGCCGCGCAGCTCGGCGCGGAAGCCCGTCTCCCGCTCGTCCTCGCCGCGGAACGCGCCGCGCCCGCGCACCACCAGGACGTCGCCGGCGCGGTCGGCCAGCCACTGCTGGATCAGGTAGGCCGCGGTGGCGCCGGCCGCGCGGTTGTCGATCCCGGCGTAGGCGATGCGCGGGCTGGTGGGCAGATCCGTCACCAGGGTGACCAGGGGGACGTTCCCGCGACGCACGGCCGCGACGATCTCGGGTACGTCCGGTGCCTTCAGAATCACGCCGTGTGACCTGCCGCGGCCCACCCGTTCGAGCACCGACACCACCTCGGTCGCCGACGGATGGTCCAGCAGGTGGAAGCGTGCGCGGATCACCGCCGGCCGCAGTCCCGGCAGCTCCGCCTCGAGCGCCGCGCGGATCGCCGCGGAGAAACGCGGAGGTGCCTGCACGATCACGTCGACCATGAAGGTGCGGCCGCCGAGCCGCACCTGGGACCGCTGCCGGTCCAGATCGGAGATCGCCTGCCTGACCTCGCGGATCGTGCTCTCCCGGACCCCGCCGCGCCCGTGCAGCACCCGGTCGACCGTGGCTTCGCTGAGGCCGGACTGGGCGGCGATCTCGCGGATCCGGTACGGGTGCTTCACCCCGTACACGGTGATGGGTTTTTGAGGGCTTCTCAAGGGCTTTTGAGGTCGCTGCCGGACCTAGCCTGGCTGGCATGACGACCTGGCTCACACCCGCGGACTGCCGCCTGGAGGAATTCCGGGCGGTCTGCGAGCAGAAGACGGAACTCACCGACTACCCGCACGCCGCCGACGTCGTCGACAACGTGCTCATCTATGCCGGCGGCGTCGCGAACACCCCGGAGCTCCAGGCTGAACTCGCCCGGGCGCTGATGGACGGGCCCGGCGTGGTCGTGTTCACCGGGGCGTTCGCGCCCGCGGTGGTGGACCGCGCCACCGCGGTGTTCACCGACCTGATCGCCGAGCAGAAGGCCGCCGGAGTGCCGGGCGGCGACCATTTCGCCAAGGCCGGGGCCAACGACCGGGTGTGGGGCGCGCTGGACAAGTTCGCGCTGCGTGACCCGGCCGCGTTCGCCGCCTACTACGACAACGACACGCTCGCGCTGATCTGCCAGGCATGGCTGGGCGCCGGCTACCAGGTGACCTCGCAGGTCAATGTGGTCAACCCCGGCGGCGTCGCGCAGGTCGCCCACCGCGACTACCACCTCGGGTTCATGTCGCAGGAGCAGGCGATGCGCTACCCGGCGCACATCCACGCGCTGTCGCCGACGCTGACCCTGCAGGGGGCCGTGGCGCACGTCGACATGCCGGTGGAGAGCGGCCCGACGCTCTACCTGCCGCACTCACAGAAGTACCCGGCCGGCTACATCGCCTTCCACCAGCCGGCGTTCACGGCCTACTTCGACGACCGCCACGTGCAACTGCCGCTGGCCAAGGGCGACGCCGCCTTCTTCAACCCGGCCGTGTTCCACGGTGCCGGCACGAACCGGTCCGCCGGCATCCGGCGCATGGCGAACCTGCTGCAGGTCTCCTCCGCCTTCGGCCGCGCCATGGAGACCGTCGACCGGGCCGCGATCACGACCGCGCTGTACCCGGTGCTCCGCGCCTACTCCGGCTCGGTGGACAACGTCATCGCCGCGTCCGCGGAGGGCTACGCGTTCCCCACCGACCTCGACCGGGACCAGCCCATCGGCGGCCTGGCACCGCAGACCCAGGCCGAACTCGTTCGGCAGGCGCTGGCCGAGGCGTGGGACGTGACCAGGTTCGAGCAGGCGCTGCGCGCCCGGAACCGTTAGTACCTGGTGTACCTGACCCGGTCGTAGCGGGCGACCAGCGGCGTACCGGGAGCCGTTGCACTACCGTGCGGCAGATGCGTTCTCGCCCTCTCGGCTACGCCGACGCGGTTCGGCTCCTCGGCGGCGCCGACAGCGCCGTCATCAAGGCGCTGAGCGCGGCGAGCGGGGTGGCCGCCGCCGTCATGCTCGCCCCGTCGGCCGAATCGGGGCTGGTCGACGTCAACCTCGATCCGCCGTTCCCGCACGGCGAGGTCTTCTCGGCCGCCCGGATGCTCGCCGACGAGGGCTTCATCCAGCGGTTCCGCCCCCGCGTCGTCTCCACCACCTTGGCCGTGGCCTGGGTCGCCGCCGGCCGCCGCGCCGCCTACGTCACCGACGGCGATCGCCACCTGGGCGACAGCGTCCACTTCGCGGCCGGTATCGCCCTCTGCCGGGCGGCCGGCTGCGTGGTCACCGGGATGGACGGCCGGCCGGTCCACGCCGGCGGCGGCGGTCTGGTCGTGGCCGCCGACGAGCGGACGCACGCCGCCCTGCTGACTCTCATCGGGAACCAGCGCGGCGGCCGGCCGACGGCCCGCTGAGGTGCGGGGTGTCCGTGCCGGTGAGCTGATCTTTCGGTACGGGGGTTGGCGAGGTGGCCCGGGCCACGATCCCGGCGGCGGCGATCAGGCACGCGACGCCGATCAGGAGGAGCACCGGTGGGTAGCCCACCGCGGCGTACAGGCCGGCGGCGCCGAGGGGCGCGACCGCTTTGGCGATGGTGATGGGTGTGGCGAGGATGCCGGCGATGCTGCCGTAGGCGGTGGTGCCGTACCGGTCGGCGAGCAGGGCGGGTTTGACGAGGCTGGCCGCGCCGAAGCCGATACCGAACCCGACCACGGCGAGTGCGGCGCCGGTCCGGCCGGCGCCGACGATCGGGAGGCTGAACGCGGCGGCGGCCTGGATGGTGAAGACGGCCGCGACCACGGCCGGTAGTGGCAGGCGGCGTTGGGCGCCGGTGAGTAGCAGCCGGCCGGTGACCGACAGCACGCCGAGGAGCCCGGCGACGGTGGCGGCGAAGGTGGCCGGATGGCCTTCGTGGACGAGGAACCCGACGAGGTGGACGGTCATGGCGCTCATCGCCGCGCCGTGCGCGACGAACGCGGCCGCCAGCCACCAGAACCGGCGGTCGCGGACCGCCGCGCGCACGACCGTGGCGCGGTCGCGTCGCGTCGGTGGCCGCTTCTGCGTCGCGGGTCGTGGTGGTCTACGGACCGCGACGGCGTGCAGCGGTATCGCGACCGCGGCGTACAGCACGGCCAGCAGCAGGAGCGCGGTGCGCCAGCCGTACCGGTCGGCGAGCAGGCCGGTGAGCGGCATGAAGACGGTGCTGGCGAAGCCGGCCACGACGATGACCGCGAGGACGGCGTGGGCGCGTCGTTGCGGGTCGAACCAGGAGACCACGACGGCCAGGGCCGGTTCGTAGAGCACCATGGCGGCGCAGATCCCGATGCCGATGAGCACCGCGTAGAGCTGGGCGACGGTTTGCACCCGCGACCAGGCGACCACCAGAACGGTGGCCGCGACGGATCCGGTGGTCATCAGGGCCCGGCCGCCGTTGCGGTCCAGCCAGCGGCCGACAGGCATCGCCATCACCGCCCCGGCCAGCACCGACGCGGTCAACGCGCCGGTGACGGCCGTGGTGGAGGCGTGCAGGTCGGCGGCCATCGGGTGCAGCAGCACGGCGAAGGCGTAGTAGAGCACGCCGTAGCCGACGGTCTGTGTCACCGCCAGCGCGGCGACGATCCACCAGGCGCGCGCCGGCAGGACGGCGGTCGTCGCCGGTCGTGTCGCCTGAGTCACCGGGTCAGCCGCAGCAGCCGTCGGTCTGCTCCGGGGCCGGCGCGGCGACGGGTTGCAGGGTCAGCGGCGCGGAGAGCAGCCCGCCGGTGATGCCGGTGGCCAGGCCCCGCCCGGCCGTGCCGGTGGCGGGGGTGGTGCAGCAGCCGCCGTCGCCGTCGACCCGGTCGGCGTCCACGGGCACGTTGCTGCTGCAGACGCCGGTTTCGGGCAGGTTCAGCTGGACGTCGCGGGCCGCCTGCCAGTCCCCGGCGAGGGCGGCGACGACCGAGCGGGCCTGTTCGTAGCCGGTGGCGAGCAGGAAGGTGGGTGCCCGGCCGTAAGACTTCGCGCCGATGGCGTAGTAGCCGGGTTCGGGGTGGGCGAGTTCGTCGACGCCGTGCGGCGGCACGGTGCCGCAGGAGTGCTCGTTCGGGTCGATGAGCGGTGCGAGGGTACGGCTGGCGCCCATGATCGGGTCGAGGTCGAGGCGCAGCTCGGCGGCGATGCCGTGGTCGGGGCGGAACCCGGTCGCGGACACGATCCGGTCGGCCACGATCGTGCGGGTGCCGTCGGAGATCTCGATGCCGCCGCCGGGCCGCGGTGCGAGCGTGTCGACGGCGAAGCCGGTGACGAGTTCGATGTGGCCGGCCTCGACGTGTTCGCGCAGGACCGTGCCGAGGGCGCCGCGGGCGGGCAGCGCGTCGGCGGTCCCGCCGCCGTAGGTGCGGGCCGGCGTCGCCGCCCGGATCGCCCAGGTGACCTGGGTGCCGGGTGCCTGTTCGGCGAGGTCGGCGAGCAGCAGCAGGGTGTTCGCGGCGGAGTAGCCCGCGCCGATGACCAGGACGCGTTTGCCGGCGAACCGGTCGCGGTCGGTGCCGAGGACGTCGGGCAGGGCGTGTTCGAGGAAGTCGGCGGCGCCGGTCTCGCCGTGGGCGGGGATGCCGGAGGCGCCGAGCACGTTCGGGGTGTCCCAGGTGCCGCAGGCGTCGATGACGGCGCGGGCGAGGATGTCGTCGCCGGTGGCGAGGCGGATGAGGAACGGGGTGGTATCGCGGCCGGCGGTGCGCAGCCGGTCGAGGCCGAGGCGGGTCACCGCCGTCACCCGGGCGCCATAGCGCACGTGTGGCTTGAGGGCGGGCAGGTCCGCGAGGGGCTGCAGGTAGTCGGCGGCGAGTTGGGCGCCGGTCGGCAGGATGTCGGCGTCGGGTTCGATCCAACCGGCGTCGGTGAGCAGCCGCCGGGCGGCGGCGTCGATGTTGTAGCGCCACGGGGAGAAGACGCGGACGTGGCCCCACTGGCGCACGGCCGTGGCCGGGGTCTCGCCGGCTTCCAGGACGAGGTATTCGATGCCGCGCTCGGCGAGGTGCGCGGCGGCGGCGAGACCGACCGGGCCGGCGCCGATGACGACGACGGGCAGGCCGTCCAGCGGGGTACTCACGATGTGACTCCTCAGTTGACGTGGGGGCTGCGGCGTTCGATGAAGATCAGGTCGCGGAAGGTTTCATCCGCAGCAGCCCTGGCCGGAGGCGACGGCGTCGGCCTTGGCGGTGCTGCCGCAGCAGGAGCCCTCCGCGGCGGCGTCGGTCGCGGTGCCGCAACACGGCGCGGCGGCGGCCTGGGCGGGTTCCGGCTGGGCGGAGGTGGCCTTGGGCGGATTGCCGCAGCAGGCCCCGGCGGTCTGGGTGTCACTCATGGTCGTGCTCCTTTGACGGGCTCGGTTTCGATAACTGTCGAAACCAAGACTTGCACACGGTTTCGAGATCTGTCAATCTCGACGTATGTCGAAACCAGCGGCACTCACCACCGTCGAGCCCGACCAGGACGCGCCCTGCTGCCCGCCGTTGGCCGAGAACCGCATTCCCGCGGAGACCGCCGCCGTGCTCGCGCCGGCGTTCAAGGCCCTGGGTGACCCGATCCGGCTGCAGCTGATGTCGATGATCGCCTCGGCGCCGGGCGGGGAGGCGTGCGTCTGCGACCTGACACCGGCGTTCGACCTGAGCGGCCCGACGATCTCGCACCACCTCAAGGCGCTACGGGAGGCCGGCCTGGTCGATGCCGAGCGTCGGGCCAGCTGGGTCTACTACCGCGCCCGGCCGGGCCTGATGCGCCGGCTCGCGACCCTGCTCACCGTGAGCGATCCCGATACCGCTCAGCATTGAGCCGCACAGACCGCAGTTCCACCGCCCGATGCGGGCCGTGGACGCCGCCCGGTCGCTGCCGCAGGTCGATCCGGACCGCAATTCCTGCGTGAGCGCCTGGCCCCGTAGCCGCGGGGTGCCGACCTGTCATTGACATACGTCTCTTTGAGTGCCGACTATGGGAGCGCTCCCAAATCCCCGCTCTCACCCATGGAGACAGCCGTGCATCCCTCCGCCCTCCGGCGCGCCCTCGCGAGCACCGTCCTGCTCGCGGTGGTCACCGCCGCTACCGCCGCGCCGCCCGGCGCGCACGCCGCTCCCGCACCGGCGGCCGCCACCGCCGCGGCCGACACAACGGTCGACGTCGACGTCCGGGCCGGCCTCGCCACCGTGCCCGGAACCGCCCTCGGCGTGAACCACGCCATCTGGGACGCCGAGCTCGGCACCACCGCCGTCTCCGGCCTGCTCAAGGACGCCGGCGTCCAGATGCTCCGCTACCCGGGCGGCTCCTATGCCGACATCTACCACTGGCGCGACCACACCGCGCCCGGCGGCTACGTCGCGCCGGGCACCGACTTCGACACCTTCATGGCCGGGGCCAGGCGGACCGGCGCCCAGCCGATGATCATCGCCAACTACGGGACCGGCACCGCGCAGGAGGCGGCCGACTGGGTGCGGTATTCCAACGTCACCAAGGGCTACGGCGTGACCTACTGGACGATCGGCAACGAGAACTACGGCAACGGCCACTACGGCGCGGCCTGGGAGGCCGACGACCACTTGGACAAGAGCCCCAAGGAGTACGCCGCGAACGTGGTCGCGTACGCGGCGGCCATGAAGGCCGTCGACCCGGACATCAAGGTCGGCGCGGTCCTCACGATGCCCGGGAACTGGCCCGACGGGATCGTCGGCGGCGGCGACCAGGGTACGTGGAACGCCGAGGTGCTCACCCGCGCCGGCGCGTCGATCGACTTCGTGGACGTCCACTGGTATCCCGGCGGCGGCACCGCCGCCGAGGCGTTGAACAGGACCGAGCACATCGAGGACGCGATATACCTGCTCCGGCGCCAGATCGACGGGTACGCGGGCGCGAACGCCGGCCGCATCGGCATCAGCATGACCGAGACCAACGTCGGCGTCGGCCCGAACACGCAGCCGGGCGCGCTGTTCCTCGCGGACGTCTACAGCGGCCTGCTGGAGCAGGGCGTCTTCACCGTGCAGTGGTGGAACGTGCACAACGGGATCGGCACCGTGTCGACCGTCGCCGGGCAGCGGGACTACGGCGACTTCGGCCTGCTCTCGAGCGGCGGCTGCACCTCCGACGGCTCGGTCTGCGAGCCGCCGATGAACACGCCGTTCGCGCCGTACCACGCGCTGGGGCTGATGGGCTCCTTCGCCCGCGCGGGCGACCAACTGGTCCGCGCGGCGACGGACGATCCGCTGGTCAGCGCGCACGCGTCCCGCCGGCCCAACGGCGATCTGGCCGTCCTGCTGGTCAACAAGGACCCGGAGAACGCGCACAGCGTCGATCTCCGCTACCACGGCTGGACGCCGTCCGGCGAGGTTCCCACGGTGGCGACGTACGCCAACGGCGCCGCCGCGGTGCATTCCGCGCCGGCGGGCACGGCCACCGGCCAGACGCTCCCGGCGTACTCGCTAACGCTGTTGACCCTGCGCCCGGCCCGCACGGACGCGGCCGCGCCGCGCGCGCCGGGTCGCCCGGCTGCCGGCGCGGTCACCGACCGGACCGCGACGATCTCGTGGCCCGCCGCACCGGCCGGCGGCCGGCCGATCGCCAAGTACGAGCTCTACCGGCAGAACGGCGCCGTCAGCGAGCAGCTCGGCGAGACCGCCGGCACGTCGTTCACCGTGCACAACCTGGAACCGGGCCGCCGGTACACGGTGAACGTGCTGGCTCGCGACACCGCGGGCGGCCTCTCGTGGTCGTCGCTCCCGCTGACGTTCACCACGACCAGCCCGGCGGAGGCGGGCTGCACGGTACGGCTGCGGGACACCAACGACTGGGGCAACGGGTTCGTCGGCTCGATCGACATCACCAACAACTCGGCCGGCGCCGTCAGCGGCTGGACCCTGGCCTTCACCTGGCCGACCAGCTGGCAGAGCGTGTCCAGCGGATGGAGCGCCACCTGGGAACAGACCGGCAGGAAGGTCCGGGTGACCAGCGACGGCGTGCTCGCCGCCCGGGGCGGCACCACCACCGTCGGCTTCGTCGGCGCCTACAGCGGGCCGAACGTGCTGCCGGGCGCGTTCACCCTCAACGGCACCGTCTGCTCGACCGCCTGACCGCGCCGGCGATCGGCCCGGACCGAGCGTCCCGGTCCGGGCCGATCGCGGCATCCCGGCAACATGATGCAGATCTTGCTGCAAGACCACGAATAGTCTTGCAATCAACTCCGCTATGTCATCGATGGGCAACGATTAGTCAGCACCATTGGTCGGCATGGGAAAGAGACTCATCGCTGTCGCCCTCGGCCTGATCATGCTGGCGGCCGGCCTGGCCGGCACCCCACGATCTGCCTCGGCGAGTGACGGAAAACTCGATCCACGACTCCGGGCGCAGCTCGCCGACGGGCCCGCGACCTTCTGGGCGGTCCTGCGCGACACACCCGGCCCGGCCGCCGCGCGCGGCAGCGCCGCGGTCTACCGCGCCAAGACCGCGGCCGTCGACCGGCATCAGGCCGGGTTGCGCCGGCTGCTCAGCGAGCGCCGAGCGCCGTTCACCCCCTATTGGATCGTCGACACGATCCGGATCACCGGCGACGCCGGCCTCGCCGCCGAGGTGGCCGCCCGGCCCGAGGTGAGCGCCGTGCTCGCCGATCGGGTGATCGAGATGCCGCGGCCCGCACCGGGCACCGAACGCGCGCGCGTGCAGGACGTCGAGTGGAACATCGCCCGGATCGGTGCGCCCCGGGTCTGGTCCGAGCTCGGCAGCCGGGGCACCGGCACAGTCGTCGCGAACATCGACACCGGCGTGCAGTTCGACCATCCCGCCCTGGCGGCGAGCTATCGCGGCCGAGCGGAGGACGGCGGCGTCAACCACGACTACAACTGGTTCGATCCGAGCGCGATGTGCGCGGACTCGGCACCCTGCGACAACCACGGCCACGGCACGCACACGATGGGCACGATGGTCGGCGTGGACATCGGCGTCGCGCCCGGCGCGAAGTGGATCGCCGCCAAGGGGTGCGAGACCTCCAGCTGCTCGGCCGGCGCCCTGCTGGCCGCCGGGCAGTGGATCGTCGCGCCCACCGACCGGGCCGGGCGCAACCCGCGGCCCGATCTCGCGCCCGACATCGTCAACAACTCGTGGGGCGGCTCCGGCTCCGATCCCTGGTACCAGCAGATCGTCGCGGCCTGGGTCGCGGCCGGGATCTTCCCGGCGTTCTCCGCCGGCAACGCCGGGCCCGGATGCGCCAGCGGCGGGACGCCGGGCAACTACACCGACTCGTACTCGTCCGGCGCGCTCGACAGCGCCGACACCATCGCGGGGTTCTCCAGCCGTGGCGGCAGCGTGGACGGCGAGGTCAAACCCGACATCGCGGCGCCCGGCGTGGACGTGCGCTCCAGCGTTCCCGGCGGATACTCCTCCTTCAGCGGGACGTCGATGGCCTCGCCGCACACCGCCGGGACGGTCGCCCTGCTCTGGTCGGCCGCGCCCGGCCTGCGCCGGAACATCGCGGCCACCCGGCAGTTGCTGGACCTCACCGCCACGGACACCGCCGACACCACGTGCGGCGGCTCCCCGGAGGACAACAACGTGTACGGCGAGGGCCGGCTGAACGCGTACGCGGCGGTCTCCCGGGCCGGCGACCCGCCGCCGAGCGCGACCATCGGCGGGACGGTGAGCGGTCCCGGCGGCCCGATCGCCGCGGCGCCGGTCTCGCTCGTCGGCGCCGGGACCTCCACCCGTACGGACGCGGCCGGGCAGTACCGGCTCACGGCGCCCGAGGGGCACTACGTGCTGCGCGTCAGGCCGGCGTGGGGGTGCCTCGGCGGCGAGGAGCGGCAGGTCGACGTGGTCGGCGAGGTCCGGGCCGACGTTGTGCTGCGGCCGCGGACGGACGCCGCCGGGCACTCCTGCGGCGCCGACGACTCCACCTATCCCGCCGGCACGCAGCGGGTCGAGGTGACCGGCGACGACACGGCGGCCGAGATCGCCCTGCCCTTCTCCTTCGATCACTACGGGACCTCTTACCGCCAGGCGTGGGTGAGCAGCAACGGCGTGCTGAGCTTCGCCGGACCGGACACCGGCTTCCTCAACCGGGCGCTGCCCGACGCCGCCGCGCCGAACGCCGCCCTGTACCCCTTCTGGGACGACCTCTTTCTCGACGACCAGTCCGGCGTCTACACGGCCACCACCGGGGAGACGTTCGTCGTGGAGTGGCGCAACGCCGCGTTCTTCGCCGATCGGACGCAACGGGTGTCGTTCAGCGCCGAGCTCCGCGCCGACGGCTCGGTCACGTACCGGTACCGGGGGCTGGCCGGCGTCCTCGCCGACGGCCGGAGCGCCACTATCGGCATCGAGAACGCCGACGGCCGGGACGGGCTCGCCTATGCGCAGGACGCCGCCGGCGCCGTCACGAACGGCGGGGGCGTCGCCTTCCGGCCGCCGCCCGCCATCGAGGCGCGCTTCCACGTGACCACGCCGACCACCTGGGGTCAACAGGTCCTGCTCGTCGGCAACCTCCCGGTGCTGGGCGGCTGGAATCCGGCCGGCGGCCTCGCGCTCGACCCCGGCGGCTACCCGGTGTGGTCCGGTGCGACCGGCCTGCCGCCGAACACCGCGGTGGAGTTCAAGTACGTGATCCGCAATCCGGACGGCTCGATCGTCTGGGAGGACGGCGCGAACCGCACCACGGTCACGCCGCCGACCGGCCGCTTCGAGACCCACGACACGTTCAACCAGCGCTGACGGACCGGTAAGGTCCGGGAAAGGTCAGGATCGGGGCCCGCGGCGGATGCCGTCGCGGGCCCCGATCGTGCGGTCGGAGGATCGGGTGCGGAAACCGGGCGATCCCGGCCACTCCACGTCGGATTGCGTGGCCGGCGGGATCAATCACATCTGATTCCGTTTCATCTTTGCAAAATCCTTCGGATTCCCTTGTTTTTAGGGCTTTGACTATGTCAAGGTCCACCTCTTCGTGTGGGGGCCGTCACAGCCCCGAGGCGGGAGGCCCATCTCCGTGAGCACCGACCTACCGGTCCTCCGCAACTTCGTCGGCGGGTCCCATGTCGACCCGGTCGGCGGGGAGACCTCGCCGGTGGTCGACCCGTGCACCGGCGAGGCGTACGCCTACGCCCCGGTCTCCTGCGCCGAGACCGTCGCCGCCGCGATGACCTCGGCCGAAGCCGGCTTCGAGGCCTGGCGCGACACCACCCCGGCCGAGCGGCAGCGCGCCCTGCTGCGGATCGCCGACGCCGTCGAGGCCCGGGCGGACGAGATCATCGCCGCCGAATGCCGCAACACCGGCAAACCGGTCGAGGCGACGCGGAACGAGGAGATGGCGCCGCTCCTGGACGAACTGCGGTTCTTCGCCGGGGCCGCGCGGGTGCTGGAGGGCAGATCCGCGGGCGAGTACCTGCGCGAACACACCTCGTGGGTGCGGCGCGAGCCGATCGGCGTGTGCGCGCAGGTCACACCCTGGAACTATCCGATGGTCATGGCCGTGTGGAAGTTCGCGCCGGCCATCGCGGCCGGCAACTCCGTGGTGCTCAAGCCCTCGGACACCACCCCCGTCAGCACACTGCTGCTCGCCGAGATCGCCGCCGAGTTCCTGCCCCCGGGCGTGCTCAACGTCGTCTGCGGCGACCGGGACACCGGGCGGGCCCTGGTCGCGCACCCGACGCCGCAGCTCGTGTCCATCACCGGCTCCACCCGGGCCGGCATGGAGGTCGCCGTGGCCGCCGCCGCCGACCTCAAGAAGGTGCACCTCGAGCTCGGCGGGAAGGCACCCGTGGTCGTCTTCGACGACGTCGACGTCGAGGCGGCCGCCGCGGCCATCGCCGGCGCCGGGTACTTCAACGCCGGGCAGGACTGCACCGCGGCCACCCGGGTCCTGGTGCACGGCCGGATCGCCGCCGACTTCACCGCGGCGCTGGCGGAGGCGGCCCGGCAGACGCGGGTCGGCGGCCCCACCGACCCGGACGCGTACTTCGGGCCGGTCAACAACGCCGCCCAGCTGGCCCGGGTCCGCGGCTTCCTGGACCGGACCCCCGACCACGCCCGGGTCGTGACCGGCGGCGCCCGGATCGGCGACCGCGGCTACTTCGTCGAGCCGACCGTCGTCGCCGGCCTGCGACAGCGGGACGAGATGATCCAGGACGAGGTCTTCGGGCCGGTCATCACCGTCCAGGAGTTCGCCGACGAGGAAGTCGCCGTCCGGTGGGCCAACGACGTTCGTTTCGGGCTCAGCGCCAGCGTGTGGACGCGCGACCACGGCCGGGCCATGCGGGTCTCGCGCCGGCTCGACTTCGGCGCCGTGTGGATCAATACCCATCTGCCCTTCGTGTCCGAGATGCCGCACGGCGGCTTCGGCCACTCGGGGTACGGCAAGGACCTCTCGATGTACGGCTTCGAGGAATACACCCGGATCAAACACGTGATGAGCCATCTGGGCTGAGAGGTACGAATGTCCATCGTGAACGAAGACCCCGGCGACGACGCCGCCCGGCCCGCGATCGAGCTGGCCGGCGTGCACAAGGAATACCTGTCGCACGGCGAGAAGGTGCAGGCCGTGCGCCGCCTGGACCTGACCATCGGGTCGGGCGAGTTCTTCTCCCTGCTCGGACCCTCCGGCTGCGGCAAGACCACGACGATGCGGATGATCGCCGGCTTCGAGGAGCCCACCGGCGGCACGGTGTTCCTGGACGGCAAGGACGTCACCCGGGTCTCCCCCAACAAGCGCGACGTCAACATGGTCTTCCAGTCCTACGCCCTCTTCCCGCACCTCAACGCGTACCAGAACGTGTCCTTCGGTCTGGAGCGCAAGAAGGTCGACAAGGGCGAGATCCGCCGCCGGGTCGGCGAGATCATGGAGATCGTCTCGCTGACCGGCATGGAGAAGCGGGCGCCGCGGGAGATGTCCGGCGGGCAGCAGCAGCGGGTCGCCCTGGCCCGGGCGCTGGTCAACCGGCCGCGGGCGCTGCTGCTCGACGAGCCGCTCGGCGCGCTCGACCTCAAGCTGCGCCAGCAGATGCAGGTCGAGCTCAAGCGCATCCAGCGCGAGGTGGGCATCACATTCGTCTACGTGACACACGACCAGGGCGAGGCGCTGACGATGTCCGACCGGATCGCGGTCATGGACGCCGGGCGCATCGACCAGCTCGGCTCGCCGCGGGAGATCTACGAGAGGCCGGCCACCCGGTTCGTCGCCGGCTTCATCGGTACGTCGAACCTGCTCGACGGCAGCATCGAGAGCGTCGCGGACGGCGTGGCCGTGCTGACCTACGGCGACGGCGAACGGGTGCTGGTGCCGATGTCCGGCGAGATGAAGGCGGGCGACGACCTCGAGGTGTCGGTCCGCCCCGAGAAGATCGACCTGTCGCGGGCCGAACCCACCGGTACGGGCGGCAGCGTGCTCACCGGCGTCGTGACCGACGTGGTCTACCACGGCACCTCGACCAACTACACCGTGAAGACCTCCGCCGGCCCCGACCTCGTGGTCTTCGACCAGAACGCGTTCTCCGCCGAGGACCTGGCCGCCCCCGGCGACCGGGTGTTCCTCACCTGGAGCCCCCAGCACTCGTACCCGATCGGAGTCTGATGAGTCAGCCGTTCTCCCCCGACCCCGCCCTGATCCGCGGGATGACACAGCGGCGGCTCGGCCGGCGTGACGCCCTGCGCGTCTCCGGCCTGACGGCCTTCGCCATGGCGCTGTCCGCCTGCGGCGTCAAGGGCACCGGTGCGGCGAAGCCGAGCGCCCCCGCGCCCGACGCCGTGGCCAAGTACTGGGCCGGCAAGACCAGCAACGGCAAGGTCGACTTCGCCAACTGGCCGCTCTACATGGACCCCAAGCAGCCCGAGCTCAAGAAGTTCACGGCGGCGACCGGGGTCAAGGTGAACTACCAGGAGGTCATCCAGGAGATGGGCCCCTGGTTCGCCAAGGTCCAGCCGCAGCTCGCCGCCGGCCAGTCCATCGGCTACGACCTGATGGTCATCACCAACGGCATCCAGTTCAAGCAGTTCGTGGACTCGGGCTTCCTCGCGCCCCTGGACCACTCGAAGCTGCCGAACTACGTGGCCAACGCCGGCAAGGCGTACGCGAACGAGGCCTTCGACAAGGGCAACGTGTACACCATCCCGTGGACTTCCGGCATGACCGGCATCGCGTACGACCCGAAGAAGGTCAACCGGCCGATCACCAAGCTCGCCGACCTCTGGGACCCGGCCTTCAAGGGCAAGGTCGGCATGTACTCCGACACCCAGGAACTGGGCAACTTCGGCATGATGGCGCTCGGCATCGACCCCGCGACGTCGACGCCGGACGACTGGCGCAAGGCCGCCGCCAAGCTCAAGGAGCAGAAGAGCTCCGGCATGGTCCGTAACTACTACGACCAGAGCTACGTCGACGCGCTCGGCAAGGGCGAGGTCTGGATCACCCAGGCCTGGTCGGGCGACATCTTCCAGAAGAACGTCTCCGACGGCACGGACTTCAAGTTCGTCATCCCGGAGGAAGGCGGCACCATCTGGACCGACAACTTCGCGATCCCGGTGACGGCGCAGAACCCGCTCGACGCGATCAAGCTGATGGACTTCTTCTACGAGGTCGAGAACGCGGCGACGCTGGCCGAGTACATCAACTACGTCTGCCCGGTGCCGGCCGCGCAGGAGCAGATCAAGAAGGACGCGGCCAAGCTCTCCGGCGACGACAAGGCGGCCATGGAGGCGGTCGCCGTCAGCCCGCTGGTCTTCCCCGCGCCGGCCGACTACGCGAAGCTGCACTACTACCGGGACTTCAAGACGGTCGCCGAGCAGCAGGAGTACCAGAGCATCTTCGAACCGATCGTGCTGGCCTGACGCCGTGTCCCGGACCCGGCGCGTGCTGGCGCCCTACCTGCTGATCCTGCCCGGCGGCCTCTGGCTGCTGCTGTTCTTCGTAGTGCCGATGGTGACGATGCTGTCCCTGTCGTTGCAGCAGGGCGACATCGTCTCCGGGTACGTCTTCACCGGCCACTGGCAGACCTATGTGGACGCGATCTCCAACTACCGCACCCAGCTGGTGCGCTCGCTGATCTACGGGGCGA
This sequence comes from Actinoplanes sp. NPDC049118, assembly GCF_040648555.1. Classification (NCBI taxonomy): domain Bacteria; kingdom Bacillati; phylum Actinomycetota; class Actinomycetes; order Micromonosporales; family Micromonosporaceae; genus Actinoplanes; species Actinoplanes sp. NPDC049118. The sequence goes on from NZ_JBEZDY010000021.1 coordinate 55,268, forward strand.
TCACCACGGTCGTGCTGATCGTGCTGGCGTTCCCGGTCGCGTACTGGATCGCCTTCTACGGCGGGCGGCGCAAGCCGACCTACCTCTTCCTGCTGCTGCTGCCGTTCTTCGTCTCCTTCGTGCTGCGGACCATCTCGTGGCGGCAGATCCTCACCGACGAGGGCATCGTGCTCGGCCCGCTCAAGCAGATCGGGGTCCTTCCCGACGGTTTCAACATCCTCGGTACGCCGGCAGCGGTGATTGGCGGCCTGGTGTACAACTTCCTGCCGTTCATGGTGCTGCCGGTCTACGTGGCGCTGGAGCGCATCGACCCGCGGGTCGTCGAGGCCGCCCGGGACCTGTACGCGGACCCGGCCACCGCCTTCCGCAAGGTGATCTTCCCGCTGGCGCTGCCCGGCGTCTTCGCCGGCGTGCTGATGACCTTCGTGCCGGCCAGTTCCGACTACGTCAACTCGGCGGTGCTGGGCAGTTCGTCGACCACGATGATCGGGCAGGTCATCCAGTCGCAGTACCTGGTCAGCTCCAACTACCCGACGGCCTCCGCCCTGTCCTTCACGCTGATGGCGGTGCTGCTGATCGGCGTCTTCGCCTACGCGAAGGCCCTCGGCACGGAGGACGTCATGAAGGTGGCGGCACGATGACCCCGTTCGCTTCCCGCGGGCCGCGGATCAGCGGCGGCCGGGCGCTGCACATCTACACCTGGGTGATCATCGCGTGGCTGACGCTGCCCGTGCTCATCATGATCTTGTTCGGCTTCAACGACACCCCCGGCCGCTACAACCAGACCTGGGAGGGCTTCACCCTCAAGTGGTACGGCCGGGTCTTCGCCCTGGACGAGCTGACCAAGGCGCTCGTGATCTCCCTGGTGGTGGCGCTGCTGACCGCGGTGATCGCCGGCGCGCTCGGCACCGGCATCGGGTATGCCCTGGGCCGCCACCGGTTCCGCGGCTCGGGCTCGGTCAACCTGATCATGTTCGCCACGATGTCGTCGCCGGAACTCGTGATGGGTGCCTCGCTGCTGACCCTCTTCGTGTCGCTCGGCGTCGGGCTCGGCGTCACGACGATCACGATCGCGCACATCATGTTCTCGATCTCGTTCGTCGCGGTCGTGGTGCGGGCCCGGGTGCTGACCCTGGACCGCTCGATCGAGGAGGCCGCCGCCGACCTGGGCGCGAGCCCATGGACGACGTTCTGGCGGATCACCTTCCCGATCATCCTGCCCGCCGTCGCCTCCGGCATGATGCTGGCCTTCGCCCTGTCGATCGACGACTTCGTGGTCTCCAACTTCACCGCGGGCACCACCACCACGTTCCCGCTGTGGATCTGGGGCGCCACCCGGGTCGGCCTGCCGCCGCAGGTCAACGTCATGGGCACGCTGATCTTCATGGCGGGCGTGCTCATCGCGGTGGCGGCCAGCATCCGGTCCCGGCCGGGGAAGCGTCCCTGACCATGACGAACCGGTCGCTCGCCGACGCGATACCCGAGCCGTACTGGCTGGGTCAGGCCGGCGCGCCACCGGCCGCGGAGCCCCTGCACAGCGTGGAATCCGCGGACCTGGCGGTGGTCGGCGCCGGCTACAGCGGGCTGTGGACGGCGCTGCTCGCCAAGGAACGCGACCCCGGGCGCGACGTGGTGATCATCGAGGCGGGCACGGCCGGCTGGGCGGCGTCCGGGCGCAACGGCGGCTTCTGCTCGGCGAGCCTCACCCACGGGTTCGACAACGGGCTGAGCCGGTTCCCCGACGAGATGGACACGCTGGAGCGGCTGGGGCGCGGCAACCTCGACGAGATCGAGGAGACCGTCCGGCGGTACGGGATCGAGTGCGACTTCGCCCGTACCGGTGAACTGCAGGTGGCGACGGCCGAATGGCAGCTGCGGGAGCTGACCGCGTACCACGACGAGGCGGCGGCCCGCGGCCTGGACGTGCGGCTGCTGGACCGGGAGCAGGCACGGGCCGAGGTCGGCTCCCCCACCTACCTCGGCGGGGTCTGGGACCGCACGGGCTGCGCGATGATCGACCCGGCCCGGCTGGTCTGGGGCCTGCGCCGGGTCTGCCTCGACCTCGGTGTGCGCATCTACGAGAACTCACCCGTCGAGCGGATCGCCGCGGTGCCGGGCGGGCTGCGCCTGCGCACCTGGCGGGGCCGGGTCGACGCGGCGCGGGTTGCGCTGGCCACCGGGGCGCACGTCGGCCTGCTGCGCCGGCTGCACCACTACGTCGTGCCGATCTACGACTACGCGCTCATGACCGAGCCGCTGACCGCCGGGCAGCTCGCGGAGATCGGGTGGCGGCACCGGCAGGGCGTCGGCGACGGCGGCAACCAGTTCCACTACTACCGGCTCACCGCGGACAACCGGATCCTCTGGGGCGGCTACGACGCCATCTACTACCGGGGCGGGCGGATCCGCCCGGAACGTGATCAGCGCGAGGCCACCTTCGCCGTGCTCGCCGACCATTTCGTACAGACCTTCCCGCAGCTGGCGGACGTGCGATTCACCCACAAATGGGGCGGCGTGATCGACACCTGCAGCCGGTTCAGCAGCTTCTTCGGTACGGCGTACGGCGGGCGGCTGGCGTACGCGGCCGGCTACACGGGCCTCGGCGTCGGAGCCACCCGCTTCGGCGCGAACGTGATGCTGGACCTGCTCGCGGACCAGCCGACCGAGCTGACCGCGCTGAAGATGGTGCGCCGCAAGCCGATCCCGTTCCCGCCGGAGCCGGTCCGCGCCGGCGTGATCGAGCTGACCCGGTGGTCGATCGCGCGGGCGGACCGCCACGAGGGCCGCCGCAACGTCTGGCTGCGCGCCCTCGACCGGGTCGGCCTCGGCTTCGACTCCTGATCACCGGGAGCTCGGGCACCCTCGAGGTCTGATCACCCCTGACCGCCCGGATCGGTCTGAACGGATCAAGGGGCGCCCGGCACAGTGTGTGCGTCATCTCCCCGGCGCGCCGGTGTTCCGCGCGCCCGACCCGAGGAGCCGTCACACGATGCGCCGACCACACGGTGCCGATCCGCTGCCGCCCACCGCACCCGGCGTGCTGAGCCGACGGTCGTTCCTGGTCCTCACGACCCTCTTCTCCGCACTGGCAACGACCGGATGCGGGCTGTTCGACGACGAGGACGAAGGCCCCGTGGCCGACTCCGACGTGCCGTTCGGCGTGTGGCAGCAGATGCGGACCGCGGTGCGCGCAAGCCCGGATCACGTGTCGGCGGCCGCCGAGCGCGTCGTCGCCGGCCGGGACCCAGAGGCGATCCTCGGATTCGTCCGCGACCAGATCGTCGCGTACCCGGCCGCCGGCCGGCTGTCCAACCTGGTCGACGAGGTGCGGTGGGGCGTGCGCGGCACGCTGCGCGGCGGTGCCGGCTCCGCCCGCGACAAGGTGGAGACCCTGGCCGAGCTGTACCGGCGGGCGGGCTTCCAGGCCGAGGTGGTGGTCGGCACGCTGGCCGACGACGTCGACGTCGCGAGCCTCTTCCGGCCGGTGCGGCGCTCCTTCGCGCCGACCGCCGACAAGAGCGCGATCGACCGCTGGCGCAAGGCCATCGGTACGGCGCCGACGTCGACCGCCGAGGATCGCGCCGCCGCCGTACGCGATGACGCCGAGGCCCGGGCGGACCTGGCCCGGCAGCTGACCGCGGCGCTGCCGTCGCGGCGGGCGGCCGAGCCCGAAGGCCTGCGCAACCGGCGGGTACCGCTGGTCAAGGTGGTCGTGGACGGCCGGGAGACGTTCGCGAACCCGCTCGTACCCGGTGCCAGGCTCGGTGCGAGCCACACCGGCGGCCGCCCGTCCCGGGCGACGCGGGCGCGGCTTGCCGTCGATCGTCCCCGCGCTACATCCGCCGATGTCCCCGGAGGGGGACCTGACGTTCGAGACCGGGCTGCGCGCGGTCCTGCACGTGGACCGGCCGCAGTTCGGGACCGGCCGGGTACGGCGCGCGGACGTGCTGCCGTGCACCCGATGGTCGACCCTGGGCACCGACCGGGTGGGTGCGTTCGACCGCACGCTCGAGCGGTCCGCCGCGCTCGCGGTCGCCGAGAGCGTCGCCTTCCGGACCAGCACGTGGGGCGCGCTGAAGGGCAAGCGCCTGACCGTGCTCCCGAAGGGACCGGTACGCAGCGCGCAGCTCGCCACCCTGCCCGAGGCGTCCCAGGCTCAGTGGCGGGCGCTGCTCGACGACTGGAAGGACTACGACCGCCTGTTGCCCGCCGACGGCACCCCGGTGGCGTTCTGGGCCGTCGACCCCGACACCGGCTCGGTGCTGGGAGTGCTCGCCGACGGCAGCGGCGGCGGCGCCACGAACGACGTCGAATGCAAGATCTTCGAGGAGAAGGCCGTCCTGTCGCTGCTGGGCATCCTCGGCGGGGCGTTCGGCTTCGGCGCCATCGGCGTGTTCGCGTCCTACGCCAAGGCCATCAGCGCGCAGATGCTGCGGTACGCCCACGTGATCGAGAACCTCGACAAACCGGGCGTCGCGGAGCTGGCCCAGCAGGCGTCGGAGGCCTTCTACGACGAGGCCAAGGGCGTCGCGTGCGACCTGATCAAGCCCGCGGTCCTCGACACCGTCGGCACCCGGGTCCTCGGCGAGGAGATCGCCGCGGCCGCGGGGAACATCGACGGTTGGCTGGACGTGGCCGGCCTCGCGATGCCCTGCCCACCGTTGACGTCGCTCGGAGAGCCACCGTCCTGCTGAATACCACGCCGAACAGCCGATGGGACACCGGCCCATCGGGCGCAAGCTCTCTCACATTCCTCTGCCGAATTCTCCGCGACCAGGCACGATGCCTCTATACGCCGATCAAGGGGGTTAACCGGGGATGGCTGAGATCCATCATTTCGAACACGGCTGGGTCACCCCGGCGGTGAGCTACACGCTGTCCGTGCTCGGCTCTCTGCTCGGGCTGATCTCCGCCTCGCGGGTGCGTACGGCGCACAGCGCCGGCTGGCGTACCTGGTGGCTCACGCTCGCCGCGGTGGCGATCGGCGGCACCGGCATCTGGACCATGCACTTCGTCGCGATGCTCGGCTTCAGCGTCACCGGCCTGCCGATCCGCTACGACGTGGGAGTGACCGCGCTGAGCGCGGTCATCGCGATCCTGGCCGTTGGCACCGGCCTGTTCATCGTCGCCCGCGGCAACAGGACCGGCGGCGTCCGCTTCGTCGTCGGCGGCCTCTTCGCCGGCCTGGGCGTGGCCGCGATGCACTTCACCGGCATGTACGCGATGCGCCTGGACGGCACCATCGACTACCTGACCAGCCGGGTCGTGGCCGCGGTGATCATCGCGGTGGTGGCGGCGACGGTGGCGCTGTGGCTCGCCATGACCGTGCAGCGCCCATCGGCCATTGTGGCGTCGGCGCTGGTCATGGGCGTCGCGGTCAACGGCATGCACTTCACCGGCATGTCCGCCATGTCCGTGCGACCGGACACCGGCACCAGCACACCGTCCGGCGCGACCGCCGGCACGCTGCTCATCCCGATCGGCCTCGCGGTCGTCTTCGGCGTGCTCGGCCTGGCCTACGCCCTGATGGCGGCCCCGACCGACGAGGACCGGGCGGCCGCGGCCTACCTGGCCTCGCGCCTGGAGAAGAACGAGCCCACCGCGCAGGCACCGGGCGGGCCCGCGCAGGTGCCGGCCCAGCGGGCGAACGGCCAGCGCATGCCGTCGACCAGCGCGGCCTGGACCTTCCGCGACCGCGAGAACCAGTAACGGGGAACGACAAAGGCCCGCTCATCGGAGCGGGCCTTTTCGTTTGACGCGTGGGGTGACCGACGGGACTTGAACCCGCGACCCCCGGGACCACAACCCGGTGCTCTACCAGCTGAGCTACGACCACCATGCCGCCTTGCCGTGGAAGGACTCCCGCGGCGCGTGCCGGACAAGCATAGCGGCAACACCCGCCCGGTCGTCGACCGGGTTACCGCGCGGCGTTCCTCGACGCTTCGCCCTACAGCTCGGCGGCGATGGCGCGGGCCTGGTCGACGTCCGGGCCCGGCAGCGGGACGAAGACCGTGCGGCGGTAATACTCCAGCTCGCGGATGCTCTCGCGGATGTCGGCGAGGGCCCGGTGTGCCAGGCCCTTCTGCGGCTGGCCGAAGTACACCCGCGGGTACCAGCGGCGGGCCAGTTCCTTGATCGACGAGACGTCGATCATCCGGTAGTGCAGGAAGTCGTCAAGCGCCGGCATGTCGCGGGCGAGGAAGCCCCGGTCGGTGGCGATCGAGTTGCCGCACAGGGGCGCGGTGCGGGGGTTCGGCACGAACTGCCTGATGTACGTCAGGACGGCGTCCTCGGCCTCGGCCATGGTGACCGTGGACCTGCGCACCTCGTCGGTGAGGCCCGACTTGGCGTGCATCTCGCGCACCACCTCGGGCATCGCGTCGAGGGCCGCGTCGTCGGCGTGAATGACGAGGTCGACGCCCTCGCCGAGAATTTCGAGATCGGGTCCGGTCACCAGCGCGGCCACCTCGATCAGGGCGTCCTTGCCCAGGTCGAGACCCGTCATCTCACAGTCCATCCACACCAGAAGATCCGCCACAGGGCCAGCCTACGCGTCGCCCGTCTGGCGCGTCCCGGCGTCTCCTCCACCATCCGCGCGGGGCGCAACACCCGCACGGGGCCAGTTTCACCCTAGATAACCCGTATTCGGGATAGGGCTACCCAGTTCCGCCTAGCAGGGTTTAAACTCTTCTTAACGGACGAAACCCCCTTTCGGTTACTCCGTTCCCCCGGTAAAGGGCCCTCCGCGTCGGCAGCGCGGAGGGCCCTTTCGGTTGTTCTCGTGGGCGGCCGCGGCCGGGTGGCGACCGCCCCGGTTCTCCCCCGGCTACTCCTCGGTCTGCTGCTGGCGCGGGCCGCCCTTGCGGGCCGGGCGGGTGAGCTTGATCGGTGGTTCCTGGGTCGCGGGATCCGGCGTCGGCAGGCCGGAGGCGGTGGTGGTACGCCGGCGCCGGCGGGCCGCGGCGTCGCCGCCGAGCAGTTCGGCGACCTCCGCCTTGTAACCGACCAGCCGGGACAGGGAGGTCTCGGCTCGGCGCTTCGCCGGCCTGTCGTCGGCGTCCGTCTTGGCCTTCGCCGCCCGGGCGGCCCCGGCCAGGTCGCCCTGCTGGGCGGCGGCCTTCGGCTGCTCGGCCTTCGGTTGTTCGGCCTTCGGCTGCTCGGCCTTCGGCTGCTCGGCCATCGGGCGGAGGCCCGCGACGCGCTGCTCGGCGATGTGCGGGTCCGCCTTGGACGCGGACCGGGTGGCGTCGGCGGCCGCGCCCACCGGGTTCACCGGCCGGGCCGGCGGGTGCTGGGCGTCGCGCGGCTGTTCGGCCGCCGGGCCGGTCCGCGGGGCGGCCGGGCTCGAGGAGCGGATCACGCCGGGCCCGCGGCCCGCCTGGGCCGGCTCACGGTCCGGATCCGTCGGACGGGACGGGCCGGGCACCGAGGGCCGGGGAACGGGCGGGCTGGTCGGCGGCGTCGGGCTCGGTTCGGTCGGCGCCGGCCGGGTCGGCGTCGGCGCCGTGTTCCGCGCGGTGGTGCGTGCCGGCGTGGCCGCCTTCGCACCGGCCGGAGCCGAGGTGGCGGCCGGGGGCGCGGCGGCGGGCTTCGCACCGGCCGGAGCCGGCGTGGCCGCCTTCGCGCCGGCCGGCGGCACGACGGCCCTGGTACCGGCCGGAGCCGGGGTGGCCGTCCCGGTGCCGGCCGACCCGGACGTCGGCGGCGCGACGTGGTGCGGGGTGGTCGGGTTGGCCTGCCCGCCCGACCGGCTCGGGCCGGTCGACTGCGCCGGCGCCGGTGTCGCTCCGGCGGCGCCCGCCACCGGCGGCGTCTTTGATGCCGCGGTGCGGGGCGGCGTGGTCGGCGCCGATCGGCTCGGGTCGGGCTTCGGCGCCTGCCGCTCCGCCGGAACGGCCGAGGGCCGCTCCTCGCCGGGCCGGCCGGTCCTGGGCGGCATGCCGGCGGCCGGGCCGGCGCCCTGAGCCGGACCGGTGGCCAGAGCCGGACCGGCGCCCTGAGCCGGACCAGTGGCCAGAGCCGGACCGGCGCCCTGAGCCGGACCGGTGGCCAGAGAGGAGGCCTGCACCGGTGGGCGGGTCCCCGAAGCGGACCGGGCCGGGACCGAGGTCCCGGTCGGCTTGGGGGCGGCCGCGCGGGTCACCGGCTTGTCGTCGGCGCGGGGCGTGCCGGCCGCTGGGGCGGGGTCCTTCGCCGGGGTCTTCGGCAGGCCCACGCGACCGGAGTCCGCGCGGGTCAGGCCCGTGGCCGCCCAGTCCGGCGTGGAGGAACCACCGAACAGGGCATTCCTCGGCGTCGCGGCGGCGGGGCGGGCGGCCTTCGCTCCCGCGGTGGATCCGGAGCCGGCCGCGTCGCCGGAGACCGCGGGAGCGCTGTCGCCGCCGGACGCGGGGGCCACCTTCGGCTTGGCCGCCTCGGCGGCCGGGCGAGCGGATGCCGCACTGGCGGATGCGGCGCTCGCGGCGGCACTGGCGGATGCGGCGCTTGCTGCGGCGCGGGCCGCCGCTACACCGGCTGCCGCCGCGCGGGCGGCCGAGTCCTCGACTGTGGCCGGAGCCCCACCGGCAGCCGCCCGCGATGCGGCCGAACCGCCGTCGGCTCCACCCCGGGGCGCTGAAGATGCGCCCCCGGCAGCAGCCTGAGAAGCGGCCGTCCCGACTTCGGCTGTGGTCCGGGGTGCGTTCGACGCGGCCTTGGCGGCCTCTTTGGGCGTGGTCGGCCCAGCGTTGGCGGCCTCCTTCGGCGCGGCAGGCCCAGCGTTGGCGGCCTCCTTCGGCGCGGCAGGCCCGGCCTTGGCGGCCTCCTTCGGCAGGGTCGTCGCGGCCTTGGCAGTCTCCCTCGACGGCGACGGCGACGGCGACGGGGGCGGCGGCGACCCGGCCGAGGTGGCGGCGATTCGGGGCGCGGTCTGCCCGCCGGCCGGAGTTGCGGCGTCGGGAATCGGCTGCAGGCGCGAGGCCACGGCGGCGATGACGTTCGGCTCTTCGGATTTCGCGGCCGCGGCGGCCGGTCCCGGACGCTCGGCGGTCCCGGCTCCGGCCGGGGCAGGGCCCGCCGGTCCGGCTTCGGCGGCGGGGTCACTGAGGCCGGCGGGCACCGGCGTGGACTTGGCGGCCGTGTCCGGGCCGGCGGTCTTCGCGGTCGAGCCGGCCGGCGCCGCCGTGGTCGCCGGCTTGCGGGAGGCGCTGAGCGCCGCCTCGGCGCGGGCCTCGGTTTCGCGGGCGCGGACGGCCGCCGTCTCCGCCACCCACGCACCCACCGCGGACGCCTGGAAGATCGGCAGGTCGGTCGGCTGCGGCGCCGGGCGGCGCCGCCCCGGACGGTCGGTCATCCGGCCGAACAGCGGGTCCGCCGGCGAGATCAGCAGCGCCGGCTCGCCCGTGGACTCCCGCGCCGAGTCGGAAGCGATCAGGCTGAGGGGCTCGCCCGGCGCCGGCGAGACGGCGGCCGGAGCCGCCGCGGCGGCCGAAGACCCGGTGGTGGCAGACGCGGCGGCCGGGGACGCCTCGGCCGAGGATTCGGCGGCCGAGGGGTCGGCGGCCGGCGAGGTGGCGGACGACGCGGCGACCGGCGCGGTCCCGGCCGAGGTCGCCGCACCGGAGACCGGCGTGGACGGCATCGGGATGACCGCGCCGCGGCCGGACGACGGCGAGGACGAGGAGGGCGGCCATGTCGGCGGCCGGGAACGCGGCTGCGAATCGGCGAGGGTGCGCGGCCGGTGCGTGCCCGCGTGCCGCCCGCCGCCCGTGCGGCTCAGCGGCAGCGGCGCGCCGATCGCCTGCATCAGGTCGGGGACCTGGCTCGGCTCGACGACGTAGACCACCTCGCGGCGCCGGGACGGCCAGCCCAGGACGATCATGCCGATCATCACCAGGAGGCTGCCCAGGATCAGCAGGGCCCAGGTCACCTGGTTCAGCCACGCCGGCAGGATGGCCGCCGTGCTCTCCAGGCGGACGCCCGGCTGAGCCGCCGGGTTCATCAGCACCAGGCTGTAGTCGGTGTCGCGCAGCGCCGCCGGCTTCCAGTCCAGGGTGCCCTCGCCCGACTTCAGCCAGAAGGACTGGCGGCCCGGCAGCTGCTGCGGAGCGACGGTGCCGGGGCGCAGCTCACTGGTCACCGGCAGCGCGCCCGTGCCGAGGTCGATCGAGGAGACCGCGATCTGCGGTACGTCGGCCAGGTAACGGCTCACGTCGGCCGCCGGGGCGATGCCGATGAACACCGGCTTGCCGCCGGATTCCGCGGTCAGTCGCAGACGGGTGTCGCTGAGGCGGGCGAACGGCGCGTCCTTCTCGAGCAGGCCGTCGAAGTCGTCCACCACGACGGCATAGCCGGACGTGGCCACGCGCTGCATGTCGCCCGTGAAGGCGCCGTCCGGGTCCCGGTGCTGCATGGCGGCCCAGAATGCGGCGCCCGCCAGCAGCGTCGGTAGTCCGACGGTCAGCAACAGCATGCCGAGGATCGTGCGGAACACCCGCATCTCGATCTCCCTCTTCTCGGTGGTACTGCGCAGACCATACAGACCGAAATAACACCAAAATGGATAAATCGTTACTTAGGCCCCGAGAGGTATGACGATGGCCCGGTCTGCGTCCGCAGACCGGGCCACCAGGGAGTACGCGAGCTAGGAGATCTTTACCGTCATCGTCAGCGTGGATTGGTCGATGTCGCTGGTACGCACGGTGAATTTGAGCGTCCATTCCCCCGCAACCGGCAGCGCGATGTCCCCGATAGCGTGGAAATCGGTGATTCGCAACAACGGCACCTCGATCGGCTCGATGCCCTTGGCCGGCAGCGCCGCGGTGGCCGTCCATTCCACGACCGGCAGCGGCTTGTTGTCCAGCGTGTACGCGTACAGGTGCAGCGAGTTGTTGCCGACGGTCGCCGGAAACACGTCCACCTGTAGCGACACCGAATCGTCCGCGATGGTCTTCGAGATCGTCGTGGACGTACCGGCGCTCTCGGCCGCGGTGGCCGTACGCGGTGGCGGGATCTGCACCAGCGCGGCGGTCACGCCGAGCACGACCGCCGTGACGGCCAGTTCGGCGATCACCACGCGGCGCAGCAGTCCGGGCCCGGACTCGGCGCGACGGCTGCGGACGAGCTTGCGCGAGAAGGCCGCCATCGCGATCACCACGCCGGCCAGCCCGATCTTCACCAGGATGAGCCGGCCGTAGGTGCTGTCCACGAGGCCCTTGAGCGACGCGACCTCGATCAGCGCCTGCACCGAACCGGCGATGATCAGCGCGGCCACCGCGGTCGCCGCCCAGCGCGACCAGATCGGCAGGATCGCGCCCAGCTCGCGCTCGTCGGCCAGGCGCAGCAGGAAACCGACGAGCATGACCAGCCCGCCCAGCCAGACCGCCATGGCGCCCAGGTGGATCGCGTCGACGACGACGGAGACACCGGCAACCGGCGACGCGGTCGGGTGCCCGGTCAGTGGCCACGTCGCCAGCGCCGCCACCCCGAGCACGCCGAGCAGCGCCAGGTCGGCCTTCGACCCGCCGCCCTCGCCGTTCAGCAGCGGGCGCAACAGGAAGGCCGCCGCGACCACCACGCCGAGCCGGACGAGCATGACCGCGCCGAACGTGCTGCCGAGCACGTCCCGCAGGTCCGCGCCGCTGACCTCGAACAGCCCGGATCCGGTCGTGTACGGCGCCTGCAGCCAGAGCGCCAGCACCGTGCTGCCGAGCACCAGAGCGATACCGGTCCACACGAGCCGGGCCGGGCCGCGGCGCGGCAGCCGGTGCGGCCAGAGCAGTGCGAGCACCAGGACGGGGCCGACGAGCAGCACCAGGCCCACGTACCCGAGGTACTTGCCGACCGGGATCAGGCCGCGCACGACCGGGTCGACCGAGTCGGCGCCCTCCGACTCCGTCGGCGGGGTGGAGGCCGCGCCGACGGAGAAGGTCAGGCTGCCGGCGACCGGGTGGCTGTCGGCCGAGACGACCCGGTAGCTCACCAGATAGGTGCCGCGGCCGCCGCCCGAGCGCAGCGGGATGACGACCGTGTTGCCGGTCGCCTGCGGCTCGCCCTGGTCCGCGCGGCTGCCGTCCGGGGCGAGCACCTGGATCTTGCCGGAGATCAGCTGCACCGACTCGCTGAAGGTCAGCGTGACCTTGTTGGGCGCGTCCGGGACGATCGTCTCGGCGGCCGGGTCGCTGGCGACCAGGGCGGCGTGGGCGGCCGCCGGCGCGGCGGGCCCGAGCAGGACGCAGAACAGCCCGGCCAGCAGCCCGAGGGCGGCGGCGAACAGCCGACGGGCGCCCGGCCGGCCCCGCGCCGGGACGGGCCGGCGACGGTCGTCCGCGGGCGGGGCCGCGTACGGCGCGAGTCGGTCAGCGGCCCCGGGCAGATCAACGTTCATGCGCGCAATGCTCCCCGATGGCTCGCCGAGCCCCGCAGCGCGGTCGCATGCGAGGCGGAACGTGAGGACTAGAGATTGTCGTCGACTTGGTGACGATAGTTCCCAGAAGCTCGGACAATTCTGTCCGGGCGTAACATCTGCGGTTGTGACGGCGCCTGATCCACTCGACTCGCTCGCCCTGCGGGCGCGGGCCGGCGACGCACGCGCGCAGGTCGCGTTCGTGCGCGCCACCCAGCCCGAGGTGTGGCGGTTCACCGCCGCGCTGGTCGACCCGGGCTCCGCCGACGACCTCACCCAGGAGACCTACCTGCGCGCCTTCAAGGCGCTGCCCGGCTTCGAGGGCCGCGCGGCGGTGCGCACCTGGCTGCTCGGCATCGCCCGGCGCACCTGCGCCGACCACCTGCGGGCCGTCGTGCGCCGGCGCCGCCTCGACGCCCGGCTCGCCGCGCAGGCCTGGACCGACATCCCGCAGCAGAGCGACCCCGCGCACCGGCTCGGCGCCGCCGACCTGCTGAGCCGCCTCGGCCAGGAGCGCCGCACCGCGTTCGTGCTCACCCAGGTGCTCGGCATGTCCTACGCGGAGGCCGCCGAGGTCGAGGAGGTCCCGGTGGGGACGATCCGGTCGCGGGTGGCCCGCGCCCGCGAGGAGCTCGTGACCGCGGTCGCCGCGGCGCAGGCAAGCTGATCGGCGCACTCAGCCGATACACAGGCGTTCCGCGGAACCAAGGTGCGGCGAGCGCCGACTAAGGGGGCGTGAGCATGGAGACGACGCAGTCTGCCCGTACGACGGCGGTGTGGCTCTGGATCTCGACGGGGGCCCGCCTCGGCCTGGCCGCGGTGTGGCTGGTCGCGGGCTTCCGGAAGGTCGGTGACCTGGCCGGGTCCGGGCGCTCGGTGAACGCCTATGAGATCTTCCCGTACGAGGTTGCCAAGATCATCGGGGCGGCCCTGCCGTTCCTGGAGATCACGCTCGGCCTGCTGCTGCTGGTGGGGCTCGCGGTGCGGCTCAGCGCCGGCATCTCGGCCGCGCTGCTGCTGATCTTCATCGCGGGAATCAGCTGGGCGTGGGCCCGAGGCCTGCAGATCGACTGCGGCTGCTTCAGCCAGGGCGGGACACTGAGCGCGGGTCAGACCCCGAAGTACGCCCTCGACATCGCCCGTGACGTCGTCTTCCTCGTGCTCGCCGGGGTCCTGCTGTGGCGGCCGCGGACCCGCTACTCGATCGACGGCGTCTTGATGGGGGAAGAGTGAGCGGCAAGGACAATCGGGACCGGACCAAGGCCAAGCGGGTCGTCCAGGAGCAGCTGGCGCGCGAACGCCGCCGGCGGGTCACGCTCTGGACCAGCCTCGGCGTCGTCGCCGTGCTGGTCATCGCCGGCCTGATCGGCTGGGGCTTCGCCGCCAGCCAGGAGAGCGAGAAGACCGCCGGCCTCACGACGCCGAGCGTCGCGGTGGACGAGGGCACGGCGTTCGCGGTCGGCACCGGCCCCGTGAAGATCGACATCTACGAGGACTTCCTGTGCCCGGCCTGCCGGGACTTCGAGGCCGCGGCGCAGACCACGATCGACCAGCTCGTCGCCGAGAACAAGGTGACGGTGCTGTACCACCCGATCGCGATCCTGGACCACCTCTCGACCACCGAGTACTCGACCCGGTCCGCCGCCGCCTCGGCCGCGGCCGCGCAGGGCGGCAAGTTCGCCGAGTACCACCGGGTGCTCTTCGCCAACCAGCCGCCGGAGGGCGGCGCGGGCCTCGACAACGCCAAGCTGATCGAGCTGGGCCGGTCCGTCGGCCTGACCGACGCCGCGTTCGCCGACGCGGTCGACGACGGCACCTACGAAGCCTGGGCCACGAAGGTCACCGACACGGCTGCCTCGCGGGGCGTGAACAGCACGCCGACCGTGCTGGTCGACGGCAAGGACCTGGAGAACCGCACGCCGCAGGGGCTGAGCGCGGCGGTGGAGGCGGCCGGCGCGTGAGGCGTACCGCCCTGTTCGGCGCCGTGCTGGCCGGCGCGTTGCTCGTGCCGGCCGGCCCGGCCCGCGCACACGGCGGGGACGCCCCCGACGCCACGTCGTACCGCACGGAGGTCAGCGGGATCAGCCCCGCCGAGCCCGGGCTGACGGTACGGGCCGTCGAGGCGGGCGCGCGGCTCGAACTCGTCAACGGGACCGGCCGGACCGTCGAGGTGCTCGGCTACGACGGTGAGCCCTACCTCGAGGTGCGGCCGGACGGCGCGTTCGAGAACGTGAACTCGCCGTCCACGTACCGGAACCAGACCCTCGCCGGCGACACCCCGGTGCCGCCGGGCGCCTCGCCGGCCGCGGCCCCGCAGTGGCGCCGCGTCTCCACGGAACCGAGCGTGCGCTGGCACGACCAGCGCACCCGGTGGCTCGGCGAGGACCCGCCGCCGCAGGCGCGGGCCGACGAGTCGCGCAGCCACAAGCTGCGCGACTGGGTGGTACCGCTGCGCGAGGGGGTGCGCACCTTCGAGGTCCGCGGGACCCTGACCTGGGAGCCGCCCCCGCCCGCCTGGCTGTGGTGGCTGGGTGCGCTCGCCCTGGGCGCGGGCCTGACCGCCCTCGGCCTGCGCCACCCGCGCTGGATCGGCCCCGTCGCGGTGGTCGCGGGCATGATCACCCTCGGGTACGCGGCGGCGCGCACCAGCGTCGGCGTGAGCGGGCAGGCACCGGCGTACGTGGCCGCGGTGCTCGCCCTGATCGCGGGCGTGCTGACCTGGCTCGGGCGGGCGCCCTTCGTGCTGGCCCTCGCCGGCGCCGTGCTGGCGGTCTTCGGCGGCCTCGCCGACGTCGGCGTCTTCACCCAGGCGGTGGTCTCGTTCCCCGGCCCGTCCTGGCTCGCCCGCACCGCGGTGCTGGTCGCCATCGGCACCGGGGTGGGAATGGCGGCGACGGGCTTGCTGCTGCTGCGTTCGGCCCCGATATCTTCGGACGCATGACTGAGCGCCTCACGCCGGGTGACCCGGCCCCCGAGTTCACCCTGACCACCGACACCGGCGACACCCTCACGCTGAAGGATCTCCGCGGCCGCAAGGTCATCCTGTACGTCTACCCGGCCGCGATGACGCCGGGCTGCACGAAGCAGGCCTGCGACTTCCGCGACTCGCTCGGCTCCCTGCAGGCGGCCGGCTACGAGGTCGTCGGCATCTCCCCGGACACCCCGGCCAAGCTGGCCAAGTTCCGCGAGCGCGACGCGGTCACCTTCCCGCTGGTCAGCGACCAGGACAAGAGCGTGCTGACCGCGTACGGCGCTTTCGGAGAGAAGCAGCTGTACGGCAAGACGGTCACCGGGGTGATCCGCTCGACGTTCGTCATCGACGAGAACGGCGCGATCGAGCGGGCCCTGTACAACGTGAAGGCGACGGGTCACGTGGCCAAGCTGCGCCGGGATCTCGGTATCGACTGACTACCGCCGCAAACTTCGCGGATCCTGAGGGGCGATGCCGATTAGTGCGGCAACCACCGTTCCCGCTACGGAGACGCCGATGCCGAAAGTCAAGCTGCCCCGCCGCTCCCGCAAGGCGAACCCCTCCGCCAAGGCGGGCGCGCGCGGTGGCTTGCTGCGCAACCTGCGCGTGTCGCAGAAGTTGTTCGTGTCCTTCGGCGTACTCAGCCTGCTGGTCGTCACCATAGGCATGGCCGGTGGCATCGCGCTGAGCAACGCGAACGGCCGGCTCGAGAACATGTACGACAACAACCTGCAGTCCGTCGCCCGGATCGGCCAGGTCCGCGCCGACGTTCAGCAGGCCACCTCGCTGTCGTCGAAGCTGATCCTGCGCTCGCCCCTCTCGGACGTCAGCAGCGTGCAGACGGCGATCAAGCGGCTGGACACCGGCATCGACAACAACTGGGCGGCGTACTCGAAGAACCCTTCGGACGGCACCAAGTCCGACATGGCCGCCTTCGCCGCCGCCCTGGCCCAGTACCGCAAGATCCGCGACGAGCAGCTCGTCCCGGCGGCCAAGACCAACAGCCTGAGCACCTACCTCGGCGTGCAGAACAACTACATCGACCCGCTCACCAGCAAGATCACGGTGGCGCTGAACAACCTCGCCGGCATCGAGGACAAGGCCGCGCAGCAGCAGATGGCGGCCGCCCGCAGCAGCGCCACGTCGGCGCGACTGCTCACCGGGGCGCTGATGGGCGTCGCGCTGGCCTTCGCCGTGGTCATCGCCATCGTGGTCAGCCGGGCGATCGCCCGCCCGCTCGGTGAGACCGTGAAGGTCCTGGAGGCGCTCGCCGAGGGCCGGCTGGACCAGCGCCTCACCGTCCGGGGCCGCGACGAGGTCGGCCGCATGGCCGAGGCGCTGAACACGGCACTCGACCGGCTCACCGCGGCGCTGAGCGACATCGGCGCGAACGTCACCACGCTCGCCTCCTCGTCCGAGGAGCTGACCGCGGTCGCCGGCCAGATGAACTCCTCCGCGGCCCGCTCGGCCAGCCGGGCGCAGGCGGTCTCCACCGCCTCCGGGGAGATCAGCAACAACATCCGCACGGTGTCCGCCGGCGCCGAGGAGATCGGCAGTTCGATCACCGAGATCGCGCTCAGCACGTCCAGCGCGGCCGACGTGGCCGGTCAGGCCGTGCGCATCTCCGGCGACGCGGGCGCGATCCTGCAGAAGCTGGGCGAGTCCTCCGCCGAGATCGTCTCGGTAATCAAGATCATCACTGGCATCGCCGAGCAGACGAACCTGCTCGCCCTCAACGCGACAATCGAGGCCGCCCGCGCCGGCGACGCGGGCAAGGGCTTCGCGGTCGTCGCCGGGGAGGTCAAGGAGCTGGCACAGGAGACGGCCCGGGCGACCGAGGACATCCGGACCCGGGTCGGCGCGATCCAGACCGACTCGTCCGCGGCGGTCGCGGCGATCGCCGAGATCGGCGCGGTCATCGACAAGATCAACGCGACGCAGACCGCGATCGCGGCCGCGGTCGAGGAGCAGACGGCGACGACCAACGAGATGAGCCGCAACGTCGGCGAGGTCGCGTCCGGCTCCCAGCAGATCTCGTCGAACGTGGCCGAGGTCGCCGAGGCCGCGGCGGAGACGACCAACGCGGCGGCGAACACGGCCGAGGCCGCCGACGAACTGGCCCGCGTGGCCCACGAACTGCAACAGAGTCTGGCGATGTTCCGCTACTGATCCCTCCGGGGACCGCCGACCCACGGCGGCCGTCATGCGGCTTGATCCGCAAGGCGGCCGCCGTGCCGTGTGCGGTGGGTCAACGCCCGGCGGCGAGCTTCGCCTTCATCGCCTCGGCGAGGGCCAGCGCGCCGTTCAGCGGCCGGACCATCACCGTGAACTCGTCGATCAGGCCGTCGTCGCCGCGATGCAGGAAGTCGCAGCCCTCGACCTGCCGCTCGCCGATGTTCGCCCGGAACACGAGCGCGTGATCGGCCGCGTCCGGCGCCCCGATCTCACGCACGTACGTGAAGTCCTCGAAGACCTCGATCACCGCGCGCAGGACGACGGCCACGGCCGCACGCCCCTCGTACGGAGTGAAGGCGATCGGGCTGTGGAAGACGACCTTGTCGGCGAGAAGCGCGACGGCGGCGTCGATGTCCCGTGCTTCGACTGCGGCGCGAAACGGATGCACGGCCACTCCCTTATACTCAACAAATTGAATAGGTGCGGATGACGCTAACCCTAGGACCGGAGGCTGTCCAGATGTCACTGCGCCACGCCGTCCTGGCGGCCCTGCTCGAAGGCGAGGCCTCCGGCTACGAACTGGCCAAGCGCTTCGACGTCTCGGTCGCCGAGTTCTGGTCGGCCACTCCGCAGCAGCTCTACCGCGACCTGGACCGGCTCGAGGCGGACGGCCTCGTGAACGCCCGCGTGGTCGAACAGCGGCGGCGGCCGAACAAGCGGGTCTTCTCCCTGACAAACGCGGGGCTCGCGGAACTGCACGCGTTCACCGCGGAGCCGGCCCGGCCGCCCGCGATCCGGGACGAGCTGATGGTCAAGGTGCAGGCCGCGGACGTGGGCGACGCGGAAGCGCTGCGCGGCACGGTGGCCGCGAGGCTCGCCCGGTCCCGCGAGAAGCTGGCGCGGTACGACCGCATGCGCGACAAGCTGTTGGACGGCCGCGCCGAGGACGACTACCTGCGGGAGAACGACCGCATCGGCCCGTACCTGACCCTGATGGCCGGCCGCCGGTACGAACAGGCCAACATCGACTGGTCCGAAAGCACCCTGAAAGCCCTGGAGCACCGACGGGCCACACCGTCGCGGCCGGACTCGTGACCGGCGTACCGAGCGCGGACGCGGCCGGGAAGGTCAAATTCCGGGCCACCGTCTAGACTCATGCCCAAGAATTGCCGAGTAGGCAATTTCGGCGGAAGTGGCGTAATTGGCAGCCGCGCTAGGTTTAGGTCCTAGTACTCGAGAGAGTGTGCGGGTTCGAGTCCCGCCTTCCGCACCCCTGTGGTGCCGCGCACCATCCTCCATACCGTCGCCGGGCCGCGGGCGGCGAGCGCGAGGATGGCGGGCATGACGTTGTCGTTCGTGCTTGATCCGCCGTTGACCGACACCCTGCGCACGCAGATCGTCGAGCTCTGGGCCGAGGTCACCAACGCCGGCGGCGCGGTCGGTTTCGTCGCGCCGGTGACCGCCGGCGACGTGCGGCCGGTCGCCGAGGCGGCCTTCGCCGGGGTCGAGGCCGGCGTCGACCGGCTGCTCGTCGGGGTGGACGGCGGCCGGCTCGTTGCGCTGCTCTTCGTCGTCGACAACAGGTTCGAGCTCAAGGCGCACTGGCGCGTCCTCAAGCGGGTCATGGTCGCGCCGGGCAGCCAGGGCCGCGGTTACGGCGTCGCGCTCATGCGGGAGGCCGCCGCGGTGGGTCGCAAGATGGGCCTGACCGGCCTGCAGGTCACCCTGCGGGACGGCCACGGCCTGGACGCCTTCTACCGCGGCCTCGGGTACGCCGAGGTCGGCCGGATGCCGGGCGCCCTGCGGGTGGCGCCCGGCGACGACCGCGACGAGGTTCTCATGTGGCTCGACCTGCGCTGAGACTCAGCCGCAGGAGGCCTTGGCGGCCGGCTCCGCCGCGGCCAGGGCCACCTCGTCCGGCGCCGGGGCCGCCTGGGTCGATTCCAGCAGCGGCGCGGCCGGCGATGAGGCCGACGCCGAGGGGCTGGGCGACGAGGAGGCCTTCGAGGGCGTCGGCGAGGCCTTCTTCTTCGCCGGGGCGGGTGCCGCCTCGGTGGACGAGCCGGTGGCGAACCGCACGGAGGTCGTCTGCCGCTTCTGCGGCAGCAGCCTGATGTTGTTCGCGGTGATGGTCTTGCCGTAGATGTCGGTCATCCGGACCTGGAACGGGCCTCCGCCCATCCGCCCGTCGATGATCCAGACGTTGTAGTCCTCGAGCGCCGCCTTCTTCCAGCTGCCGCCCGGCCCCTTGGCCTGCACCGACCTGATCGGATTGGAGTGGTTGTCGATCGTCACGGCCCAGTAGTACTGCGAGGTGCCCTCGACGAAGGTGACGCTCAGCGGGCCCGGCGTCGGCGCGTTCGGCACGGCCCGGTACGTGATCGGGATGATGCCGTCGATCTCCTTGCCGATCCTGTTGAAGGCCGTGCGGCTCAGGTCGATGTGGCCGGCCGCGCACGGCGGGCAGGAGTCGAAGACCTTGACGCGGACCTTGCCCTTGGGCCCGGTCACGTCGAGGTAGGAGCCGCAGGCCATCGCGCCCGAGTACTCGGTCCGGCCGAGGGCGACGTACAGGTCGTCGGCGGGTGGCTTGGTGGAGCAGTTGCCCTGGGTGCCGGCGAGGTCGTAGAACGTCGCCTTGCCCTTGTGCTTGGCGCTGCTCGGTGGGGCCGCGCACGCGGAGCCGCCGTTCTGCAGCAGCAGCGCGACGCCGAGGGCACCGGCGAGCAGCACGGCGCCGCCCGTGGCGAGCCAGCGGGGGGCGAGGAGGCGATGAGCGGTCACGCTGACGCATCCTTCGCGGCGGCGCTACCCGCGGGCAACCTTCCTAAGACAGAGCTAAGGAAGTCTCCCCCGCCCGGATTACCCCGGTGTCACCCGGAGCGAGGTCCGGGATGAGGTTGATGCCGAAGCGCAGCCCGTCGGCGTACCGGCGGTGCCGGCCGAGCGCGCGCAGGGGCTGCCGCCCGACCTCGCCGGTCTCCTGATCGATGGTCGTCACCACGCAGCGCCGGCACGCGTCGGCCGCGCGGAAGGTCACGTCGCCGAGCCGCAGGCGGGAGCCGAGCCAGTCGTCCTCGGCCCAGGGCCGGGCGCCGGTGATGACGACGTTGGGCCGGAAGCGGGTCATCGGCACGGGTTCGTCGCCGGATTCGAGCAGCCAGTCGTTGACCGCGTCGAGGGAGGCGGCGTTGGTGAGCAGCAGCGGGTAGCCGTCCGCGAAGCTGACCCGGTCGCTGGGCAGCGCGTGCGCCGCGATCGGCCGGGCGGTGGCGTCGGCGAGCCAGGCCAGCCGGGCCGGACGGCCGAGGAAGGCCGAGACGAAGTCCGTGGCGGGCAAAGCGATACGCGCGGCAAGTGAGGGTTTCGAGCTGAACACCCGAATTATCTCTTTCGGACCATCTATCGGCTCGTCGACGCGGAACCCGTTCAGCTCCAGCCCACCGGGGCGCGGCACCGGCCGCAACCGGGTCAGCTCCGGCGCCGACCGCTGCGTGATGCCGACCCCGTCGGGGTCGATGATCATCCACCGCCGGTCGCCGGCGAGGCCACACGGTTCCACCAGGGCCTCGTCGTGGTCCAGGCGGTGACCACCCTTGACCGGGTACGTGTGCAGCGAGCTGATCCGCATCCGACCAGGGTAGGCGGGGTGGGCACGCACCCGCGGTCCGCCGGGCGGCCGGGCGGCGGGGTCACGATCACGGGGATCGCGGGCGCCTGCTCCAAGCCGATACGGGCGGCCCCCTAGCGCGGTGAAAGTTTTCATGCATAGTCTGCACTTGTGAATGACAGTGTTGTCAGGACGGCCGAACGCGTGCTGGATCTCTTCCAGGGCGCCCGGCTGACCCCGACGCAGCGGCGGATCGCGCACAGCCTGGTCCAGCACGCCTCCTCCGCGGCGTACCTCTCCGCGGCCGAGGTCGCGGAGCTGGCCGGGGTGAGCCAGCCGTCGGTGACCCGGTTCGCCATGGCGCTGGGCTACCCGGGATACCCCGCACTGCGGCGCGAGCTGCGTGCCCTGGTCGGCGTCGGCGCCGCGCCCGCCGACAACGGCGACAACGCCACGCAGCGGGCGCTGCGCGCCGAGACGCGGCACCTCGAACAGATGGCCGACCAGCTGAGCAGCCTCGACGCGGTGCGCAAGGCGGCCGGGCTGCTGGCGGCCAGCCGGCCGCTGCCGGTGCTGGGCATGCGCGCGGCAGGCCCGCTCGCGGCGTATTTCGGGTACTTCGCCGCAAAGGTGCTTCCGGACGTCCGGGTCCTCGACGGCGGGGGCACGATGCTGCTGGACCGCCTGGACCAGGCCCGGGCGGCCGGGGCGACCGCGATGCTGGCGATCGTGCTGCCCCGCTATCCGCGCGAGACACTTGAACTGATCAGAGAGGCCCGCGCCACCGGCCTCGCCGTCGTGGCGCTCACCGACTCGGCGGTCAGCCCGGCCGCCGAGCACGCCGACGTCGTGCTGCCCGCGCCGGTCGGAACCCAGCTCGTGTTCGACCTGCACACCGGCCCGATGGCGATGGCGATGGTGCTGCTGCAGGCGATGTGCGACGCCGCACCGGAGCAGACCCAGGGCCGCCTGGAGGAGTTCGAGGCGACCGCCTCCCGCCGCCACATCTTTGAAGCGTGAAGGAGCATTCGATGTCGATCCGAGCGTCACGCGGCACCGCCCGTACCGCCAAGGGGTGGCCGCAGGAGGCCGCCAAGCGGATGCTGATGAACAACCTCGACCCCGACGTGGCCGAGCGCCCCGACGACCTGGTGGTCTACGGCGGCACCGGGCGCGCGGCCCGGGACTGGCCGTCGTTCCACGCGATCGTGCGGGAGCTGGACGTGCTCGCCGACGACGAGACGCTGCTGGTGCAGTCGGGCCGGCCGGTCGGCGTGTTCCGCACCCACGAGTGGGCGCCGCGGGTGCTGCTGGCGAACTCGAACCTGGTCGGCGACTGGGCCACCTGGCCGGAGTTCCGCCGCCTGGAGAAGCTCGGCCTGACCATGTACGGCCAGATGACCGCCGGCTCCTGGATCTACATCGGCACGCAGGGCATCCTGCAGGGCACCTACGAGACGTTCGCGGCCGTGGCGGCGAAGCGCTACGGCGGCGACCTGGCGGGGACGCTCACGCTGACCGCCGGCTGCGGCGGGATGGGCGGCGCACAGCCGCTCGCCGTGACGATGAACGGCGGCGCCTGCCTGATCGTGGACGTGGACGAGTCCCGGCTGCGCCGCCGGGTCAAGGACCGCTACCTGGACACGGTGGCCGCGGACCTGGACGACGCCGTCGCGCAGGCCGAGGCGGCCAGGCGTGACCGCGTGGCGCGGAGCATCGGCGTGGTGGGCAACGCCGCGGAGGTCTTCCCCGAGCTGCTGCGCCGGGGCGTGGCGATCGACATCGTCACCGACCAGACCAGCGCGCACGACCCGCTGAGCTACGTGCCGATCGGCGTCGACGTCGCCGACGTCGCCGACTACGCCGCGGCCAAGCCGGAGGAGTTCACCGACCGGGCCCGGGCGAGCATGGCGGCGCACGTCGAGGCCATGGTCGGCTTCCTGGACGGCGGCGCCGAGGTGTTCGACTACGGCAACTCGATCCGCGGCGAGGCCCAGCTCGGCGGCTACGAGCGGGCGTTCGCCTTCCCCGGCTTCGTGCCCGCGTACATCCGGCCGCTGTTCGCCGAGGGCAAGGGCCCGTTCCGCTGGGCCGCCCTCTCCGGCGATCCGGCCGACATCGCCGCCACCGACCGCGCGGTGCTGGACCTCTTCCCCGAGAACGAGCCGCTGGCCCGGTGGATCCGGATGGCCGGCGAGCGGGTCGCGTTCCAGGGGCTGCCGGCGCGGATCTGCTGGCTCGGCTACGGCGAGCGCGACAAGGCCGGGGTGCGCTTCAACGACATGGTCGCCCGCGGCGAGGTCTCCGCCCCGCTGGTCATCGGCCGCGACCACCTCGACGCAGGCTCCGTCGCCTCGCCGTACCGCGAAACCGAGGCGATGCTGGACGGCTCGGACGCGATCGCCGACTGGCCGCTGCTCAACGCTCTGATCAACACCGCGAGCGGGGCCAGCTGGGTCTCGATCCACCACGGCGGCGGCGTCGGCATCGGCCGCTCGATCCACGCCGGCCAGGTCTGCGTCGCCGACGGCACAGCGCTGGCCGGCCAGAAGATCGAGCGGGTGCTCACCAACGACCCCGGCATGGGCGTGATCCGCCACGTCGACGCGGGCTACGAGTCGGCGGCCGCTGCCGGCGTGCACATCCCGATGAGGGACGCATGAGCGAGCTTGCGAGCGAATCATCGGCTCAGTGTCTGACTCATGCCATCGCCGGAGCGCCAGCGGAGGTGAGGGCGTGAGCGCGGCCTTTTCGCGGCTCTGGGGTGAGATCGCGCCGATCGGGCGCGACGACAAGGGCGGCTATCTCCGGTACGCATTGCGCGAGCCGGAGCTGATGCTGCGCGACTGGTTCCGCAACCAGGCCGGCCGGCGGGACATGACGGTGACCGACGACGGCAACGGCAACCTGTTCGCCTGGTGGGGCACGCCGTGGGCGCCCGGCACCGTGCTGACCGGCTCGCACTTCGACTCGGTGCCGCACGGCGGCGGCTACGACGGGCCGCTCGGCATCGTCAGCGCGTTCCTGGCCGTCGACCGGCTCCGGGAGCTGGGTGTCACCCCCGCCCGGCCGATCGGCGTGGCCGCCTTCGTCGAGGAGGAGGGTGGCCGCTTCGGCGTGCCCTGCCTCGGCTCCCGGCTGCTGACCGGCGCGATCGACCCGGACCGGGCGGCGGCCCTGGTCGACCGCGACGGCGTGACGTTCGGCGAGGCGCTCGGCGCCCGGCCGGCGGGGGCACTGCCCCTGCTGCCCGCCCGGGTGAGCGCGGTGGTCGAGCTGCACATCGAGCAGGGCCGGGCCCTGCAGGTGCCGGTCGGGGTCGCGAGCGCGATCTGGCCGCACGGCCGCTGGCGGATGGACTTCACCGGCGACGGCGACCACGCGGGCACCACCCGGATGATCGACCGGCACGACCCGATGCTGACGTTCGCGTACACGGTGCTGGCCGCCGACCGGGAGGCGCGGCTCGCCGGGGCGCACGCCACGATCGGCCGGGTCTCGGTCGAGCCGAACGCCACAAACGCGATCCCGTCGCTGGTCCGCGGCTGGCTGGACGCCCGCGCGGCGGACACGCCGACCCTGGATCGCCTGGTCGAGGCCGTGGTGAAGCAGGCGGTCGAGCGGGCCGGCCAGGATGGCACGCAGGTCGCGGTCGAGCCGGAGTCGGTCTCGCCGGAGGTCGCGTTCGACACCTCGCTGGCCGGGCGGCTGTCCGCCCTGCTCGGCGACGCGCCGATCCTGCCGACCGGCGCGGGTCACGACGCGGGCGTGCTGTCGGCGCACGTGCCGACCGCGATGCTCTTCGTCCGCAACCCCACCGGGGTCTCGCACGCCCCCGCCGAGCACGCGTCCGATGAGGACTGCGGGGCCGGCGTCGAGGCCCTGGCCACAGTCCTCGCGGAGCTGACATGACGTATTTCGCGGAGCATGCGTGGGTCGGCGGGGCCGTCGCGCGCAACGTGCGGATCGAGGTGGGCGACGGCCGGTTCACGGCGGTGACCCCGGACTCCGCGCCCGGCGGCACCCGGCTGCCCGGCCTGGTGCTGCCCGGCCTGGCGAACGCGCACTCGCACGCGTTCCACCGGGCGCTGCGCGGCCGCACGCACGGCGACCGCGGCAGCTTCTGGACGTGGCGCGAGCTGATGTACTCCGTCGCCGGGCGCCTCGACCCGGACAGCTACTTCGACCTGGCCCGGGCCGTGTACGGCGAGATGGCCCTGGCGGGCATCACCTGCGTCGGCGAGTTCCACTACCTGCACCACGGCCCGGACGGCACGCCGTACGACGACCCGAACGCGATGGGCGGCGCGCTCATCGAGGCGGCCCGCGAGGCCGGCATTCGGATCACGCTGCTGGACACGCTCTATCTGACGTCCAGTGTGGACGGCAAGCCGCTCGAGGGTGTCCAGCGCCGCTTCGGCGACCGGGGCCTCGACGGCTGGGAGGACCGGGTCGCCGCGCTCCGGCCCGCCCCGCACGCGCTGATCGGCACCGCGGTGCACTCGGTACGGGCCGTCCCCGCGCGGTTCCTCACCGGGCTGGCCGGACGCGCACCGCTGCACGTGCACCTGTCGGAGCAGCGCGCCGAGAACGACCAGTGCCGGGCCGTGCACGGCTGCACCCCCACCGAGCTGCTGCTGCGGCACGGCATCCTCGGCCCGGGCACCACCGCCGTGCACGCGACCCATCTGACCGACGCCGACGTCAAGGCGCTCGGCGGCAGCGGCACGAACGTCTGCCTGTGCCCGAGCACCGAGCGCGACCTGGCCGACGGGATCGGCCGCGGCCGGGACCTCGCCGACGCGGGTGTCGCGCTGAGCCTCGGCAGCGACAGCCAGGCCGTCATCGACCTGTTCGAGGAGGCCCGCGGCGTCGAGCTGGACGAGCGGCTCGCCACCGAGCGGCGCGGCCACTTCTCCCCGGCCGAGCTGCTGGCGGCGGCGACCGCACACGGCTCGCTGGGCTGGGCCGACGCCGGCCGCATCGCCGTCGGCGACCGGGCCGACCTGGTCGCGGTCTCGCTGGACAGCGTCCGCACGGCCGGGGTGGACCCGGCGGGCGCGGTCTTCGCGGCGACGGCCGCCGACGTCACCCACGTGGTCGCCGACGGCCGCCTCATCGTGGACGGCGGCCGGCACACCGGCTTCGACGTGGCCGCCGCCCTCCGAAAGGCGCTACCGCGATGAGCCTGCTGATCACCGACATCGGTGAGCTGGTCACCAACGATCCGGAGACCGGGTTGCTGCGCGACGCGGCCGTGGTCGTCGACGGCGGCCGGATCGCCTGGGTCGGGCCGCGGCGCGGCGCACCCGACGCCGACGAGCGCCTCGACGCCGGCGGCGCCGCGGTCATCCCCGGCTTCGTGGACAGCCACGCACACCTCGTCTTCGCGGGCGACCGGGCGGGCGAGTTCGAGGCCCGGATGAACGGCGAGCCGTACACCGGCGGCGGCATCCGCACGACCGTCGCCGCCACCCGTGCGGCCGGCGACGACGAACTCCTGGCCGGGGCGCGGCGGCTCGTGCTGGAGGCGCGGCGGCAGGGCACCACCACGGTCGAGATCAAGAGCGGCTACGGCCTGAGCATCGAGGACGAGGCCCGCAGCCTGCGGATCGCCCGGCAGCTCACCGACGAGACCACGTTCCTGGGCGCGCACGTCGTCCCGGCCGAGTACGCCGACGACCCCGACGGCTACGTAGCGCTGGTCAGCGGGCCGATGCTCGAGGCCGTCACGCCGTACACGAAATGGATCGACGTCTTCTGCGACCGGGGCGCCTTCGACGGCGACCAGGCCCGGGAGGTGCTGACCGCGGGCGCGCGGGCCGGGCTGCAGCTGCGGGTGCACGCCAACCAGCTCGCCGCCGGGCCGGGCGTGCGGCTCGCCGTCGAGCTCGGCGCCGCCAGCGCCGACCACTGCACCCACCTGAGCGACGCCGACGTGGCCGCCCTGGCCGGCTCCGAAACCGTCGCGACGCTGCTGCCCGGCGCCGAGTTCTCGACCCGCTCGCCGTACCCGGACGCCCGCCGGCTGCTCGATGCCGGGGTGACCGTGGCGCTGGCGACGGACTGCAACCCGGGTTCGTCGTACACGTCCTCGATGCCGTTCTGCCTGGCGCTGGCCGTCCGCGAGATGCGGATGACGCCGGCGGAGGCCCTCTGGGCCGCGACCGCGGGCGGCGCCCGGGCGCTGCGCCGCGACGACGTCGGCGTCGTGCGCACCGGCGCGCGCGCCGACCTCGTCGTCCTCGACGCCCCCTCCTACCTGCACCTGGCCTACCGGCCGGGCGTTCCCCTGATCCAGACAGTTCTGCACGACGGAGTGCCCCAATGAGCGAGCTATGCGAGCGAATCATCCATTCAGTGTCTGACTCATGTCATCGCCGGAGCGCCAGCGGAGGGGATGGCATGAGCGAGCTTGCGAGCGAATCATCAATTCAGTGTCTGACTCAGGTCGTCGCCGGAGCGCCAGCGGAGGTGACGGCATGAGCGTTTTTGTGGAACCTAGCGGCGTCACGCCCGCCGACGTCGTAGCGGTCGCCCGCCACGACGCGCGGGTCGAGCTTTCCGAGGCCGCGTGCGAGGCGATGGCCCGCAGCCGCGACATCGTCGAGACGATCGAGGCCTCCGGCCGCCCGGTGTACGGCGTATCAACCGGTTTCGGCGCCCTGGCCAACACGTCCATCGCCCCGGAGCGCCGGGCCGAGCTGCAGCACGCGCTGATCCGCTCGCACGCGGCGGGCGTCGGCGCGCCGATGCCGCGCGAGGTGGTCCGCGCGATGATGCTGCTGCGGGTGCGCTCGCTCGCCATGGGCCTCTCCGGCGTCCGGCCGGTGCTCGCGCAGGGCCTGGTCGACCTGCTCAACAACGACATCACGCCGTGGGTGCCGGAGCACGGCTCGCTGGGCGCCTCCGGTGACCTCGCGCCGCTCGCGCACTGCGCACTGGTGCTGCTCGGCGAGGGCTGGGTGCAGGGCAAGGACGGCGCGCGGATGTCTGGGGCCGACGCCCTGCACGGCGCCGGGCTGGAGCCGCTGGAGCTCGCCGCCAAGGAGGGCCTGGCGCTGATCAACGGCACCGACGGCATGCTCGGCATGCTGCTGTTGGCGATCGAGGACGCCTCGCACCTGTTCGCGATGGCCGACGTGACCGCGGCGCTGGCGATCGAGGCGATGCTCGGCTCGGAGCGGCCCTTCATGCCCGAACTGCACGCCATCCGGCCGCATCCCGGGCAGGCCGACTCGGCGGCGAACATCCACCGGCTGCTGCAGGATTCGGCCATCATGGACTCGCACCGCCACGACCTTGCGCACGCCGTGCAGGACGCGTACTCGATGCGCTGCGCGCCGCAGGTGGCCGGCGCGGCCCGCGACACGCTGGAGTTCGTCCGGACCACGGCCGCGCGGGAGCTGCGCTCGGTGGTGGACAACCCGGTCGTGCTGGCCGACGGCCGGGTCGAGTCCACCGGAAACTTCCACGGTGCGCCGCTGGGCTTCGCCGCGGACTTCCTCGGCATCGCCGCCGCCGAGGTCGGTGCGATCGCCGAGCGCCGCGTCGACCGGCTGCTCGACGTGACCCGCTCCCGGTCGCTGCCGCCGTTCCTGGCGCCGGACGCGGGCGTCAACTCGGGCCTGATGATCGCCCAGTACACGGCCGCCGGGATCGTCGCGGAGAACCGGCGGCTGGCCGGCCCGGCGTCGGTCGACTCGCTGCCGACCAGCGGCATGCAGGAGGACCACGTCTCGATGGGCTGGGCCGCGGCGAAGAAGCTGCGGACGATCCTGGACAACCTGACAAGCGTGCTCGCCGTCGAACTGCTCGCAGGGGTGCGCGGCATCCAGTTGCGGGCCCCGCTGACGCCTTCCCCGGCCGGGCGGGAGGCCGTCGCCGCGGTGGCCGCGTTCGCCGGTGAGCCCGGTCCGGACGTGTTCCTCGCACCGGTGATGGAGCAGGCCCGCGGGGTCGTGGCGGGCCACGCGCTGCGGGGTGCGATCGAGACCTCGGTGGGCCCCTTGCGTTAAGTGACGTTGACCCCGTGGGGTGGTTGCCCGAAACGAACCGGGGCTAGCTTGCAACGATGCGTCCGAACACCACAGGCCTGAGACGCCGCCTGGCCAGGGCCGGCCAGGCGGCGACCGGCAGCCTGCGGCTGCCCGCCCGGCCCGCCGTGGCGCCGGCTCCGGTCGTCAATCTCGCGCCCAACCCGTCGTTCCGGTCGGGGCACGCGGACGGCGCGTTCGATCGGCCGCTCGATGCGGACGGCGTCTACGTGCACCCGCACAGCACGGCCCGCTCGGCGCCGGTGCCCGGCCTGGGTGTCACCGGCGCCCTGGTGACCGGCTCCGGCGCGAACAACGACAGCCACATCGCGCCGGGCGGCCGGGACGAGGCCGGCGACCTGCGGCTCGGCATGCGGGCCGGTGGCACCTACACGGCCAGCGTCTCGGTCTTCCTGCCCGGGCCGCTCACGGGCGCGCTCAACCCGTACGCGCTGCGGATCATCCCCGGCTGCGTGCGGGGCGGCGCGGCGAACTTCCACCTGACCGCGTCGCCGCCGGCCCGCAACGAGTACGGCGACCACCGCGTCAGCGTCACCTTCACCCTGCCGCGGAACGCCACCGCGGCCTGGGTTCGCCTGCTCGCGGGGATGTCGCAGGGCCACGGTGAGGTGTATTGGCACTCGTTCGCGCTTACCGAGGGTGAGCAGCCGGTCGCGTACTTCGACGGCGACACCCACGACGACGGGTTCTTCACCTTCGAATGGCTCGGCGATCCCGGCGCCTCGCCGTCGCGGCGCACGCTGCGGCCGTACCGGGAGATCCTCGCCCGGACCGGCCGCCAGGCGATCGCCGACGAGGCCGCGCGCCTCGGGCGGGCCGGCGAGGCCGCCGAGGCCGACGCGCTGGTGGCCGGCCTGGCCGCCCGCAAGGACCCGGTGTACCGGCTCGCCGCCGCGCGCCGCCTGGTGGACCGCGGTGAGTACGCCGCGGCCCGGCACGCCCTGAGCAAGATGATCAAGGTTGGCGACGGGGCCGGGGACGCCGCCCTCGAGCTCGGCCGCCTGCACGAGAGGAAGCGCGACTGGGCCGGCGCCGAGCGGCACTACCGGGACGCGGCCGCCAAGCGGCCGGACGACGGCGAGCGCTTCTACCGCCAGGCCTACATGCTGGACAAACTCAAGCGCCGCGACGACAGCAAGAAGGCGGCCCGCCAGGGGCTCGCCGCCGACGGTGGCCTGCCGTTCGATGGCCCGGCCGTGCTGGACCTGGACGTGAAGTGCTTCGGCGCGCGCCGCGAGGTCGGCCTGTTCCTGGCCGAGCACCTCGATCAGATCCGCAGGCAGGCCCGCCACCGCCTGGACCGCCCGGCCGCCACCGCGCTCGAGATGCCGATCTTCATCTACTGGGCGCAGGGCTTCGAGGCCGCGCCTGCGCTGGTGCGGCGCTGCGCGGAGACCCTGCGGGCGAACAACCCGCGGGCGCAGGTGCACGAGTTGTCCGACGCGAACCTGGCCTACTACGTCGACATGCCCCCCGACCTGGTCGACGCGCTGGGCGACAACAAGACCAACTTCTCTGACCTGCTCCGCCTGGCGCTGCTCGAGAAGTTCGGCGGCATCTGGGTCGACGCGACCGTGTACGCACCGGTGGCGCTGAGCGAGCCGGTGGAAAGGGCGCTCGGCGACAGCCACTTCTTCGCCTTCAATTACCACGGACCGTACATTTCGAACTGGTTCCTCGCCGCCCGGCCCGGCAGTTACGTGGCGCACCTGTGGCGCGCGGCGATGTATCTGTGGTGGGAGAAGCGCGGCGAGCTGATCGACTACTTCCTCGCGCACCATGTCTTCGAGATGCTCTACCACCTCGACGCCGACTTCGCCGCGGAGTGGGACAAGGGCAACCGGATCAGCACCCGGCCGGCGCACGCGTTGCAGCAGGCGATGCTGCAGCCGTACGACGCCGCGGAATTCGGCCGCCTGCTGGACGGCTCGTTCGCACACAAGCTGCGGTACAAGTACCAGCCGCAACAGGTGACGAGCGGGTCCTGCCTCGCTCACCTCGTCCGCGGGGACCATCGGCCGTAGGCTCTCCACTATGGAGGGGACCGCGGTCGTCATCGGCGCGGGCATGGGTGGCCTCGCCGCCGCCCGGGTGCTGAGCCGGCGATACGCCGCCGTCACGGTCGTCGACCGCGACACCCTGCCCGCGGGCGCGGAGCCACGCCGCGGGGTACCGCAGGGCCCGCACGCCCACGTCCTGCTGGTCTCCGGGCTGCGCGTGCTGGCCGGGCTCTTCCCCGACCTCGAGGACGAGCTGCTCGCGGCGGGCGCCACCCGGTTCGACTTCGGCACCGGCATGTGCACCTACCGGTACGGCCGCCGCTGGCCGGCCGAGCCGACCGGCCTGGAGCTGACCTCGCTGAGCCGGCCGAAGCTCGAGGCGATGATCCGGGCCCGGGTGGGCCGCGAAACGGGCGTGACTATCCGCGACGGTGTCGCGGCGACCGCGCTGACGGGCTCCGGGGACGCGGTGACCGGGCTCGTGCTCGACACGGGCGAGACCCTGCCCGCCGACCTGGTCGTCGACTGCTCGGGGCAGGGCAGCCGCTCGGATCGCTGGCTCGCCGCCCTGGGCCTCCGGGCGCCACGGCAGGTCGAGGTCAAGATCGGCGTCTCGTACACGAGCCGCGTCTACCGGCGCCGGCCGGGTGATCTGGAGGGCTGGCGGGCCGCGCTGGTGCTGCCGGACCCGCCGCACGAGAACCGGTCCGGGCTGGTGCTGCCGATCGAGGACGGCCGGTGGCTGGTGTCCGTCGGCGGCTGGCACGTCGATCCGGTGCCGGGCGTGGAGGCCTTCACCGCGTACGCGAAAAGCCTGCCCGATCCGATCGTGGCCGGCGTGATGGAACGCGCCGAGCCGCTCGGCGACCCGCTGGGGTTCCGCTACCCGTCCAGCCGGCGCCGGCTCTTCGAGGAGCTGGACCCCCTCCCGGCCGGTTACGTCGCGCTCGGCGACGCCGTGTGCAGCTTCAATCCGATCTACGGCCAGGGCATGACGGTCGCCGCGATGGAGGCGGTCGCGCTCGGCGAGGCCCTGGACCGGCACGGCTCGGCCAGCGCGGCCGCCGCCGGCGACTTCTACCGGGCCGCCGCCGAGGTGATCGCCGTGCCGTGGCGGTTCTCGGTCGGTGCCGACTTCGCATATCCGCAGACCGCCGGCCCGCGCCCGCGCGGCACCCGCGTCACCAACTGGTACGCCAGGCGGTTCGCGGTGGCCTCGCAGTCCGCGCCCGAGCTCAACCGGGCCTTCTACCGGGTGCAGCAGCTCGTCGGGCCGCCGCGGGAGCTGTTCAGTCCCGCGGTGGTCGCGCGGGCGCTGCGGCCCGGCGTCCCCCGCCTCGGCCGCTCGGCGCGCGGCAGAACCTCGGACGGGCCGGATCGGTACCCTACCGAGGAAGCTCCTTGGCAATGACCTTGGAAAGCGCGCGGAACGCCTGGCCGCGGTGGCTGATCGCGTCCTTCTCCGCCGGGCTCAGCTCCGCGTTGGTCCGGCTCTGCGAGTCGCCGAGGAAGACCGGGTCGTAGCCGAAGCCCCCGGTGCCGCGCCGCGCCCGCAGGATCTGGCCACGCTGCCGGCCCTCGACCAGGTGCTCGCGGCCGTTGGGCAGCACCAGCGCGGCCGCGCAGACGAAGGCGCCGCCGCGGTGCTCGTCCGGCACGTCGCCGATCTGGGCCAGGACCAGGTCCAGGTTGGCGTTGTCGTCGCCCCCGCCGGACCAGCGGGCGCTGAAGACGCCGGGCATGCCGTTGAGCGCGTCGACGGACAGGCCGGAGTCGTCGGCGACGGTCGGCAGGCCGGTCCGCGAGGCACCCTCGCGGGCCTTGATCAGCGCGTTCTCGCCGAAGGTCAGCCCGGTCTCCGGCACGTCCGGGTAGCCCGGGAAGTCGCCGAGCCCGACCAGCTCGATGCCGCCGGATCCCAGCGCGGAGTCGAGGATCCGCTGCAGCTCGAGCAGCTTCTTCGGGTTCGCCGTTGCCAGCAGGAGGCGAGCGGTCACGAGGCCAGGGCCTTCTGCTGAGCGGCGGCCAGCTCGGCGCAGCCGAGGACACCGAGGTCGAGCAGCGCGTCGAGCTGGTCGCGGCGGAAGACGTTCGCCTCGCCGGTGCCCTGCACCTCGACGAAGTCGCCGTCGCCGGTGCAGACCACGTTCATGTCCACCTCGGCGGCGACGTCCTCGAGGTACATCAGGTCGAGGCGGGGCTCGCCGTCGACGACGCCGACGCTGACGGCCTGGATCGAGCGGTGCATGACCGCGGCCGGCTTGCCGGCCAGCGACTTGCGCTCGGCGAGCCAGGACACCGCGTCGTGCAGCGCCACGTAGGCACCCGTGATCGCCGCGGTCCGGGTGCCGCCGTCGGCCTGCAGCACGTCGCAGTCCAGCACGATCGAGTTCTCGCCCAGGGCCTTCAGGTCGATGCACGCCCGCAGGCTGCGGCCGATCAGCCGGGAGATCTCCTGGGTGCGGCCGCCGACCCGGCCCTTGACGCTCTCCCGGTCGCCGCGGGTGTTCGTCGCGCGCGGGAGCATCGCGTACTCCGCGGTGACCCAGCCAAGGCCGGAACCCTTGCGCCAGCGCGGAACGCCCTCGGTCACGCTGGCGGTGCAGAGGACCCGGGTGTCGCCGAACTCGACGAGCACCGATCCCTCCGGATGGATGCTCCACCGGCGGGTGAGGGTCACGGGTCGGAGTTGGCCGGGCTCTCGGCCGTCAGGTCGCGCCATGGCCAAGAGCCTAGGGGGATCGCCGCTACAGCGCGTCGCCGGGTGCCGCCGCCCAGGGACGGGACGCGGCGGCCGCGACCGCGGGCGCGGCCGGGCGCAGCGCCCTCTCGGACGCCGCGGCGGGCGCCTGCTGCCGGGCCACGACGGCTGAGCTGCGGTCCGACGGCACGGCATCGTGCGCGCGCAGGAATCCCTCGACGGCCTGCGGCCAGCCGAACAGCTCGGCGCGGGCCCGGGCGGCGGCGCGCCGCTCGACCTCCGGTCGTTCCATCAGCTTGCGTACGCCCTCGGCGAAGGCCTCCGGCGTGCCCGGCACCGCCATGCCCGCCTCGCCGACGACCTCGGGCAGGGCACTGGCCGCGTTGACCACCACCGGCGTGCCGCAGGCCAGGGCCTCGAGCGCGGCGAGCCCGAACGTCTCCACCGGTCCCGGCGCCACGGCGACGTCGGCGCTGGCCAGCAGCGCGGCCACGTCGTCGCGGTCGGAGATGTGCCCGGCGAAGCGCACGGGCAGCCGGGCGGACCGGTAGGCCAGGGCGGCGCGGCGGGAGCCGTCCCCGGCCATGACCAGCACGGCCGGGGCCTTGGCGGCCCGCAGCGCGGCGACCGTGTCGACCGCCAGCTCGGGGCGCTTGTCCGCGGAGAGCCGGCTGCAGTAGACGACGAGCAGCTCGTCGGGGCGGGCGTACCGCGAACGGACCGCGGCGTCGGCGCGGCTCGGGTGGAACTGGCGCAGGTCGACGCCGAGCGGCACCTCCACCAGGTTCGGCACGCCGAGGCGGCGGAACTCGGCCGCGGCGAACGCCGTCGTGCAGACGATCTGGTCGAAGGCCTCGGCGGTGCGCCGGTTGAGCCGGTCGGCGAGCGAGTCGCGCGCCGGCATGCCCCAGACGCCGAGCAGGCCCGCCAGGCTCTCGTGGGACACCATCATCGAGCCGACCCCGCGGTCGCGGGCCCAGCGACCGGTCCAGCGCAGCGTCGCCCGGTCGGAGACCTCGAGCCGGTCGGGCTCCAGGTGGTCGAGCAGCCGGGTCAACTCGCGGCGCGAGGCCAGCACGCGGTAGCCGCCCGTCCGGGGCAGGCGGTGGCCCGGCAGCGTGATGACGCGGCCCTGCGAGGTCATCTCGTCGGAGCGCTCGCGCCCGGGGACGATCAGGATGGGCTCGTGACCCGCCCGCAGATAGCCCTCGCCGAGGTTACGCAGCGCGGTGCGCAACCCGCCCGACCGAGGTGAGACGAAGTTCGCCAGTCGGACGATGCGCAGTCCGCGCTCACCCACCGATCGACCGCTCATGCAAGCCCACTCCAGAGTCACTTGTCGGTGGTCCGTCGTGCCGTCCCCTCGGCAGGCTCAGAGATCGTAGCGGGCGCCCGGGCGGACGACCTCCACCGGACCCGCGTAAGCCGCCGAAGCGGCCTCCACAGTAGACGCCTCGCTGACCCAGGCGGGAACGAGATGGGTCAGCAGAAGCTTGCGCACGTCGGCCTTGGTGGCCGCCTCGCCCGCCTCACCGCCGGTCAGGTGCAGGTCAGGCGGGTTGTCAACGCCGTCGAGATAGCTGGCCTCGCAGAGGAAGAGGTCCGCGCCCTGCGCCAGGCGCAGCAGCGACTCGCACGGCGCGGTGTCCGACGAATACGCCAGGACCCCGCCGTTGTGCTCGACTCGGACGCCGTACGTCTCGATGGGATGGTTGACCCGGTCGACGGTGACCGTGAGCGGGCCGATCGGGAAGGTGCCGGGCTGCAGGGCGTAGAACGTGTACACGTCGTCGACCGGCTCGTTCTCCGTGCTGTACGCCGCCGAGATGCGCTCCGCGGCGCCCATCGGCGCGTAGACCGGCAGCGGGGGCATCGGGCCGCCCGGTGCGTAACGGCGCACGACGACGTAGGTGCACGCGTCCAGCATGTGGTCGCAGTGCAGGTGGGTCAGCAGGATGGCGTCGACGGCCCCGATGCCCGCGTAGCGCTGCAGCGCCGAAAGCGACCCGGAGCCGAAGTCGATCAGCAGCCGGAAGCCCTCGGCCTCGACGAGGTAGGCGGAACAAGCCGCCTCGGGGCCGGGAAAACTGCCGGCACAGCCGAGAACGGTCAGTCGCATATGGGTACCTCTGGTTCACGCTCGGTCGTCCACTCGCCCAAGTTCCCTGCTCCTTGAAAGACGCTTGCCCCCAAGAATCGGCCCTCGGTCGAGACGGCAGACCAGTCAATCACGCTGCGCAGCCTACGCCGGGACCAGCACGTCACATAAACGTCTGGTCGATTTGTCGCTAAATCGACAACGTAAGTCACACCCGGCGTGAGCTGGGTCATTTTCTCGTCCGTTACGCCAAGTGAGTCAATTCCGTTGCA
The DNA here is from genome assembly GCF_040648555.1 of Actinoplanes sp. NPDC049118. NCBI lineage: Bacteria > Bacillati > Actinomycetota > Actinomycetes > Micromonosporales > Micromonosporaceae > Actinoplanes > Actinoplanes sp. NPDC049118. The sequence continues at coordinate 91,534 of NZ_JBEZDY010000021.1, forward strand.
CAGGGTGAAGTAACAACACCGGTCAAATCGGAGGCAGTGTGGCGACGACGGGCGTGGAAGAACCGCGGCGGACCCGGGTTCCGGTCCAGGAGTCCCCCGCCCCGGACGTGGTCCCGTTCGGATGGGAGAGGGATCCGGCCGGCCGGCCGGAGACGGCCGGCGAGGAAGAGGCGTTCTTCCGCTTCCCGGCCGCCGACGATCCCGCACCGGGCGCCCGGCGACTGCTGGCCATGTCCGTCTACGCGTCGTTCCTCGGCCTCGGCGGCGTCGGCGTCGGAATCCGCGGGATGGTGTCGCAGATCGGCGGCGGCGTGCCGGACTGGTACGTGCCCGTGCTCGCCATCCTCGGCATGGTGAGCGTCGCGTTCTCGGTGGGCGCGTTCCTCTCCATCCACCGGCGGATGCTGCCCTGGATGCTGCTGCTCGGCGCGGCCGTGCCGCTGGCGGCCGACGTCATGCTCGCCGTGGCCTACTGAGCCGGTGCGGCGCGGCCCGGGCCGCGCCGCACGAACGCTCAGGCCCAGAGCTGGCCCTCCAGGGCCTCCTCCGCCTCGCCGAGGGTGCCGCCGTAGGCGCCCGTCGACAGGTATTTCCAGCCGCCGTCGCAGACCACGAACGCCACGTCCGCCCGCGTGCCCGCCTTGACCGCCTCATGGGCGACCGCCAGCGCCGCGTGCAGGATCGCGCCGCTGGAGAAGCCGGCGAAGATGCCCTCGACCTCGACCAGCTGCCGGGTCCGCAGCACCGCGTCGCGGGTGCCGACCGAGAAGCGCCGGGTCAGGACGGTCTCGTCGTAGAGCTCGGGAACGTAGCCCTCGTCGATGTTGCGCAGGCCGTACACCAGCTCGCCGTAGCGCGGCTCGGCGGCGACGATCTGGATGCCGTCGACCTTCTCCCGCAGGAACCGGCCGGTGCCCATCAGCGTGCCGGTGGTGCCCAGGCCCGCCACGAAGTGGGTGATCGTCGGCAGGTCGTGCAGCAACTCCGGCCCGGTGGTCTCGTAGTGGGCGCGGGCGTTGCCCGGGTTGCCGTACTGGAAGAGCATGACCCAGTCGGGGTGCTCGGCCGCGATCTGCTTCGCCACCGCGACCGCCTGGTTCGACCCGCCCGCGGCCGGCGAGAAGATGATCTCCGCGCCGTACATCCGGAGGATCTGCACGCGCTCCGAGGAGACGTTCTCCGGCATCACGCAGACCAGCCGGTAGCCGCGCAGTTTCGCGACCATGGCCAGGGAGATGCCGGTGTTGCCGCTGGTCGGCTCCAGGATCGTGTCGCCCGGACGGAGCCGCCCGGACTCCTCCGCCTCGCGCACCATGAACAGCGCCGGGCGGTCCTTGATGCTGCCGGTCGGGTTGCGGTCCTCGAGCTTGGCCCAGAGCCGGACCGGCGGTGCCCCCTCGGGCACCGTCGGCGACAGGCGGGGCAGGCCGACCAGCGGCGTGCCCCCACAGGCGTCCAGCAGGCTCTCGTAGCGAGCCATCGCTTACCGGCCTTCGGTCAGCTCAGGGGCCGTGGCGTTCCGGTTGGACGAGCTGCCGAGCAGGGCCGCGGCGGCGGCGAAGCCCAGGGCACCGCCGGCGACGGCCGGCAGGATCGTCACGGCGTCGCCGTCGGCCAGCTTCGCGTCGAGGGCGCCCAGGAAGCGGACGTCCTCGTCGTTGACGTAGATGTTGACGAAACGGTGCAGGCCGCCCTCGGGCGTGAGCAGCCGGCCCTTGAGGCCGGAGTGCTTGGCGTCGAGGTCGTCGATCAGGCCGGACAGGGTCGCACCGGAGCCCTCGACGACCTTCGAACCGCCGGTGTAGCTGCGCAGGATGGTCGGGACGCGAACTTCGATAGCCATGGTTGTGATGCTCCTAGAAAGAGAGAAGTCGAGAGAGTTCGGGGGCAGGCCGGCAGAGGTCGCGTCAGCGACACTCGTAGTAGACCGAGGCCGGGCTCTGCCCGAACATGTACGACTGGACGGCGTAGCCGTCCGCACTCCCACTCACGCGTCCACCGTCGCATCCACGATGTTGACCTCTTCCTCGGTCACCACACCGTCCACGATACGGAACGAGCGGATCTCCTCGGAGTCCGGCTCGCGGGTCGATACCAGTACGTAATGGGCACCCGGTTCGCCGGCGAAGGAGATGTCGGTGCGGGACGGGTACGCCTCCGTCGCGGTGTGCGAGTGGTAGATGACCACCGGCTCCTCGTCGTTGTCGTCCATCTCGCGCCAGATCCGCAACTGCTCCATCGAGTCGAACTCGTAGAAGGTCATCGACCGGGCCGCGTTGTCCATCGCGATGTGCCGGGTGGGCAGGTCACTGCCGATCGCTCCGGCGACCACGCCGCAGGCCTCGTCGGGGTGGTCCCGGCGGGCGTGGGCGACGATCGCGTCGACGATCGCGCTGTCGATGGTCAGCACGGTGTTCACATTACCGTGACCCCGCGGCGCACCGGGCGTGGCAGTGCTCACGCGCGTACCGATCGACGACCGGGGTATGCCTGGGGAATGAAGCAGCGAATCATAGGAAACGTCCAGGTGGGCGCCGTCGGGCTCGGTGGCATGCCGATGTCCATCGAGGGGCGCCCCGAGATCGACCGCTCGGTCCGGACCGTGCACGCCGCGCTCGACGCCGGCGTGACCCTGTTCGACACGGCCGATGCCTACCACGTCCACGCCGACGAGGTCGGGCACAACGAGACGCTGATCGCCCAGGCGCTGGCGAGCTGGGGCGGCGACACCTCCGGCGTGCTGGTCGCCACCAAGGGCGGGCACCTGCGCCCCGGCGACGGCTCGTGGACCGTCGACGGCTCCCCCGCGCACCTGCGCGAGGCCGTCGAGGGCTCGCTGAAGCGGCTCGGCGTCGACGCGATCGGCCTCTACCAGTTCCACCGCCCGGACCCCCGGATCCCGTACGCGGAGTCGGTCGGCGCCGTCCGCGACCTGCTCGACGAGGGCAAGATCCGGCTGGCCGGCATCTCGAACGCGAATGTCGAGCAGATCCGGCAGGCGCGGCAGATCCTCGGCGGCCGGCTCGCCGCGGTGCAGAACCAGTTCTCGCCCGCGTTCCGCTCCTCGGAGCCCGAGCTGCGGCTCTGCGACGAGCTGGGGATCGCCTTCCTGCCGTATTCGCCGCTCGGCGGCATCGCCCGGGCGGGCGAGCTGGGCGACCGGTTCGGCGAATTCGCCGGGGTCGCCGCCGCGCACGGGGTCAGCCCGCAACGGGTGGCGCTGGCGTGGATGCTGGCCAAGAGCCCGCACGTCGTCCCGATCCCGGGCGCCAGCCGGCCCGAGTCGATCATCGACTCGGCCCGGGCGCCGGAGCTGATCCTGACCGGCGCCGAGCAGGCCCGGCTCGACGCGGCCTAGCGTTCGTCGATCTCCGGCAGCGCGTTCAGCAGCGATTCCTGCAGATAGCCCAGGTACGCGTAGACGGAGAGCTGGAAGACCCGGCTCGACGCGGGGTCGTGGACGACGGCCTCGTCCAGTTCGTCGTTCAGGTCGGTGTCGCCCTGGATGTCGAGCCGGGTCCCCATTGCCAGGCGCGCGTCGTTGATCGCGCGCAGCCAGGCCTCGGCCTCCTCGCCGTCCAGGCTCACCTCGCCCGGCCCGTCGTCGGGCAGCGCGGCGAGGATGGCGCCGGCCTGGTCGATCTTGCCCGTCTTGAGGTCACCCTCGGTGTAGAGGCGGAACTCGGCGGAGTCCTCCGGCCGGTCCGGGTAGATGTCCGGGAAGAGCCGGCCGACCACCGGATCGGTGTGGTCGAAGCCGTCCATGAGCAGCCCCACGACCTCGCCGGCGACCTTGCGCAGCACGCGCACCTCGTCGACGGCGAACATGGCAACGCACTGGCTGCCGTTGCGTCGGAACATCTGTCAGTCCACCTGCCAACTCACGCCCGGTCAACCGTCGCCCACAGACCGTAGCCGTGGAGTTGCGAAGCGTCCATCTCCATGCGCTCGCGCGCGCCGCTGGAGACGACCGCCTTGCCCTTGTTATGCACGTCCATCATCAGTTGCTCGGCCCTGTCGTGGCTGTAGCCGAACAGCTTCTGGAAGACCCAGGTCACGTACGACATCAGATTGACCGGATCGTCCCAGACGATCGTTACCCACGGCCGGTCATCGGCGGGTACCTCCTCGATCTGCGGCGTCTCGACGGGAGCGACCTGAGGCAACGCCATGCCCCCATCGTGCCACGCCGATTCGGCCAGGGGTCGAACCGCTGGACCCATGCGCGTCGCGAAGGCGGGAGATGGCGCGGCCCCGAGCCCGCGCCACGCCCGCCGGGGACCGCGCGGGGCAGGCGACCGCGGGCGGGGAGACCGGCGGGCGCCCGGGCCCGCCCCGCCAGGCTGAGCCCGGGCAGCCACGCCGGCACCGCCGAACCGTATGGGACCGCCGGGGGCCCAGACAGATGTCTGATTACTCACCGTTTCGACCTTGGATACTCATTTTGGAACGTAGTCTGAGCGTGACCTGAAGATGACGGATCTCGATATGCTGGCTCGGTGGAGCACTGGGAATTCGTCGGTCGCGCCGACGAGTTGGCCCGTCTCACGAGCGCCGCGACGATCGGCTCGGACCGCGGCCTGATCCTCAGTGGGGCCGCCGGCATCGGCAAGAGCCGCCTGCTGCACCAGGCCGTCTCCGAACTGCCGGCCGAGCAGTATTCGGTGCACTGCGCCTCGGCCAACATCGCCAGTTCCGGGCTGCCGTTCGGCGGCCTCGCCCAGATCCTGCCGCCCGACGTGCCCGCCGGGCTCTCCCCGGCCGGGCTGCTGCGCTGGGCGGTCGACGGCCTGCACGCCACGGCGGGCGACCGGCCGATAGTGCTGGCGATCGACGACGCCCACCTGCTCGACCCGCCCTCCGCCGCGCTCGCCCACCTGCTGGTTCGGGAGGGCGCCACGCTGCTGGGCGCGCTGCGGATCGCCGAGCCCGTGCCCACGCCGATCAGCGCACTGTGGACCGAGGGCCTGCTGAGCCACGCCGAGCTGGCGCCGCTCACCGACGAGGAGTCGCGGGAACTGCTCACCGCGCTGGTCGGCGGGCCGGTCGAGGCCGGATCGGCGCAGCGGCTCGCCCGCCTGGGCGGCGGCAACCCGCTGCTGCTGCGCGAACTGGTGCTGGCGGCGGTCGGCGGCGGCGAGCTGATCCGGACGTACGGGTTCTGGCGCTGGACCGGCCGCCTGACGCTGGCGCCGAGCCTCGCCGACCTGGTCGACGCCCGGATCGGCGGGCTGACGGCCGGCGTCCGCGACGTGCTCGAGCTGGTCTCGTTCGGCGAGCCGCTCGGGCTGGCGCTGCTGCTGCGCGGCGCGGAGCCCCGGGACGTGGAGGCCGCCGAGGAGCGCGGCCTGATCCGGGTGGTCGCCGACGAGCGCCGCCGCGACGTCCGGCTCGCGCACCCGCTCTACGGCGAGGTGGTCCGCCGTCGCTGCCCGGTCACCCGGTCCCGGCGGCTGCTTGCCGGCCTCGCCGACCTGGTCGAGGGCACCGGCGCCCGGCGCCGCGACGACCTGCTGCGGGTCGCCGTCTGGCGGCTGGACTCCGGTACGGCCCAGGACGCCGCGCTGCTGCTCGACGCCGCCCGGCAGGCGTTCGGCCGCTTCGACATCGGCCTGGCGTTGCGCCTGGCCGGGGCGGCGCACGACGCCGGCGGCGGCTACCCGGCCGCCGAGCTGCTCGCCACCGTGCTGCTCTTCGCCGACAGCCCGGAGGAGGCCCTCGCCGTCCTGGACGCCACCCCGGACGACAGCGCCCGCGGGCTCACCTCCCGCGCCGCCGTCGAGTTCTTCGGGCTCGGCCGGGCCGAGGCCGCCGACACGCTGGCCGCGGCCAAGCTGAGCGTGCCGGCCGAGGCCGCCCGGGTGCACGCGCTCGAGGCGTTCATCCGGCTCCAGCTCGACGAGCTGGAACCGGCCCGCGCCCTGGCCCGTGGCGTGCTCGACGAACCCTCGGCCGGCGTCGCGACCAAGGCGCTCGCCCGTTGCGTGCTGGCGTTCCTCGCGGCGGCCGGCGGCGACCCCGGCGCCAGCGCCGAGCTGATCGCCGCGGTCGTCGCGGACACGGCGGCCTGGCGGCGCGACACCCCGGCGGTGCAGTACGCGCTGCAGATGGCCGAGGGCACCCTGGTCAGCGTGTCGCTGGACCTGCCGGGCATCGACCGGATCCTGGCGGCGGAGTTCGCACACCTCGCCCAGGCCGGCGGCTTCGGATTCGGCTCCGGCTGGGTGTCGCTGCTGCAGGCCCGGGCCGCGCTGCTGCGCGGGCGCACCGACGAGGCGCTACGCGCCACCGAGCAGGCCTGCGCGGCGCTCGCCCCGGCCCGCGTCTACGACGGCAGCGCACACTTCGCCCGCGCCAACGTGGCGGCGCTGCTCGGTCAGGTCACGCTGGCCGTCGACGCGCTGGCCGTCGCAGAGTCGGCCTCTGGCGGCGCGGTCGGGCTCTACTACCCGTGGTGGGAGCAGGCCCGCGCGTGGACGCTGGTGTGCCAGGGGGAACTCGCCGCGGCCGTACAGGTGCTGCGCGGCTCCGCGACCCGGGCGCGGGCCGACGGCTTCCACGGCCATGAGCTGCTCGCCCTCTACGATCTGGTCCGGCTCGGGCGCCCGGACCTGGCCGCGGACCGGATGACCGCCCTCGCCGGGACGGTCGGCGGGTGCGCGGCACCGCTGCTGATCAGGCACGCCCGGGCCTGCGCGGACGAGGCCGCCGAGGACCTGTTCGCGGTCGCCCGCGAGTTCGCGGTGCTCGGCCACCAGCTCTTCGCGGCGGAGGCCGCGGCCGGCGCGGTCCGGATCTTCCGCCAGGCCCGGGACCCGCGGGCGCTGGCCGCGAGCACGCTGATGGCCGACGTCCTGAGCCGCTGCGGCACGATGCGCACGCCCGCGCTGCTGGCGGTCCAGCCGGCGCTGACCGTGCGCGAGCGCCAGGTGGCCGAGCTCGCCGCCGAGGGCGTTCGGAGCCGGGAGATCGCCGACCGGCTCTACCTGTCGCCACGCACGGTGGAGAACCATTTGCAGCGGGTCTACACCAAGCTGGGCGTGAACGGGCGGATCGAGCTGGCGCCCGCGCTTCGCCTGTTCCCGCAGTGAGACGGGCCGGCGCGGCACGCCTAAGGTGGATCAGTGACCCCTTTCGCGCCCGCGCTGCTGACCGACCAGTACGAGCTGACCATGGTCAGCGCCGCCCTCAAAGACGGCACGGCGAACCGCCGCAGCGTCTTCGAGGTGTTCGCCCGGCGGCTGCCCACCGGGCGCCGCTACGGCGTGGTCGCGGGCCAGGGGCGCCTCATGGAGCTCATCCGGGACTTCCGCTTCACCGCCGTCGACATCGAGTTCCTGCGCGGATCGGGGATCGTCGACGAGACCACCGCGGCTTGGCTCGCGGACTACCGCTTCACCGGCGACATCGACGGGTACGCCGAGGGCGAGCTGTTCTTCCCCGGCTCCCCGATCATGACGGTGTCCGGCGGCTTCGCCGAGTGCGTGGTGCTGGAGACGCTCATCCTGTCGGTGCTCAACCACGACTGCGCGATCGCGGCGGGCGCGGCCCGGATGGTCACCGCCGCCCGGGGACGGCCGATCATCGAGATGGGCTCCCGGCGTACGCACGAGGAGGCCGCCGTGGCCGCGGCCCGCGCCGCCTATCTCGCGGGTTTCGCCTCGACGTCCAACCTGGCGGCCGGCGGCCGCTACGGCATACCGACCACCGGCACGTCGGCGCACGCGTTCACGCTGCTGCACGACGACGAGCCGGCGGCGTTCGCCTCGCAGGTGGCGGCCCTCGGCAAGAACACGACGCTGCTGGTCGACACCTACGACATCGCGCAGGGCATCCGCAACGCGATCGCGGTGGCCGGGCCCGACCTGCGCGCGGTCCGGATCGACTCGGGCGACCTGTCGGTGCTGGCCCAGCACTCCCGCGAGCTGCTCGACTCGCTCGGCGCCACGGAGACGAAGATCATCGTCTCCGGCGACATGGACGAGTACTCGATCGCCACCCTGGCCGCCGAGCCGGTCGACATGTACGGCGCCGGCACCGCGGTCGTGACGGGCTCCGGCGCGCCGACGGCCGGGCTGGTCTACAAGCTGGTCGAGGTCGAGGGCCGCGCGGTGGTCAAGCGCTCGGAGAACAAGGCGACGGTCGGCGGCCGCAAGACCGCGATCCGGCGGCACAAGCCGACCGGTACGGCCACCGAGGAGATCGTGGTGTCGCAGGGCGTGCCCGACCACGTCGCCAACGACCGCCTCCTGCAGCGCTCGTTCGTGGTGGCCGGCGAGATCATGGAGGCGCCGACGCTCGCCGAGTCCCGCGGCCACCTGCGCCAGTGCCTGATCTCGATCCCCTGGGAAGGCCTGAAACTGTCCGCCGGCGACCCGGCGATCCCGGTCACCGTGGTCCCGACCTCCTGAGAGGCATGTCATGTCGCGCGCGCTCATCATCGTCGACGTTCAGAACGACTTCTGCGAAGGCGGCTCGCTGGCCGTACCCGGCGGGGCCGGCGTGGCCGCGGGAATCACGTCGGCGCTGACCACCGGCACCTGGGACCACGTCGTGGCGACCAAGGACTACCACGTGGACCCGGGCGCCCACTTCAGCGCCCACCCGGACTTCGTCGACTCGTGGCCGGCCCACTGCGTCGCGGGCACGGGAGGCGCCGATTTCCACCCGGCGCTGGGCACGGAGAAGGTCGAGGCGGTGTTCCACAAGGGCGCGCACGCGGCGGCGTACTCGGGCTTCGAGGGCCACACGGCCGACGGCGAGACCCTGGCGGACTGGCTGCGGTCCCGCGAGGTGACCGAGGTCGACGTGGTGGGCATCGCGACGGACCACTGCGTACGGGCGACGGCGCTGGACGCGGCGGCGGCCGGCTTCGCCACGACCGTCCTGCTCGACCTGACGGCGGGCGTCGCCGCGGCGACGACGACGGCCGCGCTGGCCCAGTTCACCCAGGCCGAGGTGCGTACGACCGGCACGCCGGTGGTCATCGGGACGTGACCAACATCTAATCGGGTTGGGGTTGTCGTACCCCTGGCGCAGACTGTCCCGCGGAGGTTAGGTCCGCTATGACACTCACGCCTTACCGGGAGACGCTCGCGCTGCGCGGCATCCGCTCGCTGCTCATCGTGGCGACGCTGGCCCGTATCCCGATCACGGCGGGCACGGTCACCCTGACGCTGCACGTCACCCAGGATCTGCACCTGGGCTATGCGGCCGCCGGCCTGGTCGGCGCTGCCTTCACCATCGGCAACTCGATCGGCGCGCCGGTGATGGGCCGGATCACCGACCGCAAGGGCCTGCGCCCGGTGCTGCTGCTCACCACCGTGGCCGAGGTCACGTTCTGGACGACGGCGCAGGCCATGCCCTACTGGGCGCTGCTGCTCGCGGCGATGGTCGGCGGCTTCCTGACCCTGCCGGCCTTCGCGGTGGCCCGCCAGTCGATCGCGGCGCTGGCGCCCGAGTCCCACCGCCTGCCGGCCTTCGCCCTGGACTCGATCACCACCGAGCTGTCGTTCATGGCCGGGCCGGCGCTGGGCGTCCTGGTCTGCACGACCGCGGGCGCCCGGGTGGCGATGCTGGCGGTCGGCGCGGGCATCCTCGTCTCCGGAGTGGGTCTCTACCTGCTGAACCCGCCGGTCCGCGGCAAGGACGAGGCCCCGATCTCGGCGGGCGAGCGGGTGCACCGCAGCACCTGGCTGCGCCCCAGGCTGGTGGCCGTCCTGGCGATCAGCAGCGCGGCGACCCTGGTGCTGAGCGGCACGGACGTGGCCGTGGTCGCGGTGCTGCAGAACGCCGGCGAGGTCGAGTGGACCGGGGCGGTGCTGGGCATGTGGGCGGCCTACTCGCTGATCGGCGGGTTCGCATACGGAACCGTGCGGCAGGGGCTGTCGCCGCTGACCCTGTTCGCGCCGATGGCGCTGCTGACGATCCCCGTGGGGCTGGCGGGCGGGCACTGGTGGCTGCTGGGCCTGCTGCTGATCCCGGCGGGGGCGCTGTGCGCCCCGACGATCACGGCGACGGCGGACGCGGTCAGCAGGCTGACCCCGGCGTCGGCCCGAGGTGAGGCGATGGGGCTGCACAACTCGTCGCTGACCGTCGGGGTGGCGCTGGGCGCGCCGCTCGCGGGCGTGGTGATGGACACCTGGTCGCCGGCCTGGGGGTTCGCGGCCGTCGGCGGCGTGGGGCTGCTGGTGGCGGCTCTGACGCTGCCGGCCGAGTTCCAGCGCCGCCGTGCGGCGGCCGCCGCCCCCGCGCCCGGCTCCGACACCGCGGCCGGTTCCATTCCCGCGGCCCGCTCCGCCGCGACGGCCGGCTCAGCCGCCAACGGCGCAGCCGTTGCGGCCGTCCCTTCCGCGCCCGACGAACCGGGGGACCCGGGCGGCGAGATCGGGCGGGCTGCCGGTGATCCGCAGGCAGATCCCACGCTGGCAGCCGCCGCGCCCGGTCCGGCGACCGAGTTCCTGGCACCCTGACGCCACTGGCCCGGGCACCGACCGCACTCAGCCAGAGCACATCGGTCTCGCGGCGGATCAACCCGGGCCTCGGGCGGGCCAGCCCGGACCTCACCGCAGACCAGCCCACGCCACGCACAGACCAGCCCGGACCTCACCGCAGACCAGCCCACGCCACGCACAGACCAGCCCGGACCTCGCACGGGCCAGCCCGGGCCTCGGCTGTTTCGAAGGATGACCGGGCTGCGTCGGGCCCCGGCGAAACCCGGACCCCGTCTGACCTCGACCCTTTCGAAACCGCTGCTGGGAACAGCCCGGCTCCGGGCTCCTGGTGTTCTAGGAGGTTCGGGGTGGGCCGTTGTCGCTTCCGGGCCCGCCAGGGTCGCCCGAGCCTGCCTGGCAGGTCGCGCCCGCGCCGACTCGGCCGCGCACTCAGCGAGGACCGGGACCGCGGAACGCATGTCAGTGGTTGAGCGCACCCCTCCGCCAGGCCGCAGCCTCTCCACCGGGCCGCACACCCTCCCGCCGGGCCGCACACCCTCCCGCCAGGCCGGGGGCCGGGTGACCTTGGTCGCGCTCAGCCGGCGCGGCCGCAGCGGCAAACGGGCCCGCCCCCGGACTCAAGGTTCTGAGTCCGGGGGCGGGCCGCTGTCGCTTCAGTGCCTGCGGGTCAGTGCTTACCGTGGTCGCTCAGGTCTTCCACGTAGGTCGCGCCGCCGTCCGACTCGGCCGTCAGCGGGCGGGCGCCGCCCTCCGGCGGGCCCGCGACCGACTGGGAGCCGGCCGCCAGCTCCGGGAACTTCGCGTCGAAGGCCGGGCGCTCCGAGCGGATGCGGGGCATCTTGTCGAAGTTGCGCAGCGGAGGCGGCGAGCTGGTCGCCCACTCCAGCGAGTTGCCGGCGCCCCACGGGTCGTCGACCGTGACGAGCTGGCCGACCTTGTAGGACTTCCACACGTTGTAGATGAACGGCAGGGTCGACGCGCCGAGGACGAAGGAGCCGACCGTCGAGAACGTGTTGAGGAACGTGAAGCCGTCGCTCGGCAGGTAGTCCGCGTAGCGGCGGGGCATGCCCTCCGCGCCCACCCAGTGCTGGACCAGGAACGTGGCGTGGAAGCCGATGAACGTCAGCCAGAAGTGAATCTTGCCGAGGCGGTCGTCGAGCATTCGGCCGAACATCTTCGGGAACCAGAAGTAGATGCCCGAGAACACCGCGAACACGATCGTGCCGAAGAGCACGTAGTGGAAGTGCGCGATGACGAAGTACGAGTCCGAGACGTGGAAGTCGATCGGCGGGGCCGCGAGCAGCACGCCGGACAGGCCACCGAAGAGGAACGTCACGAGGAAGCCGAGTGCGAACAGCATCGGCGTCTCGAAGCTGATCTGGCCGCGCCACATCGTGCCGATCCAGACGAAGAACTTCATGCCCGTCGGTACCGCGATGAGGAAGCTCAGGAAGCTGAAGAACGGCAGCAGCACCTGACCGGTGACGAACATGTGGTGCGCCCACACGCTCATCGACAGGGCCGCGATCAGCAGGGTCGCGCCGACCAGGCCCTTGTAGCCGAAGACCGGCTTGCGGCTGAAGACCGGGATGACCTCGGTGATGATGCCGAAGAAGGGCAGCGCGACGATGTAGACCTCGGGGTGGCCGAAGAACCAGAAGAGGTGCTGCCACAGCATCGGGCCGCCGGTCTCCACGTCGAAGACGTGCGCGCCGAGGACGCGGTCGGCGGCCAGCGCGAACAGCGCCGCGGCGAGGAACGGGAAGACCATGATCACCAGGAGGCTGGTGACCAGGATGTTCCACGTGAAGATCGGCATCCGGAACATCGTCATGCCGGGCGCGCGCAGCGTGATGATCGTCGTGATCATGTTGACGCCACCGAGGATGGTGCCCAGACCCGAGATCGCCAGGCCGACGACCCACATGTTGCCGCCGACGCCCGGCGAGTGCAGCGAGTCGCTCAGCGGCGTGTAGGCGAACCAGCCGAAGTCGGCCGCGCCCTGCGGCGTGAGGAACCCGGCGACGGCGATCGTGCCGCCGAACAGGTACAGCCAGTACGCGAACGCGTTGAGCCGCGGGAACGACACGTCGGGCGCGCCGATCTGGATCGGCACCACGAAGTTCGCGAACGCGAACACGATCGGCGTCGCGAAGAACAGCAGCATGATCGTGCCGTGCATCGTGAACAGCTGGTTGTACTGCTCCGGCGACAGGACCTGCATGCCCGGCCGAGCCAGCTCGGTGCGCATGAGCAGGGCCATGAATCCGCCCAGGATATAGAACACGAAGGCGGTGATCATGTACATGATCCCGATCTGCTTCGCGTCCGTCGTCCGCAGGATCCGCGCGAGGGCCGAGCCCTTCACCTGCTGTCGCACCGGCCAGGGCCGGGTCACGATCGGCTTAGGCGCAACGGTCGTCACGGATAGCCTCCGGTGTCTCGTTCGTCCCACTGCGTACACCCGAGTGGAAAGGCGTACCTCGCAGGCAGAATAGTCCCCCGCCGACCCCCGGCGGGCGCGGGGTGACCAAAGCTCACCCAGATCTCAGAACGGTTCGACGAGTCCCCGTAACTGGTCTGCGAAGATCGTCTGGCCCCGCCTGCGCAGCATAGGGTCGCGCTGCGCCGGGGACACATCTCGGGTCCGGTCGCGCTCCTGGGTCCACCCCCGGACCTGGTCACAGCGCGCCGCACGCCTTTTCTCGTACGCACGCAGCGCCGCCGGCACGTCGTCCGCACCGGCCTTGAGCACCTCGCCGAGCACCACGGCGTCCTCGAAGGCCATGGCGGCGCCCTGCGCCAGCGTCGGCGCGGTCGCGTGAGCGGCATCACCGACGAGCAGGACCGAACCCTTCGACCAGCCCTCGAGCACCACCTCGTCGGTGCGCGCGACCTGCACCTTCTCCAGTGCGTCGAGGATCGCCGGCACCGGACCGCCGAAGTCCTTGAACAGCTCCCGAACCCGGGCCACCGGGTCCGCCGGATTCGGCGTACCGGGCCCGGCCGTCTCGTCGGCGTGGCAGTAGAGCCGCCGCCCGCCCATCGGCATCACGACGAACTGGGACCGGAGCCCGAGCAGGGCCGTCCAGTCGCTGACCGGCGGGCCGCCGGTGACCACGCTGCGGTAGACGATCTGGCCCGTCGGGGTCGCCGGCCCGCCCAGCCCGGCCTTGGCCCGGATCGTGGAGCGCCGGCCGTCGGCGCCGACGACGAGGTCGTACTCGGCGACGGCGCCGCTGTCGAACTCGACCTTGACGCCGCCGTCGATGAGCTCCAGGTCCCGGACGGCCGTGTCGTAGCGCACCTCGCCGCCGACTCCGGTCAGCAGCACCTGCTGCAGGTCACCACGGGACAGCGCGCGGCTCTCCCCCACGCCGGCCCAGAGCGCGGCGACATCCAGCTCGAACAGGTCACCGCCGCCGGCGTCCTGGAAGACCTGTCGGAAGATCAGGTGGCCGAGCGGCCGCAGCGGCGCGTCGAGGCCGAGCAGCCGCAGCGCCCGGGACGCGTTGCCGGGCAGGTAGATACCGGCGCCGGGGACCGTCGTGGCCGGAAGCTCCTCGACGACGTCCGGACGGAAACCCGCTATGCGAAGCCCTCGGGCCGTCGCGAGGCCGCTGATGCCGGCGCCCACGACGAGGATGCGCAAGGTCATCGCAGCAACGCCTCCGAGGGGTGTTCGATACGCGTCGGAGCCAAGACACTACCCGCCGCCGTCGGAGCACGGAACCCACGATCATGTCCGCGTCCGATTTGTTCAATACGATCGGTCCGAGATGGTCGTAGCGTCACCGTCATGGCACCTACCTTCAATGCGATCGGCCTCGCGGTGGCCGACATGGAAAAGTCACTCGCGTTCTATCGCCGGCTCGGGCTGGTATTCCCGCCCGGGGCGGAGCGGGAACCACACGCCGAGTCCGAACTGCCGGGCGGGCTCCGGCTGCTCCTCGACACGCACGAGACGATTCTCTCGTTCGATCCCGGCTTCACGCCGGGCAGCGGGAGCGCGTCCCTCGCCTTCCGTTGTGCCGATCCGGCTGAAGTGGACAGCACCCACGCCGACCTGGTCGGCGCCGGGTACCGGTCCCGAAAGGAGCCGTGGGACGCCTTCTGGGGTCAGCGATACGCCGTCGTGTCCGACCCGGACGGCAACGGTGTCGACCTCTTCGCACCGACACCCGAGCAGCCGTCCGCCTAGCCGACCAGCTCGCCGAGCGGCACGCCGGCCAGCGCTCTCACGTCGCGGGACAGGTGTGCCTGATCGGCGTAGCCCGCGACGGCGGACACGTCGGCGAACGGCCGCCCCGCCCGGGCCAGGCCCACCGCCGTCTGCAGCCGCAGGATCCGGGCGAGCGTCTTCGGCCCGTAGCCGAAGGCGGTCCGGCACCGGCGCTGCAGCTGCCGTGCGCTCAGGCCGCACTCGTCGGCGATCGCGCCGACCGGCCGGCCCGCCCGCGCCCCGGCGGCGACGGCGACCATGGCTCGGTCCGGATCACGCCAGCGGCGCCGAGCGAACCCCTCCAGCGCCGCGACCGGATCGTCGGCCTCGGCCAGCGGCCTCACCTCGGCCGGCGCCGCGACCTGGTCGATCGGGACCTGCCGGTCGGTGAACTCGTCGGCGGGGATGCCGAGCACACCGGGGCCGGTGCCGACCGCGAAACGCAACGCGAAGAGCCTGCTGCGCGCCGGCGACGTGCCGACCTGCGCCGCGGTGTCCGGGCCGGCGATGAAGACCGAGCCGTCCTGCCAGATCAGGTCGAGGCAGCCGTCGGGAAGCACGCGCGTGACGGCGCCGGGCGGCATCGTGCTGCGCCAGGCGACGACGTGCGGCAGGTTCGCGGCCCATTCGACGTACATGGGCCGACCCTGGCACGGGGGTACGACAATCTGCGAATGACGACGGTGTAGTTCCGGCGGACAATCGCGATATGACCGACCAGCTGGACGAGTACCGGCGACGGCGGGACGCCCGGCGCACACCGGAGCCCGTGCCGCGCGCCCGGCCCCGCAGAACCACCGGCAACAGGTTCGTCATCCAGCAGCACCACGCCCGCAGCCTGCACTGGGACGTCCGGCTGGAGCGCGACGGCGTGCTCGTCTCGTTCGCGGTCCCGCGCGGGCTGCCCCGCGACCGCGCCCGAAACCACCTGGCCCGCCACACCGAGGACCACCCGCTCGAATATCTGGACTTCGCGGGCGAGATCCCGGCCGGCGAGTACGGCGGCGGCCAGATGATCATCCACGATCGGGGGACATTCGAGACCGATAAATGGCGCGATGACGAAATCGGCGTCACCTTCCACGGCGACCGCACCGGCGGGCGGTACGTCTTCTTCCGGACCGGCGGCAACGACTGGATGGTCCGCCGGATGGACCCGCCCGAGCCGGGCTGGCAGAGCATGCCCGAGGCGGTCGAGCCCATGCTCGCGGCCCCGGCCGCCGCTCTGCCGCCCGACGATCAGGACTGGGGGTACGAGCTGAGCTGGGCCGGGCGCCGCGCGTGTGTGTTCGTCTCCGGCGGGCGGGTCAGGATCGCCGACGCCGAGGGCGCGGACGTCACCTCGTGGTACCCGGAGCTGCGGCCGCTGGGTGAGGCGCTCGCGCCGCTCGAGGCCGTACTGGATGGCGAGATCGTGGCCTTCGACGGCGCGCGGGTCAGTCCTGAGCTGCTGAGTCGCCGCAAGGCGCCGCGGGACGCGGCGGCCGCGCGCCGGGCCGCCGAGCGCACGCCGGTGCAGTTCCTGGCCTACGACCTGCTCTGGCTGGAGGGACACTCCACGGTGGAGCTGGTCCGCTATGCCGAACGGCGGGAACTGCTGGAGGGGCTCGAGGTGGCCGGCGGCAACTGGCAGACGCCGCCCTACTTCCCCGGCGGCGGCGCCTTCGCGCTCGAGGCGGCCCAGGCGCAGGGCCTGCACGGCATCGTCGCGAAACGCCTGGACTCCCCCTACCTGCCGGGCCGCCGCAGCCGGCTCTGGCGCTCGATCGACGCGGCTTAGCACGGTCGACGAAGAACCTCAAGAATCCTTCAGCCCGGCCCTTGTCACCCGATCTAGATGGTTTACCGATCGAGCGGCGGAAGGGCTATACATGATGCACTGCCCGATGCCGGATCCGAACGCCGCGGTGAACACGGATATGTCTGCTGATCTCTGGAAATCTGCCGTTAACGTCCTCGACTCCAACTGGTCACACGATCACATGGTCCCCTCCCGGCGCCTCTACCCCCATCAGTGGAGCTGGGACGCCGCGTTCATCGCCATCGGGCTCGCCTACGTGAACCCCACCCGCGCCTGGCGCGACCTGCGCAGCCTCTTCGAGGCCCAATGGCCGGACGGCCGGGTGCCGCACATCGTCTTCGACCCCGGCACCGCCGAGAACGACTACTTTCCGGGGCCGGGCTTCTGGGACGTCCCGGCGTACTCCGGGCGCCCCGCGCGTGGCAGCACCGGGCTGGTGCAGCCGCCGCTGCACGCGGTCGCCGCGTGGGAGGTGTACCGCCGCGCCGCCTCGCACGGCGCCGAGTGCGCCCGCGCCGCCGGCGACGAGCTGGCCTGGCTGTACCCGCGCCTCGTCGCGCAGCAGGAGTACCTGACCACCCGCCGCGACGCCGGCGGCGACGGGCTCGCCAGCATCGTGCACCCGTGGGAATCGGGGCTGGACAACAGCCCCTCCTGGGACGCGGCGATGTCGGCCGTGCCCGCCGACATGGAGCTGCTCACCCGTTTCACCCGCCGGGACATCGAGAACGCGGACGCGGCGCACCGCCCGACCGACGTCGACTACGCGCGCTACCTGGGGCTGGTCCTCGACTACCGCAGCGGCGGGTACGCGGACGCCGACCTGGCGAGCCGGCACGCGTTCGTCGTCGAGTGCCCGTCGTTCAACTCGATCCTCGCGGCGGCCGAGCACGCCCTGGTGCACATCGCCGGGGTCGTCGGCGCGGACCCGGAGATCCACCGCCGGCGCGCCGCGCGGATCACCAAGGCGATCTCCGAGCACCTGTTCGACGCTTCCACGCAGACGTTCCGGGCCCGCGACGTGCGTACCGGCAGGCTCAGCCCGGCCCGGTGCGTCAACGGCCTGGTGCCGCTGCTGCTGCCCGGACTGCCCGCCGCGCAGGCGGCCGCGATCATGACCGAGGCGGCGTCGCCGCGCTTCGGCCTGCCGGATCGGACCGGCCTGCCGGTGCCGAGCTACGACCGGACCGCCCCGGACTTCGACACGCTGCGGTACTGGCGCGGGCCGATCTGGATCAACGTCAACTGGCTGCTGCGCCGCGGCATGCTCGTGCACGGCTACCGCGGCGAGGCCGAGGACCTGCGGACGGCCATGGTCCGCCTGGTGCACCGGTCCGGGCACTTCGAGTACTTCCACCCGGTCACCGGCGAGGGCATCGGCGCCCCGGCGTTCAGCTGGACCGCCGCCCTCTCCCTCGACCTGCTCGCCGACCGCAGCGTGCCCGCCTACGCACGGGCCGCCTGAGGATCAGAACATCTCCGCACCCACGGTCGTGTCCGCGCCGTGCCCGGTGTGCACGACCGTGTCGGGTGGGAGGGTGAGCAGCCGGTCCTTGATCGACCGCTCGATCGTCGGGCGGTCGCTGAAGGAACGGCCCGTCGCGCCCGGCCCGCCCTGAAACAGGGTGTCGCCGGTGAAGACGCAGTCCAGCAGGGGCGCGTACAGACAGACGGCGCCCGGGCTGTGTCCCGGGGTGTGCAGCACCCGGAGCACGCCGCCGGCCACGGTGATCTCCTGGCCGTCGGCGAGCGGCGCCGGCATCGGCTCGCCTCCGTGCACCAGCTTCCAGAGCACCTCGTCCGCCGGGTGCAGCAGCAGCGGCGCGCCGGTGCGCCGCGCCAGCTCGGGGGCAACCCGGACGTGGTCGTCGTGCGCGTGGGTGAGCGCGATCGCGACGACCCGGCGCGACCCCACGAGCTCCAGGATCGCGCGTACGTCGTGCGGGGCGTCGATCACCACGCACTCGTCGTCGTCACCGACCACCCAGACGTTGTTGTCGACGTCGAACGTCTCGCCGTCCAGCGAGAACGTTCCGTGCGTCACGCCGTGGTCGACCCGCATCAGAGGAGCACCACCGAACGCAGGACGCCGCCGGTGTGCATCTTCGCGAACGCCTCCTCGACCTGGTCGAGGCGGATCTCCTCGGAGACGAACGCGTCCAGGTCGATCCGGCCCTGCAGGTAGAGCTCGGTCAGCATCGGGAAGTCGCGGGACGGCAGGCAGTCGCCGTACCAGCTGCTCTTGAGCGCCCCGCCGCGGCCGAAGACGTCGAGCAGCGGCAGCTCGATGGTCATCTCGGGGGTCGGCACCCCGACCAGGACCACGGTCCCGGCCAAGTCACGGGCGTAGAAGGCCTGCTTGTACGTCTCGGGCCGGCCCACCGCCTCGACCACCACGTCGGCGCCGTTCCCGCCGGTGAGCTCCTGTACGGCGGCGACCACGTCCGCCTCGCGCGCGTTGATCGTGTGGGTGGCGCCGAAGCCGCGCGCCCACTCCAGCTTCTGGTCGTCGGTGTCGATCGCGATGATCGTCGTCGCGCCGGCCAGGGCGGCGCCGACCACCGCGCCGTCGCCGACCCCGCCGCAGCCGATCACGGCCACCGAGTCGCCCCGGGTGACGCCGCCGGTGTTGATCGCCGCGCCGATGCCGGCCATCACGCCGCAGCCGAGCAGGCCGACGGCGGCGGGCCGGGCCCGCGGGTCGAGCTTGGTGCACTGGCCCGCGTGCACCAGGGTCTTCTCCACGAACGCGCCGATGCCCAGCGCCGGTGAGAGCTCGGTGCCGTCCTCGAGCGTCATCTTCTGCGTCGCGTTGTGGGTGCTGAAGCAGTACCACGGCTTGCCCCTGCGGCAGGCCCGGCAGTTGCCGCAGACCGCACGCCAGTTCAGGACCACGAAGTCGCCGGGCGCGACGTCGGTGACCCCGGCGCCGACCGACTCGACGATCCCGGCGGCCTCGTGGCCGAGCAGGAACGGGAAGTCGTCGTTGATGCCGCCTTCGCGATAGTGCAGGTCGGTGTGGCAGACCCCGCACGCCTGGATCTTGACGACCGCCTCGCCGGGTCCGGGGTCCGGCACGACGATGGTGGCCACCTCGACAGGGGCACCTTTGGCCCGGGCGATGACTCCATTGACAAGCTGACTCATGCCATCGCCTCCGCTGTCGCTCCGGCGACGACATGAGTTCTGAACGGAGTTGATGATTCGCTCGCAGGCTCGCTCATGACAACACCTTCTCACCTGAGACCACGCGCGCGTATCCACCGGACTCGAGGTTCATCGGATTCGGCGGCCTAAGTGGAGCCGGTCTCGGGTGACGGCGCTTCGAGCAGTGCCTCGCAGAGCCGGGCCAGCTGGCGGACCTGCGACGGGCTCAGCCGGTCGAACACCAGCTGCCGCACCGCCTCCACGTGCCCCGGCGCCGCGTCGGCCACCTTCCGGAGGCCCTCGTCCGTCAGGACCGCGATCTGCACCCGGCCGTCCTCCGGGTCGCGCTCGCGGCGGATCCAGCCCTGCGCCTGCAGGCGCGCCACCACGTGGGACAGCCGGGACAGCGAGGCGCTCGCCTGTTTCGCCAGGCTGCTCATCGGCAGCCGGCGGTCCTCGCGCTCCGAGAGGGTCGACATCACCTGGTAGCCCATATGCGTCAGGCCCGCCTCGCGCTGGAGCTGGCCCTCGAGCCCCGCCGGTAGCCTGACGAGCACCTCGACGAAGCGGCGCCAGGCCTGCTGTTCATCGTCGGTCAACCACCGCGGCTCGCCCATGCCAGCAGGTTAGTTTCCCGGGCCGCACGCCCCGGCGGCCGGGTGGACAGATCTTGCACAGGCGATGCGACAACGACAATCTTCGGGAAACGGGTGCCAAACAATCGGGCACGTCGATCGACGCCCTTGAACCCTCAAGAGTAGGGTTCGCACGGACTTTCCACCCCGATACAGCGCCGGGGCCGGCTGGCTGGGGGGCCTCGGCCGACCCCGGCGCTGTGTCGTCAGGCGCCCGGGTCAGGACGTCGGCGGCTCGTCCTTGCCGGCCTCTTCGAGCCGGTCGGCCTCGTCTTTCGTCTTGTGTACCGCGCCGTCCGCGTGCTCGGGCGGGCCGTAGACCGTGTACAGCACGAGCGGGTTCGGGCCTTCGTTGGTGAAGTTGTGCGTGCGGCCGGCCGGGACCACGACCAGGTCACCGGCGACGACCTTGCGGGTCTCGCCGCTTACCCTGGCCTCGCCGACGCCGCTCACGAACGTCAGAATCTGGTCCACCTCGTGGACCTCCTCGCCGATCTCGCCGCCGGGCGGGATCGTCATGACGACGAGCTGGGTGTGCTTTCCCGTCCACAGCACGCGGCGGAAGTCCGGGCTCTTCTCGGCAACGGTGGCGATCGTGTAGTGCTCCATGACCAACAGGTACCCCGATCAGGGGCGCTTTGAACGCCTCAATCTGGCGGCCGGGCGCAATTCCTCGGCGGGCGCCGGCCGGCCGATCAGGTAGCCCTGCACGTAGTCGACGCCCAGCTCACGCAGCATGCGCAGGGTCGGCTCGTCCTGGACGAACTCGGCCACCGTGTGGATCCCGTACGCCTGGCAGACCTGCACCAGCGCCCGGACCAGCACCTGGTCCTCCTCGTTGTGTACGAGGTTGACCACGTACTCGCCGTCGATCTTGACCAGGTCGATGGGGAAGAGCCGCAGGTAGCGGAAGGACCCGTAGCCCGAGCCGAAGTCGTCCAGGGCTAGCTGGCAGCCCAGGTCGCGGATCCGGTCCGCGAAGTGGCGCGCCTCGCTCAGGTTGCTGATCAGCGCCGTCTCGGTGATCTCGAACGTCAGCTGCTCGGGGTTCACGCCGTACCGCTCGATCAGGGCCTCGACCCCGGAGGTCAGGCGGGGGTCGCCCACCGAGCGGCCGGAGAGGTTGATCTGCAGGCTGAGGTCGCCGCGCGCGGCCGCGAGCTCCAGCGCCCGCTCGACCACCCACAGGTCGATGTCGTAGATCGCGTCGAGGCGTTCCGCGGCGTCGAGCACCTGGGTCGGCGACTGCGGGACGCCCGCCTCGTCCAGGACCCGCAGCAGCAGCTCGTGCCGCAGCACCCGGTTGGTCTGCAGCTCGAGGATCGGCTGGGCGAAGAGCGTGAACCGGTCGGTGCCGAGCGCGTCGGCGACCCGGTCGCGGTAGGAACCCTGCCGGTCGCGGGCCGCCACCGGGTCGGCCACCAGGGTCAGCGGCCGGTCGCCCTCGCGGGCCAGCCGCCACGCGTGCTCGGCGTCGATGAGCAGGTCGTGGCTGCCGGCCTCGCCGTCCGGGCGGAACCGGACCAGGCCGGCCCAGGCGCGGGCGCGCAGCCACGTCTCCGGCAGCACGAAGGACTGCGTGCGCAGCGCCTCGACGAACAGGTCGGACTGCCGGCGGGCCATCACCCACGAGGCACCGGCCAGCAGCACGGCGATCTCGTTGGGCCCGGCACGGCCGAGGAGGTCGTCCGGTCGGGCGACGCTCTCCAGCAGGCGGGCGGCCCGCTGCAGCAGGTCGGCGTTGCCGTCCGCGCGCACGCCGTCGGCGTGGTCCGGCTCGATCCGGATGACGAGCAGCGCTCCGCCGCCGCGCCGCTGGGCCCGGTCCAGTTCGTCGGCGAAGCGGCCACGGGTCAGCAGCCCGGTCCCCGGGTCGCGCTCGACGACGGACGCACGCACGGTCTCGCCCCGGCGGCTGAGCCGGGCCACCTCGCGGCGGGCCCGTTCGCGGACGGAGACGTCGCGCAGCAGGCCGCGGATGCCGCGCACGGTGCCGTCGGGCTCGGAGATCGGCTCGAGGCGGCAGTCCACGTCGAACCAGCCGCCGTCGGCGCGCAGCAGCCGTATCGTCGTGCGCACCGGCTCGCGGGTGGTCCAGGCCTGGGTGATCGCGCCGAGCGCCTTGGCGTGGTCCTCGACGTGCACGTGCCGGGCGAGGATCTGCCGGCTCAGCGCGGTGTCCGCCGGGGGCCGGCCGAGCAGGGCGGTGAGCCCGGCGGACCAGACGATCTCCTCGCCGGCCGCCCGGTAGCTGAACCACGCCTCGTCGTCCGCGGGCGGGCGCGGCTCGGGCAGCGGCAGCTGGGGGCCCTGGTTGGGACTCGTTCGGGGACGGCGGGAGGGGCGGTCGCGCAGCGCGCGGGGACGTGGTGAGCCTTCTTCGGGTGCCGTCATGCGCCGTCGTTACCTCCCGCCCGGGTGAGTCGATGTCCCTGACCTATTACGACCCGTCACGGGTCGATGTAACAGTGCACGCCCGCGACAATGTTTTCGTAGCTGGCCCAACAAAACAACGAACTGCAGCTTCTCCACCGTTCAGAGTGTGAATTTAACTGATCGGCTGAACGCCGCACCGCGCCGCGCCCTCCCCCGGTCATCGGCGCGTCCATGACAGACAGTCACTGGCAGTGTTGAATGTGGAACCTTCTGCGACGTTCCGCCCGAAGGCCCGGGCCCCCATGCACGCAACGCTGCGATGGACATGCACCCCGTAACGAGATCGCGGGACGGTGGATATGGTGGCCCTTCGGGCACATGAGCGAGGACGACAGCGTATGGGCATCATTCGGGACATGCAGCGGGCGCAGGCGACGCAGGAGGCCGCGGAGCAGCGGGCTCGGACCGCCGCGGAACAACAGCGTCAGCTGATCCGGCGCAACGCCGAGCTCGCGGTCACCGCGGCGCAGCGGGCCGCCGCCGACGAGGCCAGGCAGCGCGAGCAGCGCCGGCTGTACGCGGAGGCACGCGCCGCCAGCGCGGCGGCGGCGAACGCGGACGTGCGGGCGCGGCTGGCCGACCTCGACGTGCTGCTGCTGTCCACGCTGGATGTCGACGACCACATCGACCTGGACAGGTTCAAGAAGCCGGTCCGGGTACCGCCGTTCGATCCGGGCAAACTGGGCAGGCCGCTGCCCGAGCCGAGGTGGGAGAGCTTCACGCCGCCGGAGCCGCGCGGCGTCGGCCGGATCCTGGGTGGCGAGCGCAGCCACCAGCAGCAGGTCGCCACGGCGAAGCGGGCGTTCCAGGACGCCCGCGACCGGTGGGCCGAGGCGGAGCAGCGCCGGCTGCGGCAACTGGCCGCACGCGAGCGGCAGTACGAGGAGAACCGCCGGCGCTACGAGGCGAAGCTGATCTCGTACAACGCTGAGGTGGACCGCTTCGCGGCGGCGGTGGCGGCCGCCGACCCGGCCTCGGTCGTCGAGTACTTCGCGATGGTGCTGGGCAACTCGGTCTACCCCGACGACTTCCCGCAGCACTTCCGGCTCGCCTACCTGCCGAAGCAGCGGCACCTGCTGGTCGAGTACCACCTGCCGCCGGTCGAGGTGATCCCGGTGGTGAAGGAGTACCGCCACGACAAGGTCCGCGACGAGCTGACGGCGGTGCCGCGCGACGAGGGCGAGATCCGGCGGCGCTACACCGGGATCATCTCGATGGTGGCGCTGCGGACCGTGCACGAGATCGTCGAGGCGGACCGCGGCGGGCTGGTCGCGGAGGTGCTGTTCAACGGCATCGTCGACACCGTCGACCGGCGCACCGGCCGGTTCGTGCGCCCCTGCCTGGTGTCGGTGCGCACCGACCGGGACACGTTCGCCGCGATCAAGCTGCGCCGGGTCGACCCGGTCGCCTGCCTCGAGCACCTGCGGGCCGGGCTCTCCGACCGGCCGGATCAGCTGGAGGGCGTCACCCCCGTCATCGACTTCGACTCCGACTCCGACTTCACCGGCGAGTTCAACGTGCTCGCCGACATCGACGAGCGGCCGAACCTGGCGACCATGCCGGCCGGGGAGTACGAGCAGCTGCTCCGCGACCTGTTCGGCAACATGGGCCTGGAGATGGGCGAGCCCGAGGAGGGCCCGCGCTGGCTGGCCACGGATCCGCGGCCGCTGTTCGGCGGCCCGGTGGTGATCCACGCCGTACGCGGAACGCCGGCCGGCGCGGGTGAGGCGACCGAACTGGCCGAGCGGGTGGCCGCCGCCGGGGCCACCAAGGGCATCCTGGTCGCCCTCGACGGGTACGAGGCATCCGCGCACGAGGCGGTCGCCGACCGGCCCGTGGAGCTGCTGGACGGGCCGGCGCTGCTCAACCTGCTCGCCGAGCACTCACGGGTGAAGGCGCGGATCGAGGCGGTCCCCGCCTAGCTCGTGGCCGACGGTGGCGTCGACGTGGTCCGGGATCTCGTCGTGCCGGTCGCCGACGGTCAGGGTGCCGGTGGGCTCGAACATCAGGATCTGGGCGCCGCCGGGCGAGGACGGCTTGTGCTCGGTGCCGCGGGGCACCGTGAAGACGTCGCCGGTGTGCAGCACGACCGTGCGGTCGCGCAGGGCGATGTGCAGGTCGCCGCCGAGGACGAGGAAGAACTCGTCGGTGTCGTCATGGGTGTGCCAGAGGTGCTCCCCGGACACCTTGGCGATGCGGACGTCGTAGTCGTTGACGCGGGTGACGATGCGCGGGCTCCACAGGTCGTCGAACGAGGCCAGGGCCGCGGCGAGGGAGACGGGAAGATTGCTCACCCGGTCATCGTCCAGCCTGGCCGCCCGCGCGCGGGAGTGCTAGGAATCGCACATGCCGCAAGAATCCTTGCACCGGGTCGTGGTGATCGTCGACGAGAACTCGAACCCCTTCGAACTCGGCTGCGCGACCGAGATCTTCGGCCTGAGGCGGCCCGAGCTGGGCCGCGAGCTCTACGACTTCCGCCTCTGCTCGCCGCTGCCCCGCACGCTGATGCGCGACGGCTTCTACACGCTGACCGGCGTCGCGGGCCTCGAGGCGGCCGAGTCGGCGGACACGGTGATCGTGCCGAACCGCCCCGACGTCGAGGTGCCGCGCCGCCCGGCGGTGCTCGACGCGGTCCGGCGGGCACACGCCCGAGGTGCGCGGCTGATGGGCTTCTGCAGCGGGGCGTTCACGCTGGCCGAGGCGGGTGTGCTCGACGGGCGCCGGGCCACCGCGCACTGGCGGTGGGCCGACGACTTCCGCGCCCGCTTCCCGGCGGTGACCCTCGAACCGGACGTCCTGTTCGTCGACGACGGCGACATCCTCACGGCGGCGGGCAGCGCGGCGGCGCTGGACCTGGGCCTGCACGTGGTCCGCCGCGACTTCGGCGCGGAGGTCGCGAACGCGGTCGGCCGCCGCCTGGTCTTCGCGGCACACCGCGACGGCGGCCAGCGCCAGTTCGTCGAGCGGCCGATACCGGCCATACCGGACGAGTCGCTGGCCCCACTGCTGGCCTGGGCTCAGCAGCGCCTAGATCGACCACTGACCATCAGTGACTTGGCGGCGCAGGCGGCGGTCAGCGTGGCGACGCTGCACCGGCGGTTCCGGGCCCAGCTGGGCACGACGCCGCTGGCCTGGCTCACCGGGGAGCGGGTCGCGCTCGCGTGCCGGCTGATCGAGCGCGGCGAGTCCCGCCTCGAGACCGTCGCCCGGAGTACGGGCCTGGGCACGGCGACTAACCTGCGGCTGCTGCTGCGCCGGGAGACGGGTCTGAGTCCGACGGAGTATCGCCGTCGGTTCGGTCCTCGCTGACGAGCGGCTCGTCGGCACGCCAGGGCGCAACGTCGAGCTCCTCGATGCGCTGCCAGAGCGGGCGCAGGGCCGCCTCCGGCTCGCGGGCGAAGATGCTGCCGCGGATGCGCACGAAGACGCAGTTGCCGACCCGCTCGAGCACCGCCTGCCGGCGCATGTCGCCCTCCCACTGCTCCGGCCCGTGGTACGCGTCGCCGTCGCACTCGATCGCGAGCCGGCGGCCGTCCGGTGCGTTCAGGACGAAGTCGATCCGGTAGCCGCCGATCCGGAACTGCGGCGTCGGCCGGTAGCCGCGTTTCACCAGCCGGCGCAGCACCTCGCGCTCGAAGTCGGACTCGCAGAGCACCTCCAGGTCCGGTGCGGTGGTCTGCACCGGCAGGTTCAGCGCGTAGTTGAGCAGCAGCGCCCGCGCGTCGTCGGCGAGCAGCGACGACGCCCGCACCGAGTGGAAGATCCAGAGTTGGTCCCGGGCCCGGGAGGCGGCGACGTTGACCCGGCGGTGGTACTCGCGCTTGGTGAACGCGGCCGGCCGCCCGTCGTTGTCGGAGACCACCATCGACACCAGCACCACGTCGCGCTCGTCGCCCTGGAACGTGTACGCGTCGCCGACCCGCAGCCGGCGCGCCTCCATCTCGTCCTCGCCGATCGCCTCGCGCAGTGCGCCCAGCAGATAGTTCGCCTGGCCGCTGGTGCTGAGCAGGCTGATCACGCCGATGGTCCGGCCGCGGTAGGCCGGGTCGGCGACGAGCGCGGCCACCTGCGCCACCAGCGCGTCGGCCTCCGCCACGTTCACGTCTCCGTACGGTGCCAGCGGCTGCCGGACGCCGTCCGGGATGAAGACCGGCCGCACCGGGGCCGACAGCGGCCGGTCCGCGCGCAACGGCTGGATCTTGCCGTCGTAGTAGTGGCGCGACGAGAACTCGATGATCTGCGGCACGCAGCGGAAGTGCTCGGTGAGCAGGATCCGCTCGGGCGAGCGGCGCACCGCGTGGTCGTACAGGGAGGACTCGGGATCGAAGTGCTCGGCGGACGGCACGTCGCCGAGGTGGCTGTGTATCAGCCCGGTCACCGAGCCGACGAAGCCGAGCTGCGGCCCGATCTGCTGGTCGTCGCCGACCACGACGGCCCGCTCGGCCAGCGACAGCACCGGCAGCGCGAACAGGTCGGCCTGCGACGCCTCGTCCACGATCACCACGTCGAAGTGCGCGCCGCCGGCGAACTGCTCGATGGCCCGGTCCACCGACATGACCCAGACCGGCACGGCCTCGACCGCGGACTCCATCGCCCGCTGGGCGTGCGCCTGCCAGGCCGCCGCCGTGCGGCCGGTGCCCTTGCCGATCTTGCGCAGCGCGGTGGTCCAGTCGGCCAGCGCGGCCCGCCGCCGGTCGTCGAGCGCCCGGGCGACCTCGAGCCAGGCTGACGCCACGACCAGCTCGCCGGTGAGCCGCCGGATCTTGTCGCGGCCCAGCTCCACCCGGCGGTTCAGCACGGCCGGATCGACGCTGCCGACCACCAGGTCGAACCACGTCTGCGCCTGCCGCCACTGCCAGGCCCGCAGGCAGGCGGCGCCGGAGACGGCCGGCACGAGACCGGCGCCGACCTGGCCCGCCCACTCCGGCGCCACCTCGGCCAGCCGGTCGCGCAGCTCGACGTAGCGCGCCGCCTCGGGCCTGAGCGCGACCAGCCGGCGGGCCTCGGCCACCAGGTCGTCCCACTGCTCCAGAGCGGGATCGAACCAGGCCGCGGCGAGCGCCGGCCACGGCACCAGGCCGTCGGCGACCGCGCGGTCCCGCGCGTCCAGCTCGTCGAGCTCGAAGACGACCGGGCTGTCGTCCAGCAGGGCCGAGACCTCGGCCAGCCGGGCCGCGTCCAGGTCCAGCTCCTCCTGGGGTACGAGCACCCGCAGGCGCGCGGAGAGTTCGGGCCACTGGCGCGCGTCCCAGCCCAGGGACTGCGCCGCCTCGGCGAGCAGCGTTCCCGCCCACACCTCCGGGTCGCCGTGGCGCTCGGGGATGCCGAGCCGCTGGATCCACTCGGCCCAGTGCTCGCCCAGCCGGCGCTGCGCCTGTCCCCGGCGCACCCAGGCCGCGGCCAGGTCGGCGTCCTCGACCGTGCGCAGCGACTCCCCGTCGACGCGTACCTCGTCGGCGATGCGCCACAGGCCGGCCTGCAGCAGCCGGTTGACGCCCTTGCCCGCGGCGAACCGCTCGCGCAGCTCGCCGAGGCCGGCGAGGAGCCGCTTCGGCTCGGCCACCAGCGCGTTCGCGGCGGTGACGCGGTGCCCGCCGAGGACGCGGGCGAGCTCGGCCAGCGAGCGCTGCAGCTCCTCGGTCGCGCGTACGTGGTCGGTCCACATCGTGGCCCAGTGCGGGTCGGACAGCAGCCGCCCGAGCCGGTCGGTCCACGTGCCCTCGCGGCGGTGCAGCCACGCCACCGCGTCCCGCAGCCCCTCCAGCAGCTCGGAAACGAGGCTGGGCCCCTGTGCGCGTACGGAATCGGTGTCGACGCCGGCCATCTCCAGGCGCGACACGCGGTCGGCGGCCGCCTCGCGATCGGCCCGCGCCGCTCGTGCGGTCGCCGCGTCGGGCAGGGCCGCGACGTCCGGCAGCGGGCGCAGCGCGGCCGCCCGGTCCGCGGGCGCGAGGCGCGCGGCGAGGTCCAGCAGCGCGGCGAACTCGTCCGCGGACAGCGGCGGTGAGTCGGACGGCGCCACCGCGTCGGGAATGCCGCCGTCGGCGGCGGCCCGCTCCCGCAGCCAGGCACCCACGTCGGCGGGCGAGAGGCCGACCCCGTCGATCCGGTACGTGGCGGCCTCGTTCTCGGCGATCGCCCGCAGACCGCCCAGCGCGGCCGCCAGGCCCCGCTCGGCGTCCTCGAGGCGGCCGGTGAGCCGCTCGACGCGGGCCGCCTCGGCGGTCTTGTCCAGGGTGGCGGCCCGGTCGGAGAGCTCCCGCGCGGCGAGCTGCAGCTGGACCAGTTGGTCGGTGGTGCGGCCGAGCACGGCCAGGCAGAGCGCCCGCACCTCCTCGGGGAGGCCGTCGCGCAGCACCCGCAGCGGGTCCTCCTTCTGCGCGACGACCAGCACCCGCTTGCCGTTGGCCATCAGGTGGCAGATCAGGTTGCGGATGGTGTGCGTCTTGCCGGTGCCGGGCGGGCCCTGCACGGCGACGTTGCGGTGCAGGGCGAGGCGGCGCGCGATCGACTCCTGCGCCGCGTTGGTGGGCAACGGCATGAGCAGCCGCTCGCCGACCCGGTGCCAGTCCTCGGGCCGGTCGTCGGGCATCCGGAGCCGGCTGGGCTCGTGCGCGACGATCGCGGCCAGCGCGCCGATGCTGCCCGTGTCGCCGGCCAGCAGGCGATCCCGCAGGCTCTCGAGGAAACCGCGGAGCAGCCGCTGCCGGGGCCGGGCGAAGAGGACGCCGGTGTCGACCAGGTGCGGCCCGGTCGCGCTCTGCCCCGGCTCCACCACCCGGCGTTCGAAGCCGAGCCGGCCGAGGGCGCGCTCGAAGAGCTCACGGCGCTCCAGGTCGTTCCACAGGTCGACCTCGAGTGTGCCGGCCGGCCCGGCCAGGGCGAGCAGTTGGCCGAGGTAGCGCTCGTCGAGCCCGGCGAGCGCGTCGGTCTGCAGCCGGGACGGGCCCTGCGGCGAGACCGTGATCAGGGAGCGGTCCGGCTCGTACTCGATGATCACCGGGGTCGCGACCAGCGGATAACGCACCCGCTGGTCGCCGACGGCGGTCTCCAGGATGCCGTGGCCCCAGACCAGCTCGGTAGTGGCGGCGGTCATGTCGACCTGGTGCATGAGGTCGAAGAGCTGCCGGTGCAGCGTGCGTGCCTTCTCCGCCTCCTGGCTGAGCAGCGCCCACGGTCGCCAGACCTGGTCACGCCAGGTCTCGAAGCTCGCGTCCGCCGGTGCGTCCGCGGCGTCGGCCGCCTTGGGCTCGTCGGTCGCGCTGATCTCGTTGAGCCGGCGGCGGAGCTCCGCGGGCACCGCGACCGGCCCGGGCAGGTCCGGCAGCCCGACGCGCAGCCAGCTGGTGCCGTCGGGCGCGGGCCCGAGCTCGACGGCCGGGTGCGCGGGGAGGGTGTCGAGGCGGTACGCGTCGGCGGGCACGGTCCGCGCGGGACGTTCCATGTGGGCGCGGACCGCGAGCAGGTAATCCGCGACGGAGACGGCCCGATCCCGGATGACCGTGTACGACTCCTGTTGCGGCTGGGACATTCTTCGCAGGTTATCCGACGTACGCAGCCGGACGCCCGCTACGGCGTCGCGCCGGCGGGCCCGGTCAGGCCTCCTCGGGGTCCCGGCCCTGCGCCGCGCGGCCGCCGTCGATCGGCAGCACCGCGCCGTTGATGAAGCTCGCCGCCTCCGACAGCAGGAACGCGACCACTTCGGCGACCTCCTCCGGCCGCCCCATCCGCCCCAGGGGCTGTAGTCCCCCGATCTCCCGCGCGAAGCGCTCGGCACCGGCCGCGGTGAGCCCGGCGACGTGCGCCTCGGACCGCTCGGTGGCGATCGACCCGAGCGCCACCGCGTTGGCCCGGATGCCGCGCGGTCCATAGTCGACCGCGAGCGCCCTGGTCAGTCCCTCGACGGCCGCCTTCGCCGTGGCGTAGGCGAGCGCACCCCGGACCGCCCGCTGCGCCTGGTGCGAGGAGACGTTCACGATCGCGCCGGCGCCCCGCGGCAGGAACGCGCGGACGGCCGCGGCGCTGCCGGCCACCACCGGGCCGAGATTGCGGCCGATCAGGGCGAGCACCTCGTCCGGCGGGACCTCGTGCAGCCACGCGTCCCGGAAGACCGCGGCGTTGTTGACCCAGCCGGCGAGCGGCGCGGGCACCGCGGCCGCGGCCCGCTCGGCGACCGCGGGATCGGCGGCATCGCCGATCACCGGCACGATCCGCCCGGCCGCCGGATGGGTACCCGCCCAGTCCAGCGCGGCGGCGTCGAACTCGATCACCGCGACGTCGCCGCCCGCGCCGGCCAGCCGCTCGACGACGGCCCGGCCAACGCCGCGCCCGCCGCCGGTCACCACGAAGGAAGCCATGCCTCAGCCTGCCACCCTGCCCGCAAAACGCCCGTCGCCCGCCGGAGGCGGGCGACGGGCGGGACCTGCTGACGCTAGGGAAAGCGCATGCGGCGGGGCCGTGGGATGACCGGTGGAGGCAGGGGCAGGTCGTCGAGGTGGCTCCAGTTGAGCGAGCCGTTCGCGGTCGACTTGATCTCACCGAGGCAGGCGCGCAGCAGCCCGAGATTGGCCGCGCCCGCATACCCGGCGATCACGACCTCGGGCGTCGGCTCGATCATGGCGATGGCAGCGCAGATCTTGGCGACCTCACGCTCGTCGACGGCGTCGAGCGGCAGCGGAGCCTCGGCCTGCGAGCGGCGCCACGGCGGACCGAAGCGGCGTAGCAGCTCGCGGGCGAGCCGGCCGAACGAGCGACCCACCTCGGCGTCGCGCATGGACATGCGCGCCGACTGGCCGTAGCACCAGGGCACCACCACATGGCCGTTGATGACGACGAGCTGGTAGACGGATTTGGGGACGCTTATCACCTCGGCGCCGGGCAGCGTCCCGAGAAAGAGGACCAGCTCCTCGTAGGGCAACGGCCAACGCGGGTTGGCTAGCACTCGTTCGGTGGTGGTCGTCGTGGCGGGGTGAGCGTTGACCTCGCGGTCGATTGCTGTGCTCAACGCTTCGGGTACCCGGGTCCAGAGCTCAGCGGCGATCTTGTCGCCGAACTGCTCGACCACCCACTCACTAGGACCGACCAGAACGTCTGGGCGCATTCGCTACCACCACCGTCCGTGTCGCTGGCGCTACGTCTGGCTAGAAGAGTTCCACTCACGGAGATCGACAGGAAGACAATCCAGACCAGTTTCCAAAAACATCCATGAATGAAAATAAGCAGGACAGCCATACTGTTGCCGCAGCGGTGGAGCAGCAGGTCCGTGACCCGCATCACATGCAAATTGCACGGCGAACCGCGCGTGCAAGTTGCATGTGAGATCGCGGATCTGTCCTCTATCTGACAGTAAAGCGCTCCCACATTTCGAGCCGGTGACCGTCCTGCAAACACCTACCGACGGTGCTCGACCCCTCGTCGCGGCGCACCGCAGTTGGTAGGGTGCCCGGCTGTGATCGGCGAGGCCACCACCGCGCAGCCGTCCACACGGCGGGCTGACCGCTGGGTGGCCGTTTTCGGGGTGCTGACCCTGCTCTGCGGAGGACTCTTCGTCCTCAGCCTGACCTACACCCGCGCCGCCGCGGCCCGGTCGCACAGCGCCGAGAGAACGATCCGCGCCGCGCTCGACCGCCAGGGCGCCGCGCTGCTGCGCGGCGACAGAACCGGATGGCTCAGCAACGTCGACGAATCCCTGTACAGAGAATGGGCACGCCTGTACGCGAACCTGCGCGGACTACAGGTGTCGGGCTGGCTACCGCGCACCCGCGGCGTCGAGGGCGGCCCGGAATGGGACGCGGAGGTACAGATCCGGGTGTGCTTCGCGGCGCCGGCCTGCGCCCGTACGCCGGAGACGTACGTTCCGCTCGGCGACGTCATATCCGCGCGCACCAGATGGACGGTGACCGGGGATCGCGCGGTCCTGACGGCATTCGAGCAGTCCACGACGGACGGCCCGGTGCCGTGGAAGAACACGACGCTGAAGTTCGCCACCGGCAGGCGGGTGGTGGTCGCGGCGCCGGAGAACCTGCCCGGCGCGACGCCGGCGCAATGGCTCCCCGCAGCGGAACGGGCGGCAAAGGTCGCGGACCGCTACGCCCTGACCGAGCCGAAACCGGGCAGATACCTGGTGTTCCTGGCCGGTCAGCGGGAGTGGGACACCGCGGCGGGCACGGACCGCGAGGCGGCGGCCTTCGTGGACAGAACCAGCGAATCCACGGCGTTCGCGGTGGTCGACGCGACCGGGCTCGGCGCGGACTTCGCGGACGAGAGCCTGCTCCGCCACGAGCTGGGCCACATCGCGACCCTGCTCGGAACCCTGGACAACGGCGACGAGTGGGCGGTCGAGGGCATGGCCGAATACATCGCGTACGCGGGCCGGCCGGTGAAGTCGTACGAGCTCATCCTCGACGCGCGCTGGCACGTCGAGCACACCGGCTGGGGCGGAAGGCTGGACCTGGAATGGTCGGCGGACCCGGCCGAACGCTTCGGGTTCTACGCGATGGGCTTCCTGGCGATGCGCTGCATCGCGGAGACGTACGGTGAGCCGAGGCTGTTGAACTTCTTCGCGCAGGTGGTCCGGCGGGGCGAGTCGCCGGCCGAGGCCTCGCGGTCCGCGCTGAACACGCCGTGGGACGCGGTGGAGAGCGCCTGCCGGCCGAGGATCGCGGGCTGGCTCAAACCCTGATCCGGCGACGACGCCGCACGAACGCCAGCAGCACGACCGCGCCGCCGAGGAGCAGGACACCGATCCCGGCGATCGCGACCGCCGGGAGGCCGGCGTCGTCGCCGCGCGAGCCGGAGGTGGGCGGGGCGCCGGTCGACGCCTCGGGGCCGGGCGTCAGGGAGGCCGCCACGTCCAGCGCGGCCACCAGGTCCAACTCGCCGTAGCCGTACGCGTCGTCGCGGCCGGCGGGGCCCTTGTCCACCGCGGCGGACTCCAGCGCCCGAACGACCTGCGCGGCGGTGAGCTCGGGATACTTCGACCTGATCAGAGCGGCGGCCCCGGAAACGATCGCGGTCGACACGCTCGTGCCCTCGACCCGCTCGTACTGCTTGTCCTGGTCACCGTTCGCCACGACCACATCCGCGCCCGGGGCAACGATGTCCAGGTACGGGCCTTGATGGGAGAACGGCATTACCTTGCCGGCCCTGTCGGTCGCGCCGACCGCCAACACCTCGGGATACGCCGCCGGATGCTCGTAGCCGGCGCCATTCCTCTCACCGTCGTTGCCTGACCCAGCGACCAGCACGACATCAGCCCTGGCGGCCCGCTTGACGGCAGCTGCCAGCGTCTCGTCGTCCAGGACGAGGAAGGACATGTTGATGACCCTGGCACCGTGCTCGACCGACCAATCGATGGCTTCCGACACCACCAGTGCACTGAGAGCTGGTGAAGCCGGCAGGATCTTCGCCTCCGGCGCGAGGCCCAGGACACCTCTGCCCCCGGATCGACCCCGCGCCGCGATGATCCCGGCCATCTGGGTTCCATGGCCCCGGACGTCCTGACGGGCGTCCCCGTTCCCCAAAACGTTGAATCCGGGCAATACTGCACCCCGCAAGTCGGGATGTCCTGCCCACACGCCACTGTCGATCACCGCAACAGTGACACCGCCGCCCTTGGTGATCCGGTGGACATCCGAGACACGCAGGTCGTCGAGGTACCACTGCCCCTCCCGGTGCTGATCTGCAAGGGCAGGCGGCGCCCAGCTCACCGACGACAGCAGAAACGCCAGCGCTGCGGCCGAAAAACGACGCGCGGCAACGATCAGCCTCACCCGTGCCGCCCGATGACGCCGGGTCCGGGGTCATGGCGATGTCGTTTCCGCGAGGGCTCGATGACCGGGGCGACACCTTCAGCGGTTACCCACGGGTTGTCCGGATCGAAGGTCACGTTTTCGTCCTGCCCCTTGCCGGGCGCTCGTCCACCAGCCGCCGGCAGGACCGGCGAGACGCCCGGGCGACGGCCGGCACCGGTCACTCCCCGTGTGGGCTGCCCCGAAGCAGGTGGAAGCCAGGACGGCGTTACGGGCTTGGTCGCTGGCGATCCGCCACGGCCGAGCGAGCCGCGACCGCTCACCGAACCGCCGCTACCGCGCTGCGGCCCGGTCCCGAATGGGGTCAGGCCGCCGTTGACCGCCCTGGCCGTCTGCCCGGCGAAGCCTCCCGGAAGTCCGCCACCGATTACCAGACCCGGACTCGTCTGCGCGGGAGGTGACCCGCCAGGCACGGTTGGCGCAACCGGGGGTGCCGCCGGAACAGTGCCGGTGGGCGGTGTGATGACGCCGGCAAGGTCCGGACCGGATGACGGACCGGGCTCGACGGAAGGCCGGGGCAGAGCATCGGACGACGTGGCCGATCCCGAAGCCGGCAGTGTCGGCGGTGGATCATGGGGGATCGGGAAGTCGACCGCTCCATCCGCGCCTCGGCCGGGTGCGGACAATCGGCCACCCCCGCCGATGTCGTCGGCGCCATTGACCGGCCTGCTGACGAACTCGCCTGGCGTGAACTCGTATAGACCGGGCGGGGTAATGGCGTTGTCCGGCTGAGCTATGACCCGCTCGGACTCCCGCATGCGTGCCCGCGCCTGATCGTCCAACTCTTCCTCGGCGTTGTCCCACCATCCCGGCATCCAGTCGTCGCTCTTCTCCAGGTACGACTGGTAAAGCGGGGCGATGTCGGCTTTCGCCTGCCGCAGCTCATCAAGGACTCGGCCCAGGGCGGCGGCGTTCGCGTCTGCTGTCTCTTTGTTCTTCTGCATGGTGAAGAGCAGATTGTCGATCAGCTCGACGAACGCAGCCGACGCCTTGTTCTCCCCCGGCGGCCAGACATCCATCAGCTGCTGCTTCGCCGCTTCGAGCCGTGCCCGCTGATCCTTCAGCAGGCCCGCCATCGAACCCAGCGCCGCGACCTGGCGCCAGGACTCCGGGTCGTCCTCGCCCTCCACCATCGCCCAGATCCGTGGCGTGTTGTAGGCCGACCAGGGCGTAGCCCCGCTCGGAACGAAGATTCCGTCGCTCACAGTGTCGTCCTGCCGTCGCGGACCGCCTGCGCGCGCTCGGCCGCGGTCGTCAGCATGTAGTTGATGTTGTCGATGCTCCTCGCGGACCGGTCGTCCACGGCCCGGTATTCCCTCGCCGCCTGCTCCGCGGCGTCGGCCAGGATCTTCGCCGCCTCCACGAAGCGGCTGAGGTTGGTCAGGGAGTTGGCCAGGGCCTTCCCGTAGTTCTCCTTGGTATGCAGCAGCGGCACGCTCGCGTTCCGCCGGCCGAACGTGATGCCCGCGGAGAACGACTGCCGTGCGCGGTCGACGTCCAGCGGGTCGACCTCGACGGCATAGAAGCCCACGTCCCCGGCGAACCTGTCCAGTCCGCCGGTCTCCACGCTGATCGATCCGTCGCTCATCGCAACCTCCCGCGCCGGTCCCGCCCGAGAACCCGTTCAGAATACCGAAGGGGTACGACGGTCCGTTGCCCCTCGGTCACGCTGAGATCCATGATGGACGGACCGCGAGGCTGAAATCGCCGGTCGTCGGCGGTAATGTCCGACACTGTGAGTGGGTCCGACGCATACAGGCGGCGACGGCTGCCGTATCCCTGGTCCCGGCTCGCCCTGGTCGCCCTGCTGGTCTGCGGAAGTCTGGGTCTGCCCGGTCCGGATCACCGGCTGGAGCAGGACAGCGCCCGCGCCGCTCGGGCCGTCGACACGGCGTCGGCGCGCGGGTCCCCGGCCACCCGTGCCGACGGGCTCATCCGCGGGACGCTCGGCCGGCAGGCCGCCGCCCTGATCGGCGGCGACGAACGCGGCTGGCTGCGCGACGTCGACCCCGCCCTGACCTCCGAGATGCACCGCCTATACCGAAACCTCCACGGCCTGCGGATCTCCGGCTGGGTGACCGACCCGGCCGGCCTCGCCGCCGGGCAGACCGGGCCGGTGTGGAACACCGACGTCAGGATCCGGGTCTGCTTCGCCGGTCCGGTCTGCACCCGGGAGCGCGCCGCGGCGGGCCGGCCGGAGCCGAGCACCGATCTGCTGACGGCGAGGACCGCCTGGAGGGTCACGGGCGACCGGGCCGTGCTCTTGCGGTTCGCCTTCGACAGCGAGGCTCGGCTGCCGAGCCGTCCGACGCCGTGGGAGCGCGGCGCCCTCTCCTTCGCGGCCGGCCGCCGGGTGATCGTGGCGGCGCCGCGTGGCCGGCTGCGGCCGGCGGAGTGGCTGGCGCCCGCCGAGCGCGCGGCCGTCGTCGCGGACCGGTTCGCCCTGACCGAACCGCGGGTCGGCAGCTACCTCGTCTTCCTGGCCGGCAGGAGCGAGTGGAGGACCTGGTTCTCGGCCTTCACCGACCGCGACGTCCTCGGGTACGCGCTGCGCCCCAGCGACACGTCCGGCTTCATCGTCATCGACACGACGAAGGTCAGGCCCGACGCGCACGGCGAGAACGTACTCAGGCACGAGATGGCACACATCGCCACCCGGTACGGCCCCTCGACCCGGGTCGGCGAGTGGGCGACCGAGGGCATCGCGGAGTACGTGGCGTGGACCGGGCACCCGGTCTCGGCGTACGACCGCACCGGCGACGCCCGCGCGCTGGCGGCGAAGATCCGGTGGACGCGGCAGCTCGATCTGGAGTGGTCGCATGCGTCGGCGTACCGCAGCGGCTACTACGGGATGGGCTTCTTCGCGATGCGCTGTCTCAGCGAGACGTTCGGCGAGGCGCGGATGCTCGACTTCTTCGACCGGATGGCGCACGGCGGGCGCGGCCCGGCGCAGGCCTCGGGTGAGGCGTTCGGCGCGTCCTGGGCGGCGGTCGAGCGTGGCTGCGCACCGAGAATCGGGGCGTGGCTGGGCAGCTGAGCCCCGCGGATCAGGGGCGGGCCCCGCTGAGGTGGGCGAGCATCGACTGGTTCGCCTCCCAGCCGTCGGGGAATTTCACCGGCACGCCCAGGTGGACCGGTTCCGTCGACGGGTGCGCGTCCAGCAGCTCCGCGATGCCCGCCCGGGCAACCACCACGCAGGCGTGCCGGTGCCGCGACGTGAGCACGCACAACCGCCCGGACTCCAGGTGGAAGGCCGTCGCGTCCCGGCGGCCCGACAGCGGGTGCAGCACCACGGTCAGGTCGTACTCGCGGCCCTGCAGGCGGTTTGCCGTGTCGACGGTGATCTCCCGCGCGTGCTCCGGCAGCAACGAGCGGATCGCGGCGACCTGGTCGCGGTGGGCCGCGCCGATCGCGATCCGCGACGCGGTCAGCGACACCGGGCCCGCCTCCGACACCGCGACCGCCCCGCGAGCCAGGGCGCGGGCCGCGGCGTGCGCGCACGCGGCCGCGGCCTCGGCGTCGGTACGGACCGTGAACCGCGCCGGCAGCTCGTGCAGGCCCCAGCCCGTCGCCGCGGCCGTGTCCAGCACCGCATCGAGTTCGGTGGCGGCCGGCACCGCGAAGCTCAGGGTCCGCTCCCCCGGGCCGGTCCCCGAGCGGAAGCCCGTGAACGGGTAGAACGCCGCCGCGACGACCGGCGCCGCGGACGCCGGCAGGCGCCACGAGACGGGGAGGCGGTGCACCGGCAGCTGCGGGTTGTGGCGCAGCAGCACCGCCACGGCGCTCTGCATCGGGTCCCAGGACAGGCCGGTCCAGCGATCGACCTCGACCGTCGAGAACGGGTCCAGCTGCCCGGGGTCGCCGACGAAGAGCGCCCGTTCGAAGCGGGGCGCCACGCGCAGCAGCGCGTCCGAGCGCATCTGGTACGCCTCGTCGACGATCGCCCACGGCCAGGTGCCCTCGGTGACCGTTGCCCACTTCGCCGCCGTGCCGATCGTGACCGGGGGGCCGCCCAGGTCCGCCACCTTCGCGCCCACGCGGCAGCCGGGGTGGGAGCGGACCCGCTCCGTGGCCGCGTAGTCGACCGCCGACAGCCGGCCGACCGACAGGGCCGGCGACGCCACGCCGAGCCGGGCGATCAGGTCGTCGACCTGCTCGTTCGTCTGCGCCACGATCATCAGGGAGGTGCCCGTGCCCGCCAGCACGCCCGCCGCGCGGACGACCAGGGTGCTCTTGCCCGCGCCGGGCGGGGAGTCGACCACGACGCCGCGGTGGTCGGTCGTTGCCAGGTCCCGCAGCACCGCGTCCACCACACGGGTGGCCTCGGCGCCGGGAGTCTCGGGAGACAGGATCACCGAGGCACCGTATCCCGTCGCACCGGGGGCACAGGATCGTCACCAGATGTGAGTAACCCCGTCCACATTGTTACATGTCGAGTATCCGACGCTACCTTGAGTGAATGACCGATGGTGTCTACCGGCCGATTCTGCGGCCCCGTCGTGGTGAGCTCGCCGCCCTGCATCACCTCGACGCCGATGCCGCGAGGCTGGTGATGCCGATCATCGAGGTCTCCGCGACCGAGCACCTTCCACAGCTGGTCCGCAAGATTCCGCCCAGGACCGGCGTGATCGCCGTTGATCTGGGCACCATCGCGGACCCCTGGGATCCGCTCTCCTCGCCGCCGCTCGACCTCGCCGAGGAGCTGGCCGACGTCGGCGTCGCGATGCTGCCCGTGCTCCGGGCGTACGACAGTCCGCGCCGGCTGCTGGAGCACGGCCTGGCCGCGCGCATGCACCTCCTGCGGGCCGTCCTGAGGCTGCAGCCCCACCTCGACGCCCGCAACGCGCTCACCGCGACCGCCCTCACCGACCGGATGCTCGCCGGGGCCGGGCTCGAGTTCGAGCGCGTCGATCTGGTCATCGACCTGGCCGAGACCGCCTGCACCGCGCACGCCAACCGGTTCGAGGAGCGGGCCCGCAGCATGCTGCGCTGGGCGCGGGCGTCGCCCTGGCGATCGATCACCGTCGCCGCCGGCGCGATGCCGCCGAACCTCGACGACCTGCCGACCGACGAGCCGGTCACGGTCGGGCGGCTCGACGCCCAGGTCTGGTCCCGGCTCAGCGAGCCCGGCATCGGCTATGCCGACTACGGCGTCACCTCACCGGTACGCCGGCTCGGCATCAACCACCGGCAGCTGCCCACCCTGCGCTACACCGCCGACCGCGACTGGTGGATCTACCGCTGGGCCCGGCGCGGTGGCCGCAGCGACGACCGGTGCCACGACCTGTGCCGCACCCTGGTCGACTCGCCGCAGTGGCCCGCGGCCGGCGCGCGGTTCTCCTGGGGCGACGCGCAGATCGCCCGGCAGGCCCGCAGCGCGCGGGGCGGCGGCAGTTCGGCGAGCTGGATGGCCTGGAGCACCTCGCACCACATCGCGCACGTGCTCAAGGCCCTGCCACAGCACTGACGGACCGGTGCGCGCGGGCGACTTTCTTCGTACACTTGTGCCAATGCTGTTCGACGCGGCGCTCGCCTATGCCCGGCACGGGATCCCCGTCCTGCCGGTGCACACCCCTGCGGCCGACGGGTCCTGCTCCTGCGGCCGGGCCGGCTGCGAGCGGCCGGGCAAGCACCCGCGCCTGCGGCACGGCCTGACCGACGCCAGCGTCGATCCGCGGCGCATCGAGATGTGGTGGGCGCGGTGGCCGGAGGCCAACGTCGGGCTGCGCACCGGCGTCGTCATGGACGTCGCCGACGTCGACTCCCCCGGCGGCTGGCACGGCCTGCGGCATCTGCTCGGCGGCGAGCTGCCCCGTGGTCCGCAGGTCCGGACGGGCGGCGGTGGCTGGCACTTCTGGTTCTCCCCGATCGGATTCGGCAACCGGGTGCGCCTGCTGCCCGGGGTCGACTGGCGTGGTGCCGGCGGCTACGTGATCGCGCCGCCGTCCCGGCACGCGAACGGCACCGCCTACTACTGGGTGGTCCGTCCCGGTGATCCGGCCGCCGTTCCGGCGGCGCTGCGGGACCTGATCGCCGGCCCGGATCCGCCGTCGGCGACGCCGGAGTCCGGCCGGGGCACGATCGTCCACCCCGACCGTTACGCGGCCGTCGCGTGCGAGGCCGAGGCGGACCGCGTGGCGCACGCCCCCGTCGGCACCCGCAACGACACCCTGAACCGGGCGGCCTTCGCGCTCGGCCGGCTCGTCGGTGCCGGCCTGCTGGACGCGGCGACGGTGACCGGCGAGCTGACCGCGGCGGCACGCTGGGCGGGCCTGGGCCGCGCCGAGACGGCCCGCACCATCCGCTCCGGGCTGGGCGCGGGCCGCCTCCGGCCGCTGGACGCCGGGCGGCGCAGCGTGGCGTGATCCGGCGCGGACGGGCGCCTGACCGAGGCTCAGGTGCCGCGTGGCTCCGCGACCGGCGGGCCGCCGTGTGTCCACGGGGTCTGGTCCGGGTCCGGGAAGGAGCCACCCGGGCGGTAGGCCTCGCTCAGCGTGGTGAGCAGCAGGCGCTCCCCGACCTCGGGCACGCTGCCGGGCTCGGCGACCAGCTTGCGGCCCATCCCGCCGGAGAGCTCCAGCAGCACCTCGGTCGTGGTGTCGTCGCTCACCGTCACCGAAACGACCAGTGCCTTCTGGCCCGGCCGGACCGGTGACGTCAGCGTCGCGCCCTTCTCGACGCGCACCGGCTCGGAGGTGACCACCATGATGCGGGGGCGCAGCACCGGCCGCTTGCCGCTGTCGTCGATCCGGTCCGCCTTCGCCAGCGTCACCTGGCCGACGAAGGCCGCGCCGGTCAGCCGGTACTCGGCCATCACCAGGGGGTCATCGAAGGCGCGCTGCACCGCGTACCGGGTGGCGGCGCTCTCGAGGCGGTGCAGGCGGGCGGCGGCCGCGACCGCGCCGTCGCGCCGGGGCTGCGGCGGGCCGCCGTCGGCCAGGTGCTGCACGAAGCCCGAGTAGGTGTCGCGGTCGCCGTCCCAGCGCCCGGCCACCCGGGATCCGGCCGGCAGGTCGCGCAGCAGGCCGAGGGCGCGCCACATCAGGTCCCAGGTGGGAAGCAGCTGGGCGCGCAGCACCTCGGTCAGCGCCGCGACGTCCGGCGACGCCGAGGACATCAGCGGCGCCAGCACGTGGTTGTCGAACGACGGATCGGTGGCCGGCCCGGCCGGCGGCGACACCGCCGGGTCCTCGGCCGAGCGCGCCGCCTCGGCGCCGGTGAGCCCCGGCGGCGGGGAAATCCACCCCAGCAGGGCCGCGAGCTGGGCGTCCTCGGCGCTGCTCTGCCCGGTCGCCCAGTGCAGACCAAGCGCCTGTACGGCGTTGAGCAGCAGCGACGATCCCGGCAGCTCGGCCGCGTTGGCGAAGAAGGTGAGCCAGCGCCCGAGCAGCGGCACGGAGGGCGGGACCGCGTACTCGCCCTCGACGCTGCGGAAGCGCGTCGACCGGCCGAACAGGCGCAGGAAGTCGATGCCGCCTGTGTTGGGGACCCAGAGCTGGGGCGCGTCGGTGAAGCGGTACCGCACGTCGCGTCCCCGGTCGACCGCGACCGGCTCGGCCTCGCCCGCGAAGCCGTCGACGTAGGGCACCAGCACGTCGGCGAGCTCGGCGGCGAACGCGAAGCGGTGGTCCCGGTTGCGGGGCTGCGCCACGATCAGCAGCCGGGGATCCTCCGCGGCGGTGCCGACCATCGCCGCCAGCGGCGCGTTCGCCTCGCCGGCCATCGCCAGCGGAATGATCACCAGCGGGCGGGGGTGCACGTGCAGGTGGCGCACGGTCGCGGTGCGCTGCGCCCGGCCCTGCGCGTACGCCTGCGCGCGGGCGAGCGCGGTGAGCGTACTCACAGAATTTCGGCCCGCAGCCGCGCCGCGGCCCGGAGCAGCGCGGCGGCCTCGGCCTGTTCCCCGGTCGGCGTCCGGTCGCCGGTGGCGAGGGCGAGCACCTCGTCGACGGTGCCGACGCCGCCGAGCGCGTCGCGGACCGGCCGGCCCAGCGCCGCGGTGCTCCCGGCGGACTCGTGCCGGCAGTAGACGGCCAGTTCGCAGGCGGACAGGCACTCCGGGGCGTAGCTGGCCTCGATCTCGGCCAGCGCGGCGATCAGATCGGCGGCCGGCAGCGCCGGGTCGAAGCTGATCGACTCCGGCAGGGCGGCGGCCAGCGCCGAGACCGACGCCAGGCGGGCGAGCTGACGCTTGAGCGTGGCGAGTTGCTTGCGGACGTCGAGGACCACGGCCGCCGGGCTCAGCGAGAAGTTCTCGGTGCAGACGAGCACGACGTCGTGGCTGACCAGGGCCGGGTCGTGACCGAGTTCCTCGAGCAGGCGGCGCAGCGCGAGCACGTAGACGGCGGCCTGCACGGCGGCCGCGGAGACCTTGGCGCTGTCCGCCTGGCCGTCCACGATCGCGAACGACTTGATCTCGACCACGTGCAGGCGGCCCTCGACCTGGAAGGCGATCAGGTCCGGCTCCAGGAAGACCCGCTGGCCGGCGACGTCGAGGGTGAGCAGCGGGTGGTCGATGAGCGCGGCCCCGGCGGCCTCCGCGAGCAGCTTGCGGGTGCGCCCGTGCCGCGCCGCGAGCGTGTCGTCCGCGTCCTCGCCGAGGTCGTCGTAGGAGACGCCGGCGGGCTCGAGCCGCAGGCAGTCGGCGAGCACGGAGAGCAGCAGCGCGCAGTCGTCGGCCTTGAGCATCGCCTCGAAGCCGTTTCCGCGCGCCAGCGCGAAGCGGGACTGCCCGAAGTTTCCGGGGAAGCCGATCCGCTGCGCGAGCTTCGGCTTGTCCACGCCGGCCGCGTCCAGCACGGCCCGGCGGGTGCAGCCGGGATTGCCGGTGAGCGCGGCGATCGTGCGGGCGTTGTGCCGCTTCGGCGGCGCGCCGCCGCGGAGCCGGTCGAGCGCGGCGCTCACCGGCGGCCCCGCTGGTGCGGCAGGCCGAGCGCGCCGAAGAGCTGCTGCCGCGGCTCGAGGCCGCTCCAGCGGCGGACGGTCTCCTCCGGCAACGGCGTGACGGCCACGCCGGCGAGGGCGGTCCGGGCCGCGTCGGCCAGCGTCGCCGGATTCTGCACCGCGTACGCCTCCGGGCC
This sequence comes from Actinoplanes sp. NPDC049118, assembly GCF_040648555.1. Classification (NCBI taxonomy): domain Bacteria; kingdom Bacillati; phylum Actinomycetota; class Actinomycetes; order Micromonosporales; family Micromonosporaceae; genus Actinoplanes; species Actinoplanes sp. NPDC049118. The sequence goes on from NZ_JBEZDY010000021.1 coordinate 135,119, forward strand.
GCCGGGCACGCCCTCGGCGAGCTTGCGCAGCAACGCCGCCGCGGCCTGGCCGGCGGTTTCGCGCATGGCGATGAATTCGGCGATCCGGACGACCGCCGCGAGCTCGTCGGCGGCCGGCGCCGCGACCCGGCCGGTCAACGGCCAGGTCGAGAGGGTGAGCAGGCCGCGGGCCGCCGTCAGGTCCGGCAGCAGCGCCGGGCAGATCCGGTACGCCGCCGGCACGTCCTCGGCGAAGCCCCGCTCCTCGTCACGCAGCAGCGCTGCCAGCGCGGCAGTGGAGAGGTCGCCGTCGAAGAGCGCGCCGTGCACGTCCACGATCAGCCGCGCGGACGCGGGCGCGCCGATCAGCAGCAGGGTGCGTCGGGCTTGATCGCGGGCGCTCGGCAGCGTGCTCAGGCGGTTCATGGCGGCCGCTTCCGTGGGGGATCGTGGCGGATCGACTCTAGATCTTCGTACAGGACGCAGGCAATGTGGGGACGAGTCACCACGTTTCACCCACGGGAGGTGAATAAATCGCGCGTATCGGACAGTACCCATACGGCGCGCTACGTTCGGGGTATGCCGAAGGCCATCTGGAACGACGAGATCATCGCCGAGAGCGACGACACCGTGGTAGTCGAGGGCAACACCTACTTCCCGCGCTCCTCGCTGCGCGAGGACGTGCTGCGACCCTCGGATACGCACACCGTCTGCCCGTGGAAGGGCAAGGCTTCCTACTACACGCTCGAGGCTGGCGGGCAGGTCATCCAGGACGCGGTCTGGTTCTACCCGGAACCGAAGCCCGACGCCAAGGCCGTCCGCGACCGGGTCGCATTCAAGAAGACGGTCAAGGTCGAGGCCTGACGCTCGCCGTCGGCGCGGGCCCGACCGGGTCCGCGCCGCCTAACCGATCCGGGGGTGCGCCTCTTCGATCGCCGTGACCTCCAGATAGTCCAGCATGTCGGTCTGCTCCTCCGGCGCCAGCGCGTAGAACGCCTCGTAGGCCGAGGACCGCGAGTGCGGGGTCTCCGCCGCCAGCAGGGCGATGATCGCCGACCAAGCCAGCGAGACCCGGTCGAAGAGCCGCGCGGTCCGCAGCGAGGTCAGCCGGCTCAGCATCGCCACCTTCGTCGCAGCGTCGTCGTCGACCGGGATCCGGTCCGACAGCTCGAAGAGGGCCTTGCCGCGATAGGGGTGCTCGGCCTCGATCAGGCGCGCCAACTCGGCGTTGTCCATCTGGTCGACGGGCGGAGCCGGGCCACGCCGGGGCAGGCGCGCCGGGGAGTCCTCAGCGGGCACGGCTGTCCCGTCCGCTCTCGAAACCCACTCCCGGCACCTGATGCGGCAGCGTCGGGCGGCTCTGGAACGTGGGAAACGGCGGCGAGGGCATCACCGGTTGCTCCGGTGCCGCATCGGTGTCGGCGGTCTCCTCGACCGCCTCGTCGACCTGGTCACGCACGTTGTCCTCCGCGTCCTCCACATTCCGTCCCAGCACAGTTTGTCCTCCGTTGCCGACTTTCGCTGTGTTGGCGTCCCTATGAGATCACGCCACGTCAACCCCGGCGACCGCAGCCTCTGCTAACTCCCCGACATCACCCGACCCGACGACCGCCGTAATGTTGCGGTAATACATTGATAGTTGTCGGTCGGCAAACAGTGTCGCCGAATACAGAGAGTAGGTGTCCGTGGACGGGGGGACGAGCACCACGGGTCCGGCACCCGAGTGGCGATCGGCCATGATCGACGTTTCCGGGCTGTCGCTCGCGGAACTGGCGGCGGACGCCGCACCTGGCCCGGCGGACGACTCGGCGCTGGCGCACTGCCTGCGGCGGCTCGCCGACGACCTGGTCCGGCCGGGCGAGCCCATCGCCGGCTTCAACTCGGCGCTCTGAGGAGACCATGACGCGATCCGGGATCGCCGGCGCGCGACCGCACCGGCTCAGCGACGCCGCGTTCGCGGCGCTGGGCGCGGGCCGCCCCGACGCCGCGACCGTCAGCGAGTTGCGCCGCGCCCAGCTCAGCCGGCACCTGTTGTTACTGCGCGAGATCGCCGCGACCGCGACCGCGCCGGGGTTCGCGAGCCTCGTGGCACAGGAGCGCGCGGATCCCCCGCGCGTCCGCGAGATGCTCGCCCGGCCCCTGACCGGGGTGTGGGCGGCGAGTTACCTGAGCGCGCTGCGGCTCGGAAGTCTGCCCGAAGAGGCAGGTTCCGGATACCTGGCGGACCTCGCCGCGGCGCCGGGGCGGGCCGAGCGACTGCTCACCGCGACCCACGACGGATTGTCGATCTCGGTACGGGTCGAGGATCGGGATCCGCTGCGGGCCCGGCTCGGGCTGACGCCGGCCGGGCGGCTCACCGACGCCGAGGCGGCACGCTGGCAGGAACTCCTCGCCGAGGCCTGGCGGATGCTGGTCGGCCGGGCCCGGCCGCAGGCCGAGGTGCTGGCCGCGGTCCTGGACTGCATCGTTCCCGTCGAGGCCGATCCGGCCGCCCGGGGCATCAGCGCGACCTCCGCGGACGCGTTCGGCGCGGTCGCGATGTCCGAGCCGGCCGACGCCACCGCGCTCGCGGTCGGGCTGCTGCACGAGGTACAGCACAGCGTCCTGAACGCCGTGAACTACCTCTTCGACCTGCACGAGGACCCGGACGCCCTGGGCTACTCGCCGTGGCGCGACGACCCGCGCCCGGCGTCCGGAATCCTGCACGGCGCCTACGCCTATCTCAACGTCACCCGCTTCCGGCGCGCACACGCCGGCGATCCGCTGGCGGCCTTCGAGTTCGCGAGGTGGCGCTCGGCCGTGGTCACCGCGGCGGACGAGTTGCTGGGCCGGGGCGGGCTCACCGCGGCGGGGATCCGATTCGTGACCGCGCTGCGCGCCGAGGCGCTGCCCTGGCTGGACGAGCCGGTCGCGCCCGAGGTGGCGCGGCTCGCCGCCGGCGCCAACGCGGACCATCGGCTGCGCTGGCGGCTGCGGAACCTGCGCGTCGACCCCGCGGACGCCCGGGCCCTCGCCGACGCGTGGCGTCGCGGCGACCCCCCGCCGCGCGTGGTGTCCCACCTGCGCAGGGCCCCGCGCCGGGCGCTGGAGGCGAGCGCCCGGCTGGACCTGGCGCACGCCGTGCTGCGCGGCGATCCGGTGGACGGGCCGGGCGGCGATCTCGCGTACGTGCGGGGCGAGCAGGACGCGGCCGCGCAGGCGTACAAGCGGAGTCTGATGCTGGACCCGGGGGATCACGCGGCCTGGGCGGGTCTCGCCCTGACCGGCGGGCTGGGCGCCGGACCGGAGGTCGTCGCGGCCGCCTACCGGGCGCTGGACCACCGAAATGTTGACCCCGTCACGCTCGCGACCTGGCTTTCTTCGTAAGTTCGCTCAGATCCGGCAGCGCGGCACCGATGGGACCCCCCGTTGGAGGTGAGTCATGGGTCCGATCGACAAGACCATGGATCGTGTGCGCCGCGGGGTCGACCACGCCATGATCTTCACGTCGCTGTTGCTGCTCGCGTGGCCGGCGATGTTCGACGAGCTCGTCCGCGAGGATGCCGGCCTGGTCGGCCTGGTCGCGGGCCTCGCCACGGTCGCCCTCCTCAGCATCGGCGTGATCGCCCTGGCCCGCCGCTGGCCGCTGCTGCAGTTCCTGCCGGTCGCCTCCGCGGTCGTCGCCGCCGCCTTCTGGTCCGCCCGGCACGGCATCAGCCCCGCGCTGACCTGGCTCGTCATCGCCGTCGCCGCGATCATCCTGCTCCGCCAGTTCCTCGGCGCGCGCACCACCGAAGGCCTCGTGCGGGACCTCACCCGGCAGCGCGCCCAGCTGGCACAGCAGGCCAGCCGCGACCCGCTGACCGAGCTCGGCAACCGCAAGCTGTTCATGGACCACGCCGTCGACGCCCTCTCCGGCGCCGACGACACGATGACCGCCGTGATCCTCGTCGACCTGGACGGGTTCAAGGAGGTCAACGACGCCTACGGGCATGCGACCGGCGACGAGCTGCTGCGTACCGCGGCGGAGCGGCTGACCGCGAACGTGCGCAACAACGACACCGTGTCCCGCCTCGACGGCGACGAGTTCGTGGTGCTTCTTCCCCGGCTCATCGACGACCAGATCGCCGACACCGTCGCCAACCGCATCCTGCGCGACCTGGCCCAGCCGCTCGTCGTCGGCGACGCAGTGCTGACCATCCCGGCCAGCGCCGGTATCGCGCTGACCCGCGGCAGCGGCATGGCGATCGACGACATGATGCGCGAGGCCGACCTCGCTCTCTACCAGGCCAAGGCCGAAGGCAAGGGCGTCGCCCGCCGCTTCGACCCGGCACAGTTCGCCCGGGCCGAGCAGCGCCGCCGCGAGGAGGCCGACCTGCGCCGCGCGCTCGACGACGAAGAGTTCGAGGTGCACTACCAGCCGATCGTCGACCTGAACGGCGAGCGCACGGTCGGCGTCGAGGCGCTGGTCCGCTGGAACCACCCCGAGCGGGGCCTGCTGCCGCCCGCCGCCTTCCTGGACATGGCCGAGTCGCTGGGCCTGCTGCCGCGCCTGGGCGGCTGGGTGCTCGAGGAGGCCTGCCGGCAGGCCGCCGTCTGGCAGGAGCAGGAGCCCGGTTTCGAGCTCAACGTGAACCTCTCCGCCAGCCAGCTCGGCAAGCCCGACCTGGTCGACGAGGTCCGCGCGGTGCTGGAGCGCACCGGCCTCGCGCCGTCGCTGCTGGTGCTGGAGCTGACCGAGTCGGTCGCGCTGGTCGACCTGACCGAGTCGGCGCGGGTGCTGAGCGCGCTGAAGACCCTCGGCGTCCGGATCGCGCTCGACGACTTCGGCACGGGCTTCTCGTCGCTGAGCCACCTCGGCAGGCTGCCCGTCGACGTCGTGAAGATCGACCGGTCGTTCGTGCAGGCCATGCAGGAGAGCAGCGGCGCATCCGTCGCCGAGGCCGTGCTGCAGATCGCCAGGACCTTCAACCTGGCGCCCGTCGCCGAGGGCGTCGAGGACGCGACGCAGGCCGACCGGCTGCGCGAGCTCGAGTGCGCGCAGGCGCAGGGCTACCACTTCGCCCGGCCGATGCCGGCCGGCGACCTGACCGCGCTGCTGAACCGCCAGTCGGCGCTCTCGTCCTAGGACTGTCCTAAAGCGGCGGCGGCTCGATCTCCGTCTCGAGGCGGACCCCCGCCAGGGCGCGGGTCAGCAGCGGGTGACTGTCGCCGCAGAACTTCCGCAGCTCCTCGATCGCGAGTTGGGTAGACAGCTCGTCGCCGGTGTCGAGTGAGACGTTGAACGCGCACGCCAGCGTGTCCGGGTGCTCCGCACCGCGCAGCACGCGGGAGCGCGAGAGCGTGTCGAGCGCGATCTCCCGGGCCTGCTGCGCCTCGCCGATCGCGATCAGGTCGGCGGCCAGGCCGTTCGCGCAGCTCAGCGTGAACGGGTGATCGGCGCCGACGCTGCGCCGCAGCCCGCCGAGCGCCTCCGCGTCCATCGTGCGGGCCTGCGCGAACCGGCCGGTGGCGCGCACCACGCCGGCCAGGTCCGTCGCCGCGGCCAGGGTGAACGGGTGTTCGGCGCCCAGCACCGCCCGGTAGTCGGCGACCGCGCGCTCCAGCAGCCGGTGCGCCTCGTCGAGGTCGCCGTCGTCACGGACGCAGTTGGCCAGCGACACCAGCGCGCCCAGCGTCTCGACGTTCGCGTCGCCGAACCGCTGCCTGAACAGCTCGACGTTCGCCTCGGCCAGCTGCCGGGCCTGCGGCAGGCCGCAGCGCCGGGCCGCGATCGCCGCGAACCGGCCGACCCAGAGCGCCATCGGGTGCCCGGCGCCGAGCGCCTCGGCGTGCCCGCCGCTCAGCAGCTCGGTCGCGCCGGTGTTGTCGCCGAGGCCGAGCAGGTCGAACGCCAGGCCGGCCCGGGAGGACAGCGTCTCCGGATGTCCCTCGACGAAGATCATCTGCCGGTGCCGCAGCACCTGTTCGTCCAGCGCCCGGGCGCCCCGGAAGTCGCCGAGCAGCCGCAGGTCGACCGCGAGATTGTTGGCACAGCGCAGCGCGGTCGGGAAGCTCTCGCCGAACAGGCGGCGGTAGCGCACCAGGTTGTCCGCGTCGAGCTGGCGGGCCTGGGAGAAGTGACCCTGCATCCGCAGGTCGGCGCCGACGCTGTTCGCCGTCGCGAGGGTGGTCTCGTCGTCCGCGCCGAGCGCCTCACGCTGTGAGCGCAGTGTCCGCGCGTTCAGATCCCGGGCGTCCGCCGTGAGCCCGACCGACCGCAGGGCGTTGGCCAAATGGAACGAGGCCAGCAGTGTCTGCTCGTCGGCCTCGCCGAGGTCGTCGCGCCAGCGGGCCACCGCCTGTTCCGCCAGGTCCCGGCTCGAGTCCCAGTCGCCGCGCGCGTACAGGAAGCGGATGCAGTTGATCACCAGCTGCCGGATCTCCTCGGCGTCACTGCCGAGGACGTCGGCGTGGACCAGGTGCGCGACGATCGCCGAGTACCGGGGCCAGTGCGCCGGGTTGTCCGGGTCGCCGGGGTCGGCCGCGGCCAGCATCGCGCGCACCGAGCGCAGCAGCGCGGCGTGCCGCTCCGAGCTGAGCTGCTGGCCGACCATGCCGCGGACCAGGGGGTGCACGAGCACGCTCTCGCCGGGGGGATCGAGGTCGGCGAGCCCGTACCGGCCGATCAGGCGCAGCGCGGCCTTGAGCCGCCGCTCGATGCGGACCGTGCCGTCCAGCTCGGCGGAGACCCGGCCCCGCGCGGCCCAGAGCAGCTCCCACGACACCGGGGCGCTGGCCAGGAACGCACAGAGCTCGAGCAGCTCGTAGGCGGCCGGCGAGGCCTCGGCCAGGGCGTCGGCGGACAGTCCCCACGCGACCCGGATCGGCGTCGGGAACGCCAGCTCGGCGGCCCGCTCGACATAGCGGCGCTGGTATTCCGCGGCACTCCAGCCCGCCGCCTTGCGCACCGCGGCCGCCTGATCGAGCGCCATCGGCACGTCGCCGAGCCGCTCGGCCAGCCGCTCCGCGTCGTCGGCGGACAGGTCGGGGCCGCGGCGCCGCAGCAGGTCCACGCTGTCCGTACGGTCGAAGGCCGCGACCGGGACCGCCTGCGCGACCTCCGTGGTCCACCGGGGATTGCGCGAGGTGACGAGCACGTGCCCGGCGCCGCTGGGCAGGTAGGGCCGGATGTCCTCGGGCCGGTTCGCGTTCGCGAAGACGATCAGCCAGTTGCGATGGGGCTCGCCGCGGCTCAGCGCGTCGCGCACCGCGCCGAGCGTCGAGTTGAGGTCCCGGGCCTCGGGCAGCTTCAGCTCCTGCGCCAGGCCGACGAGGGCGGCGCGCATGCCGGCCGTCTGCTCGGCGGGAATCCACCAGACCAGGTCGTATGCGTCGGCGTACCGATAGACGTATTCGACGGCGAGCTGGGTGCGCCCGGTGCCGCCGACCTCGTGCCCGGGCGCCGGCAGCAGGGCCACCGGACCCTTGCCGAGTAGCCCGCGCACCTCGGCGAGGAGCCCTTCACGACCGACGAAATGCGGATTGCGCGGCGGCAGGCCACCCTGGATCGGCACGCCGCCCTCCCCAGGTGACTCGGCCGTCTACTGTCGTGGTCCCGACTACCGTACGTGGAACCGCCACCACAGCGGAAGCTGTCGCCGAACGGAAAGGCACCGGTGTCCGAGGTACCTGTGACGAGTCTCGCCCGCGAAGACGACGTGGTGACGGTGGCCCTGCACGGCGAGGTCGACGTCATGAACGTGGGCCAGGTCCGCGTCTCGCTGGGGGAAGCCCTGGAGAGCCGGCCACGCGCCATTGTGGTGGATCTGTCCGGGCTGTCCTTCATCGACTCCGCGGGGCTGGGGGCGCTGACCTTCGGCTTCCAGCGGGCGCGGGACGCCGGGATCGGTTTCCGGCTCGCCCGGCCGAGCCAGGGCGTGCGCCAGATCCTCGTGCTGAGCGGCCTGCTCGAGGTCGTCGAGCTGAGCGAATGAACGGGCCGGCCGGGCCCGGGCTTGCCCGCGGGGGCCCGGCCGGGGTGGCGTCAGCCGGCCCAGGCGTATTCGCGGGCCGGGATCACTGCCGCCGAGCGGAAGTTGTTGTTAACCGTCGCCGCCTCGGTGGCGTTCGGGTAGGAGTTCGTGCAGGAGACCGGCGCGCTGCTGCCCGACATCAGGTCCGCGCACAGGCCCGTGCGGCGGTCCGGGAGGCCGAGGATGTGGCCGAACTCGTGTGCCGCGATCCGCGGCGGGTAGTAGCCGTCGTTCACGGCCTCCCGGCCCATGTACCAGCGCCCGTTGCCGAGCGACGTCGAGTAGGTACGCGGCCAGCCGTTGTCCGCGTACACCCGGATGTTCGGGGTTCGGCCCGCCGGGACCGGCCGCAGCTGGACGTTCGTGACTCGGCTGTTCCAGATCTGTGCGCCCTGGTTGACGACCGCCACGAACTCCTGCGCCTGACTGGCGTCGTAGTACAGGATCCGGGCGGCCGCCGCGGCCGGCGCGGCGGTGGCGACCTGTAGGCCGACCAGCATCGCGACGGCTACCAGCGCGGCGGACAGTCTCTTACGCAGCATCGATGACCTCCCTGGGGGTGATGGGACGGGTGCCCACACCGTAGCCATGGAGAGACGTTTATCGATGCATGGTGGTCATACCGGTTGCCGCCTCATCGTCATGTGATGGCCGCCTTGGCGGCCGGCGACGCCGGGAAGGCCACGCCGATGCCGGGCCCGGCCGGGCCGACGTCCCCGCGGCGCTTCCCGGCCAGCAGCATCAGCGACAGCAGCGAGGCCGCCAGCGCCAGGGCGCCGGCGCCGTACCAGGCCGCGTCGTAGTCGCCGAGCCGGTCGCGGACCAGCCCCGCCGCGGTCGCCGCGATCGCCGCACCGACCTGGTGTGACGCGAAGACCCAGCCGAAGACCACCGCCCCGCTCGCCCCGAAGTACTCGCGGCAGAGCGCAACCGTCGGCGGTACCGTCGCGACCCAGTCCAGGCCGTAGAAGAGGATGAAGACGACCATGCTCGGGTGGGCGGTCGCGGCGAACAGCGACGGCAGAACCAGCAGGGACAGCCCGCGCAGCGCGTAGTAGCCGCCCAGCAGCCAGCGGCTGTCGACCCGGTCGGTGAGCCAGCCGGAGGCGATCGTCCCCACGATGTCGAAGAGGCCGACCAGGGCCAGCAGGCCCGCCGCGGTCGTCTCGGTCATGCCGTGGTCGTGTGCGGCCGGGATGAAATGGGTGCCGACGAGCCCGTTGGTGGTCGCGCCGCAGATCGCGAATCCGCCCGCGAGCAGCCAGAACGGCCGGGTCCTCGCGGCCTGGCCGAGCGCGCGAAGGGCGTTGCGGGCCGCGCTGCCGGGCGCCGCCGACGGCACCGCGGCCACGTCGCCGGGCCCGGCACCGTACGCGGTCACGCCGAGATCGGCCGGCCGGTCCCGCAACCGCCACCAGACCAGCGGCACGACGCTCAACGCCGCGGCCGCCACCGTGAGTGCCGCGACCCGCCAGCCGTGTTCACCGGTCAGCCGGGCCAGCAACGGCAGGAAGACGAGCTGGCCGGCGGCGCCGCCGGCGGTCAGCACGCCGACGACCAGCCCGCGCCGGGCCACGAACCAGCGGTTCGCCACGACCGCGACGAAGGCGAGCGCCATCGAGCCGGTGCCGAGGCCGACGAGCACGCCCCAGCAGAGGACCAGCTGCCAGCTGTGCTGCATGAACACCGTGAGGCCGCTGCCCGCCGAGACCAGCACCAGCGCGGCGGTCACCACCCGGCGCAGGCCGAACTTCTCCATCAGCGCCGCCGCGAACGGGGCGGTGAGGCCGTACAGCAGCAGGTTGACGGAGACGGCCGCGGAGATCGTGCCCAGCGACCAGCCGAACTCCTCGTGCAGGGGCCGGAGCAGCACCGACGGCGTGGCGCGGAAGCCGGCGGCGCCCACCAGCGCGACGAAGGCGACGGCGGCGACGAACCAGGCGGGATGTGGGCGGCGAATGATCACCCGATAATTCTGCGGACCGCGGTCCGGTCCGACGAGTGGCCCGAGAGCCATGATACGCAAGAATCAGGCCATGACCCATGCGATCGCGATGCTGGCCCTCGACGGCGTGGTTGGCTTCGACCTCGGAGTGCCGCCGCAGGTCTTCGGCGCCGCCCGGGACGCCGACGAGCGGCCCTTCTACACCGTCACCACCTGCGGCCCGGCCGGCCGGGCGGTACGCCCCCACCGCGGCGGCTTCCAGGTCCTGCCCGACCACGACCTCTCGCCGCTCGCCACGGCCGACACCGTCCTCGTGCCGGGCGTGAGCGGCGGCTGGCCGCTGACGACCGGCGAGGCCGACCCGGAGGTCGCCGGCGCGCTGCGCGCCGCACACGCACGCGGCGCCCGGATCATCTCGATCTGCACCGGCGCCTCGGTGCTCGCCGCGGCCGGCCTGCTCGACGGGCGCGCCGCGGCCAGCCACTGGGCCTGGGCCAAGCGCCTGCGCCGCCTCTACCCCCAGGTCGACTGGGACTTCGACGTGCTGTTCGTCGACGACGGCGACGTGCTCACCTCGGCGGGCGTCGGCGCCGGCGTCGACCTGTGCCTGCACGTCGTGCGCAAGGACCACGGCACCGCGGTGGCCAACCAGGCCGCCCGCCGCTGCGTGGTGCCGCCGTGGCGCGATGGCGGGCAGGCGCAGTACATCGAGCAGCCGGTACCGGCGGTGCGGGGCAGCGGCACGGAGCCGACCCGGGCCTGGGCGCTGGGCCGGCTCGCCGACCCGGTGAGCCTGGAGGAGATGGCCGGCCACGCCCGGATGAGCGTGCGCACCTTCACCCGCCGGTTCCGCGACGAGACCGGGCTGAGCCCGCAGAAATGGCTGCTGCGGCAGCGGGTCGCGCACGCCCGGCTGCTGCTCGAGTCGACCGACCTGAGCGTCGACCTGGTCGCCCGGCGCTCCGGGCTGGGCAGCGCAACGGCCCTGCGGCAACACCTGCAGGCGACGATCGGGGTGCCGCCGACCGCGTACCGCCGAACGTTTCGTCAGACGTAACGGCCTCAGAAAAGGCGGCAGGTGTCCGATGGGACGAACGTGGACCAGACCTTCCGCCCGCTGCTCGACGCGCTCAAGCAGCTCGGCATCGACCCGGTCGCGGTGGACGCCGCGGCCGACGAGGCCCAGCGCAGTGGCCGGTCGGTGCGGGCGGTCCTGATCAACGACCAGGTCGTCACCGAGGAGCAGCTGACCGAGGCCGCCGCGGCGGCGTTCGGGATCAACACCCTCGACCTGGTCGGATACACCCCTGAACCGGCCGCGCTCAAGCGCATCCCGCTCTCCGTCGTGCTGCGCCACCGCGTGCTCGGGCTGTCGTTGGCCGACGGCGAGCTCGTCGTCGGCGTCACCGACCCCGGCGACGTGGTGGCGCTCGACGACGTCCGCGCCTCCACCGGCATGACGATCCGCCCGGTGGTGGTCGCCCGCAGCGAGGTCCGCCGGATCATCGAACGGTTGCAGCGCGAGGACAGCGACCTCGGCGGCCTGGACGACCAGTCTCTCGACGAGCAGCCCATGGCGGCGCAGGCGGTCAGCGCGGACGACGCGCCGATCGTGCGCTACGTCAACAACCTGATCGAGCAGGCGATCCAGAACCGCGCCTCCGACCTGCACCTGGAGCCGGGCGAGGACGAGATGCGGGTGCGCTACCGCATCGACGGCGTGCTGCACGAGCTCGACACGGTGCCGCGCGGCGGCATGGCGGCGCTGACCTCGCGCCTGAAGATCATGTCCGGCGTCGACATCACCGAGAAGCGGGTGCCGCAGAACGGCCGCATCACGGTCCTGATCCGGGACCGCCAGGTCGACCTGCGGACGGCGACCCTGCCGACCGTGTGGGGCGAGAAGATCGTCCTGCGCGTGCTCGACACCGGCGGCATCGACCTCGACATGGGCAAGCTGGGCTTCACCCAGCACAACCTGAACCGCTTCGCGGAGTCGTTCTCCAAGCCGCACGGCATGGTCCTGGTCACCGGCCCGACCGGATCCGGCAAGTCCACCACCCTGTACGCGACCCTGGGCCGGATCAGCAAGCCCGAGATCAACGTGATCACGGTCGAGGACCCGGTCGAGTACCGGCTGCGCGGCGTCAACCAGGTCCAGGTCAACGCCAAGGCCGGCCTGACCTTCGCCGCGGTGCTGCCGGCCATCCTGCGCTCCGACCCCGACGTCGTGCTGATCGGTGAGATCCGGGACAGCAACACGGCGCAGATCGCCACCGAGGCGTCCCTGACCGGCCACCTCGTGCTCTCCACCCTGCACACCAACGACGCGCCCGGCGCGGTCACCCGGCTCACCGAGATGGGCATCGAGCCGTTCCTGGTCGGCTCGTCGCTGGACTGCGTGCTGGCACAGCGGCTCGCCCGCCGGCTCTGCGACTGGTGCAAGGAGGCGTACCTGCCGACCGAGGCGGAGCTGGAGGGCGCCCGCTGGCCGCTGGAGGACCTCAAGGTCCCGGAGGCGCTCTACCGGCCGATCGGCTGCCGCAACTGCGCGAACACCGGCTACCGCGGGCGGATCGCGCTGCACGAGGTGATGCCGATCTCGCCCGAGATCGAGTCGCTGACCATCCGCCGGGCCTCCTCCAACGAGATCCGCGAGGTGGCCCTCGACCAGGGCATGTACGAGCTGCGCTCGGACGGGCTGGCCAAGGCGGCCGGCGGACTCACGTCGATCCGCGAGGTGTCCCGCGTCGCCATCTGAGCCCGGGCGGCAGGCTCGCCCGGCCCCGGCGCAGGGTACTCCGCCGCGCTGATACGCGCTCATTTCCGGCGAAAAAGCCCCTAAACCAGCGCATCGCCATGCCGAATGAGAAGGGCGTCAGACATCACGACGAGATTGCCGGTGCAGCCCATGTACACGCTCGATCACGAGGTTCCGCACCAGGCGGGACCGGCGGACCCGTCCGGGCCCGGCCCCGACGACCTGGCTGTGCTGGACCAGATGCTGATCACCCTCGTCGAGTCCCGCGGCTCCGACCTGCACCTGACCGTCGGCTCCCCGCCGATGATCCGGGTCGACGGCAGCCTGGCCCCGCTCCCCGGCTACGGCAAGCTCAACTCCGCCGACACCGCCCTGCTGGCCCGCGCGGCCGTCTCGGCGCAGCAGTGGGAGACGTTCCAGCGCGAGCAGGAGATGGACTTCGCGCACAGCATCGTCGGCGTCTCCCGGTTCCGCGGAAACCTCTACATCCAGCGCAACTCGTGCGGCTGCGTCTTCCGGGCCATCCCGCACAAGATCAAGCCGCTGGACGAGCTGGGCATGCCCGAGTCCGTCACCCGCTTCGCACACCTGCCCCGCGGCTTGGTGCTGGTGACCGGCCCGACCGGTTCCGGCAAGACCACCACGCTCGCCTCGGTGCTGGACCTGGCGAACCGCAGCCGCGCGGCGCACATCATCACCATCGAGGACCCGATCGAGTTCCTGCACCCGCACAAGCGCAGCCTGGTCAACCAGCGTGAGGTCGGTTCCGACACGGCGACCTTCCCGCAGGCACTCAAGCACGCGCTGCGCCAGGACCCCGACATCATCCTGGTCGGCGAGCTCCGCGACCTCGAGACGACCGCGACGGCGCTGACCGCCGCCGAGACCGGTCACCTCGTGCTGGCGACCCTGCACACGCAGAGCGCGACGCAGACGATCGACCGCGTCATCGACATCTTCCCGCCACACCAGCAACTCCAGATCCGCGCGCAGCTGGCGGCGAGCCTCCAGGGGGTCGTCACTCAGGCGCTCGCACCGCGTGCCGATGGTAAGGGCAGAACCGTGGTCTGCGAGATCCTCACCGCGACGCCCGCCATCCGGAGCCTGATCCGCGAGGGCAAGTCCCACCAGATCCCGTCCTTCATGCAGGCCGGCGGGAACGACGGCATGTTGGCGTTCGACCAGCACCTGGCCGACCGCGTACGCGAGGGCGTGGTCACGATCCAGACCGCCCTCGAGATCTGCCACTCCCACGAAGAGCTCAAGCGCCTGATCGGACGGATGTGACATGCCGGCGACCAAGACGTTCCACTACAACAGCATCGACGCGCAGGGCCGCAAGACCAAGGGGACGCTAGAGGCGGCGAACGAGGCCGCGGCGACCCAGCTGCTGCGTCAGCGTGGCGAGGTGCCGCTGGGGATGAGCCAGGCAGGTCACGGGCTCAACCAGGACCTCAAGATTCCGGGCCTGGGCAACCGGGTGAAGCTCAAGGACCTCGCGGTCTTCGCCCGGCAGTTCTCCACGATGACCGCCTCGGGCATGTCGCTGCTGCGTTCGCTGTCGATCCTCGAGGAGCAAACCGCCTCGGCCCCGCTCAAGAGGGCGACCGCCGAGATCAGCTCGGACGTCTCCGGCGGCGTCTCGCTCTCGGCCGCCATGGCCAAGCACGACAGGGTCTTTCCCCGCCTCATGGTCGCGATGATCCGCGCCGGCGAGGCGGGCGGCATGATCGACCGCGCCCTGGAACAGGTCGCGAACAGCCTAGAGAAGGACACCGCACTCCGCGGCAAGATCAAGAGCGCGCTCACGTACCCGGCGATCGTGCTCGCCTTCACGTTCGTGATGATCGCGGCGGTGTTGATCTTCATCGTTCCGATCTTCGAGGCGATGTTCAAGAATCTGGGCGGCGAACTGCCCGGGATCACCCAATTCCTGGTCGACGCCAGCCACAACATGTGGTGGATCGGGCCGCTGTTCCTCACCGTCGCGATCGGCGGATCGATCGCCTATAAGCGCAGGATCCGGCAGAGCGAGAGCTTCCGGCTGAGCGTCGACCGGCTGAAGCTCAGGCTGCCGGTCTTCGGGCCACTCCTGCGCAAGCTCGCCATGAGCCGCTTCTCGCGCAACCTCGGCCTGCTGCTCAACGTCGGCGTGCCCGTCATGCAGGCGCTCTCCGTGGTCGGCGAGACGACCGGCAACGAGGTCATCAACATCGCCATGCGCGACGTCCAGTCTGCCGTGCGCGACGGACAGCCGATGTCCTCGGCCCTGCGCCGCCACAAGGTCTTCCCCGAGATGGTCACACAGATGATCGAGGTGGGTGAAGAAAGCGGCCAGATCAGTCAGATGCTCGACAAGGTTGCCGACTTTTATGACAGGGAAGTCGACAGCGCCGCCGAGTCCCTGACCGCATCGATCGAACCGATCATGGTCCTCGTCATGGGTTCCGTGGTCGGCGGAATGGTGATCTGTCTGTACCTACCGATGTTCACCATCTACCAGAACATCCAGGGCTGAGGCCCTGGAAGACGGCCGGTCTCCGGTCGACGTCGGGCCCCCTGCCCGAAACAGCAACACCGCTCCCGCCCCACCCCTGACGCCTACTGGAGGCACCCCCATGCAGGACATCATCGCCCGGCTGCGCGCCAAGAAGCAGGACGAGGGCTTCACCCTCATCGAGCTCCTGGTCGTCGTGGTCATCATCGGCGTGCTGGTCGCCATCGCCGTCCCGGTCTACCTGAACTACCGCGCGGGTGCCGCCGACAAGTCGGCGCAGTCCGACGTACGCGGCGCGATCAGCGCGGTCGAGCAGTACTACACCGAGAACAGCAACGTGTACCCGCCGTCCACCACCGGCAACAACAGCGCTGGCGCCACGCCGACCGTGACGCTGGGCACCTCGACCCAGAAGATCACGCTGTCGGACAAGACCACGCTGTACTACGCCCTCGGCGCGGCTCCGTCGACCACCTACAAGATCTGCGCGACCAACGTCGGCGGCAGCGGCAAGTGGTACCTGTACGACAGTGCGATCGGCGGCTCGGTCAAGTCGATGGCGGCCGCACCGGCCAGCGCGGCGACCTGCGTCTGACAGTTCCCTTCGGGTGGCGGCGCCGTCGGCGCCGCCACCCGGCACCTGTTGCATCCACCACGAGGGAAGGAGCCGGCCATGCCGCAGCCCTTGCTGATCGGCATCGTCGCCCTACTCGGCCTCGCCGTCGGTTCGTTCCTGAACGTGGTGATCCATCGGGTGCCCCGGGACGAGTCCCTGGTCCGGCCCGGCTCGCACTGCCCGCAGTGCGGCGCCGCGGTCCGTAACCGGCACAACGTCCCGGTGCTCGGCTGGCTGATGCTGCGCGGCCGGTGCGCCGACTGCCGCACCCCGATCAGCGTCCGCTATCCGCTGGTCGAGGCCGGCACCGCGGCGCTCTTCGTGGCAGTGGCCGCGAAGTTCGGCCCCTCCTGGGCCCTGCCCGCATACCTCTACCTCGCCGCCGTCGCGATCGCGCTCGCCCTTATCGACCTGGACGTGATGCGGCTGCCGAACGCCATCGTGCTGCCGTCGTACCTGGTCGCGGCGGCCCTGCTGGTGCCCGCCGCCCTGCTCGGCGACGGCACGGCCCCGATCGTGCGGGGACTCGCCGCCGCGGCGCTGCTCTGGGTCCTCTACCGCGGGCTCGCCCACTTCGGCGGTATGGGCGGCGGCGACGTCAAGCTCGCCCCGCTGCTCGGCTTCTACCTCGGCTGGCTCGGCTGGGACGCGGTCGCGGTCGGCGCGTTTGCCGCCTTCCTGCTCGGTGGCGTCGTGGGCGTCGTCCTGATGGCGACCCGGCTGGCCGGCCGCAAGAGCCAGATCCCGTTCGGCCCGTACATGCTCGCCGGCGCGTTCCTCGCCGTCTTCGCCGCTGCGCCCATCGCCGGCTGGTACACGTCCCTGCTCGCACCCACCGCCTGAGGAAGGAAACCGATGGCTGGCGTCAATCCGATCGGGCTGGACATCGGCTCGTCGTCCATCCGCGCCGTGGAGGTCCGCCGCGCGAAGGACGAGTACAACCTGACCAACTTCGGCCAGGTGCCGCTCCCGCACGGCACTGTCCAGGGCGGCGTCCTCGAGGACCCGATCGCACTCACCTCCGCGCTCAAGCAGCTCTGGGCGGCCTGCAAGTTCAACACCAAGCGCGTCAGGCTCGGCGTCACCAACCCGCAGCTGGTGGTTCGCGAGGTTTCCGTCTCCAACCTGCCCGTCAAGGAGATGCGCAAGTCGCTGCCGTTCCAGGTGCGCGACATGCTGCCGCTGGCGGTCGAGCGCTCGCTGCTGGACTTCCGCCCGCTCGAGGAACCGGGCGACAACCCCACCGTGCGTGGGCTGCTCATCGCCATGCCGAAGGACGCCGTGCTGGAGCTGGTGCAGGCCGTCGAGAAGGCCGGCCTGCACGTCGTCGACGTCGACCTGGCCTCGTTCGCCATGCTCCGCGCCGCCTCCCGGCTGGACGCACAGGTCGAGGCCATCGTCGACGTCGGCGCCGAGGTCACCAGCGTGGTCGTGCACGCCGACGGCGAGCCGCTGATCGTGCGCACCGTGCCGCGCGGCGGCGCCGAGGTCACCGAGAGCATCGCCACCCGGCTCGGCATCACCGCGCCCGAGGCCGAGGCGCTCAAGTGCCGCTACGGCCTGCACGGCGACGAACGGCCGGACTCCGCGACCGCGGTCGCCGACGCGATCCGCCCATTGATCAACGAGCTGCGCAGCTCGTTCACCTACCTCGCCTCCGGCGAGCGGCAGAAGCAGGTCACCCGGGTCTCCCTCTGCGGCGGTACCGCCCTGATGCCCGGCCTGGCCGACCATGTCCAGAAGCAGCTCGGCGTCCAGGTCATGTACGCCGACGCCGCCGGCCGCCTGCGCGACACGCGTCAGGCGCGCCAGCGCGGATTCGACAGTTTCGTGCCGTCGGCAGCGGTGTCGATCGGCCTGACCCTGGGAGCGGCAGCCTGATGGCCACCACCCTGCTGCCCATCGACCCGGCGGTTTCCCCGCAGCGGGTCAACCGGATCCTGACGATCTCGGCGAGCCTGCTACCCGAGGAGGTCACCTCCGCGAGGCGGGCCCGTCGCGCGGGGATCCTGGTGGCCGTCGTGGTCGCCCTCGTCGCCGGCCTCTGCGCCGCCTGGTTCGCCGTGGCGTACCAGCAGACGCAGGCCGCCGAACGTGACCTGGAGGCCGCCTCGGTAGAGGTCACCAACCAGCAGCGCCAGCAGGCCGAGTACTCCGACACGGTCCGGGTACAGGAGCGGATCAAGACGCTCGACAGCCAGCTAAAGGCCGCTATGGCGAATGACCTCGACTGGGACGCGCTGCTCGACACGGTGCGAAACACGGGCAAACGGTCGGGCATCACGGTCGAGGGCGTGAACGGAAAGCTCAACGCGACCGACGGCTCCGACGCAAAGGACTCCAGCACGCTGCCCGGGTCGAGCAACGGGAC
This sequence comes from Actinoplanes sp. NPDC049118, assembly GCF_040648555.1. Classification (NCBI taxonomy): domain Bacteria; kingdom Bacillati; phylum Actinomycetota; class Actinomycetes; order Micromonosporales; family Micromonosporaceae; genus Actinoplanes; species Actinoplanes sp. NPDC049118. The sequence continues at coordinate 153,282 of NZ_JBEZDY010000021.1, forward strand.
CTCGGTCGGTTCGATCGTGGTGACCGGAACAGGAAAGGACAAACGAGCTGTCGCCGCGTACGCCGACGCCCTCGCCAAGGAGACCACGGTGACGAACCCCTACGTCACCGTAGTGGCGACCCAGGAGGAGGGCGACAAGAAGGTCGTCTCGTTCAGCCTCACCGCCGACATCACAGAGGCGGCACTCTGCGGCCGGTTCACCGAGAAGTGCCCGGGAGGCAAGTGATGCGCACCCGCCACGCGGACCGGCTGTGGGTGATCGCCGGCGCAGTCGTCGTCGCGCTGCTCGGCGCGGTCACCTGGCTGCTGCTGGTCAACCCGCAGCACACCGAGGCCGCCGACCTCGAGGAACAAACCGAGGCGGCCACCGCCCAGGTCACCCAATTGCGCAAACGGAACGCCGAGCTGGCGGCCGATCAGGCCAAGATCGGCGAACTGACCAAGCAGTACGACGCGCTCGCGGCCGCGCTGCCGCCGGACTCCGGCGTGCCGGAATTCCTGCGCCAGCTGCAGGCGTCCGGCAACGCGGTCGACGTCGAAGTCAGCGGCATCACCGTCGGTGTTCCCGCAGAGGAGAAGACGTCGCCCGGAGTGTGGGCGCTGCCGATCCAGCTCAACGCGGAAGGCACCGCCAAGCGGCTCGGCGCCTTCCTGCAGCTGTTGCAGGGTGCCGATCAGAAGCGGGCGGTTCTGATCGAGACCGCCAACGTGAGCGCCGGCGACAGCGACGACAACGAGAGTGACGCGGCGCCGCAGATGCTCCTCAACCTCGGCATCAAGGCGTTCGTGGCACCCCCGCCCGGCGCGGGAGCCCCGAAGGTCACCGCGGACTGAAGCGTGGAGGACGTCGAGGGCGCCATGCAGACGCCGGACGGCGCCTGGCGGGTGGAGATCGTGCGGCGCGGTCGGACCCGGTGGTACCGGATCGTGCACGGCGACGACGTTCTCGACTGGCTGTCGATCGCGGCGGTCGAGCGGATCCTCGACGAGGCCGGCGTCGACCGGCGGCTGCTGGCTGAGGTCGGCCCCGCGGCGTGAGCCGCGGGTTCACCCCGCGGCGGCGCCGCCGTGACCTCGGCCACACACGCTGAGCGCACGAGCGGAAGCCCGCCGCGGCCATGCGACACAGGTCACACCCGGCGCAGATCGTGCTCAAGTCCGGTCCGGCCCGGCCGATGAGTCGCACGAGACATCGGGATCGCCGCACGGCCTCGATGCCACCCCTGGGACGGAGGAACATGCCAGCCGGTCGAAACCGCGTCAGCTTGCGACCCAGGGTTCGCCGGTCGTCTCATCTGAAGCCGTCCGCCGCGGGCGACGGCGGCTTCACGCTGATCGAGGTGCTGGTCGCCCTCGCCGTCATCACCATGGTCATGACCGCGGCCACGCCGTTCATCATCAAGTCCGTGATCGTGGTCGCCGAGCAACGCTCGCAGCAGACAGCTGTGCAGCTCGCCAGCGACGCGGTGGAGCGGGTACGCGCGATCAAGCCGGAATTCCTGCTGAAGGGGCGAAGCCAGCAGAAGACCGACGACCAGTGGAGTGCGGCGCCCGACAAGGTGAAGCCCGAGCTGGCCAAGATGGAGAAGGCCTGGGATCCGGCCGCCTTGGCGACGTCGGGACCGCAGGCGGGCCTGCCCACCGACCCGGTGACGGTTTCGTCGGCTGGTCTGTCCTTCGACCAGCGCTGGTACGTGGGTAGATGCTGGCAGAAGCCCGTGTCCTCGGCGCAGCCGGGCACGGCAGTGGACTGCAAGCCGACGCCCACCATCGGATACGCGACATACATCCGCGTCGTGGTGTCGGTGACCTGGACGGGACGGGGCTGCGCCGCCTCGTGCGTCGAGGTCACGTCGACCCTCGCCAGCACCGGTGCCGACCCGTCGTTCGAAGTCAACTCGCAGCCTCCCGTGATCACCGGCCCCGCCTCCGCCTTCGCGTACGTTGGCGAGGAGGTTGACGAGAACGAGGGCGTTGACCTGCAGATGCTGAGCGAGGGCGGGGCACCCGGCCCGCTCGCCTGGTCCGTCGTGGACTCCTCGAAGCTGCCACAGGGGCTGACCCTCGTGCCCGAGTCCGGCCAGTTCACGGGCACGCCCGAGGTAGCCGGCTCGTACCAGATCCCGGTAAAGGTGACAGACAGTGCGGACGAGTCCGACACGTTCACCCTGCCCATGATCGTCTACCCCGAGGTGACGATCACCGTGCCCGGCGACCAGACCAACCAGGTCGGCAACAGCGTGTCCCGGGCCAACACGGCAGCCGGCGGCAAGTCGCCATACACCTGGGCGGCGCAGGACCTGCCGGCCGGGCTGTCGATCAACTCGACGACCGGGGTCATCTCGGGCACCACCACGGCACCAGGGGCGCACTTCGTCCAGGTCACCGTCGCGGACGCCAACGACAGGACGGCGGAGGGGACGATCTCCTGGATCGTCGGGACCCCGCCGCCGGGAGGCACGCTGAAGGCGAGCCCGCTGACCCCGAAGAGCGTCAAGCTGAACACGAGCGTCAACGTCACCATGACCGCATTCGGTGGCACGACGCCGTACGCCTGGGCGGCGCAGGACCTTCCGCCCGGCCTGTCGATCAACTCCTCCACCGGCGCGATGACGGGCAAGCCCACCACCTGCACCCGTTACGTGACCAACGTGACCGTCACCGACAAGAACGGCGAGAAGGCGACCACCGAGGTCATCTGGCAGATGAGGAACTGCGGCAACGCGAGGGTGACCTCGCCGAGCCCGACCAATCCGGACCAGACCACCGTGCTCGACGCCGTGGTGAACCTGAACGCCAAGACCAACATGTCGAACAACCCTTCGCCGCGCTGGAACGCCACCGGGCTGCCGCCGGGACTGACGATGACCGTCAGCGGCGCGGTGACCGGAAGCCCGACGAAGAGGGGCACCTACCCGGTGACTCTCACCGTGACGAACGGGAGCAAGACGTCCGTGCTGATGTTCACCTGGACCGTGAAGTGATGCGCCGGATCGCCGACGAGGCGGCGCCGCAGCGCGACGACGCGGGTCTCTCGCTCATCGAGTTGATGGTGACGATGGGTGTCATGAGCATCGTCATGCTGGTGTTCACCACGGGAATCGTCCAGGTGTACTGGGCGAACCGCCGAACGGAGACCGTGTCTGTGGCGCAGTCCCAGCTGCACATGGCGTTCCAGCGGTTCGATCGGGAGCTGCGCTACGCATCGTCGATCAGCCTGCCGAACGATGTCGCCATCGGCACGCGCTACTACGTGGAGTTCGCCGAGGCCGACCCCACCAAGTGCGTACGCCTGCGCCTGGACACGCACGGCCAGGCGGGTGCGGGGATCCTGCAGCTCATCCGGTGGAATCTGGGCACACCCCCGACCGCGACCAGCCCCTGGACGACGGTCGCCTCGAACCTCGACGTGGGTTCGGACAAGCCCTTCGCAAGGCAGGACGTCGGGGAGAAACCCTACGCGACGGCCACGGTCGGGCAGGACTTCATGACCGCCTTCCAGCGGCTCCGGATCAGGCTGACGACGAAGGTCGCGGACGCCGTCACGACGGTGGACACCACCTTCACCGCCGTGAACTCCGCGAAGGCGATAACCAACGGATGCATGAGCGATTGGGCGAGGGCATGAGGTTCGCACGCCGGCCTGGACCGGGCCACAGTGACATCACCGACCGCGGCTCGATGCCGATGGCGATGCTCGTGACGACGGTCGTCATGTCGCTGGGTGCCGTCATGGTCCCCGTCCTGGTCCGACAGGCCGACAACACCACCACGGTCTCCGTGCGCAGCAGCGCGATCGAGGCGTCCCAGACCGGCATGGACGCGGCGGTCGGCCAGATCCGCGCGGCCGCCGGCGACTTCAAGAAGCTGCCGCCGTGCGAGCTGGACGGCGGCACCGACGACCGCTACCACGTATCGATCAAGTACTACGCCCCGGTCGCCGGGGTGACCGCGGATCTGGGCTGCCCGCCGACCGGCATTCCGGCGACGGCCCGGCTGACCGTCACCGGCACCGGCAGTTCGGCGCCGGGCGGGGACAACACCCGCACGTTGGAGGCGACCTACACCTTCAAGACGACGAACGAGAACATCAACGGCGGCAACATCCGCCTGGACCAGCCGACGAGCCCGTACCTGTGCATGGACTCCGGCGGCACCCGCCGGCCCGCCGCCGGGACGCCCGTCAAGGTGGAGGAGTGCGAGCGCAAGCTCGACGGCGACGGCAAGCTGGTCTACACCATCACCAGCGACCAGCGGTTCGCCTACACCCCCGACCTCAACATCAAGCTGGTCAAGTCGGAGAGCTCGACGGCCCCGGACGGGATGTGCCTCGACGCACCGATGCCCCGCAATGCCAACAACGCCGTGACGTTCCAGCCGTGCCTGGGCCGGGTCGCCCGCCAGCAGTGGAGCCTGGACAACAGCTCGAACTTCCGCAGCACGTCGGACGGCGTCAATCTGGACAGCTACTGCCTCACCCTCAAGGACGCGGACGCCGGGAAGGCCGGCAGCGCGATCGTGATCGGCGGCTGCGGCGGCGGCTCCAACCAGCGGGTGTGGCGGCCGCAGGCCGCCGTCGGCGCGGGCATGGCCTCGTCCGCCACCGGCCAGCTGATCAACTACAAGCAGTTCAGCCGCTGCCTCGACGTCACCAACCACGACGTGAACATGTCGTACATGATCGTGTGGTTCTGCAAGCAGGCGCCCAACGGCGACGTCTCGTGGAACCAGCGGTGGACCCTGCCGCCGCTGGCCATCGCGCAGGCCACCCCGGTGGCGGAGCGGATCCGCACGACCGGCACCAGCAGCCCCGGCGTCTGCCTGCGCAGCCCACGATCCACCGCCTCGAACAAGTACGTGACGGTGACGTCGTGCCCCGACAAGCCGGCGTTGCCGGGCGAGGACCCGAACCTGGCCGCCGACCTGCGCTGGAAGATGTACGGCGACACCGGCGTGTACGCCACCAGTTACACCGTCGTCGACGTCGACGGACGCTGCCTCACGCCGACCGACCTGACGGTGTCGAGCCCCGACACCCACCCCGACGGCACGGCGAAGACGAGGGTCGCCACCTGCGACGGCAGCCTGCTGCAGAAGTGGAACGCTCCGGCGAACCTGACCAACCCGGACCCCCTAACCAACACCATCGAGAAGTAGTGACGCCGGCCCCGCCCACCGCGGCGGGGCCGCTCGATGCGGCTCAGGGAATCCGCCAGACCGTCGTCGGCCCGGCGGAGGTCGGGCAGGCCAGGTACGGCGCCAGCACGGTGCAGCCGTACGGCGCGGCCGTGTCCAGCGCGCCGACGGTGTGCACCGCGCCGTCCCCGGCGGCCGGGTCGGCGACGTTGACCCAGGTCCGTCCGAGGATCTCGGTGTCGGCGCGCAGCTCGAGGCCGCCGGTCACGTGGGTGTGGCCCAGCCGGCGCAGCACGGCGCCGGTGCGGGCGTCGAGGATCACCGAAACGGGGTCCTCCTGCCGGTCGTAGGCGAGCAGCGTGCCGTCGCCCAGCGGCGAGGCGTTGCTCCAGGCCGGTTCGGACCAGCGCACCGCCCCGTCGCCCGGGTCGAGGCCGCTCACCCGGGCGGTGTCGGAGACGCAGAGGACCGGACCGCAGTCGTTCACGTAGCCGGCCGGCCCACCCACCGTCCGCCACCGCTCGGTCAGCTGCGGCAGCCCGAACGCCGTCAGCGAGACGCGCCCGTCGTCGCCGCGCGACAGGTACAGCCGGTCGCCGGCGACGGTGATGTCGGCGAAGTCGGTGAGGAAGTCGTCGTCCAGCTCGGTCGGCAACCGCACGCCCAGGTCCCCCTCGCCCAGCACGCTCCCGTCGGCGAAGCTCAGCGTGGTGACGTGGCCGTCGACGCCGACGAGCACGATCCGGTCCGGGTCGTCCTCGAAGAGGTCGTCGTTGCGGACCTCGCTCTCCCGTTCGATCGCCCGGCTCCAGATCGTCGCCCCGGTGCGGGCGGAGGCGAGCCGCAACTCCGTACCCCCGTCCTCGGTGTCCGCCCGCAGGAGCACGCGGCCGCCGCTGAGGGTGACCACCGACGTGTTCGGCGAGTTCAGGCGCCAGAGGACACTGCCGTCGTCCGCGTCGAGGAACGACACCCGCGGCTCGGCGCCGGAGCGGGCCAGCAGGATTCCACCGTCGAGCATCAGGTTCTGCACGTTCTGCGACAGCGGTGTCGCCCACAACTGCTCGCCGCCGGGGAGCGCGAAGCGGCGTACCCCGGACTCGCTGTTCGGGTTCTGGCCGAACGTGGCCGTGTAGAGGGCGTCCGGGCCAAGGGTGAAGGCCGCGGCGGCGGTGCCGCCGGCGGCCAGGACCGGCCGCATGGTCCGGGGCGGCGCGGCGGCCGCGGCAAGCGTCAGCAGGGCCGCGACCAGGACACCGAGCAGGAGAATGGGGCGCGGCACGGCGGCGAGCGGCCGCGGCGATCCGGCCTCGGCCGGCGCGCGCGGCGCCGCATCGAGATCGATGAGGGGTACGGCGCCGGCCACGCGCCAAGCATGCCCCGCGTGACCCGGACAGGGTACGGTTCGTACCCGACCATCACTGTGGGTAGGCTGCCGGTATGTCCTACACGGTCCCGCCGACCCGAACGGCGGCGGTCGTCCGCCAGCTGCGTAACGAGATCGTCACCGGTGAGCTCCCTCCCGGAACGTTGATCAAGGACGCCGAGCTCGCGGGCCGCCTCGGGGTCAGCATCACGCCGGTGCGTGAGGCGATCGCCCAACTGTCGGTCGAGGGCCTGATCGACATAGCCCCGAACCGCACCCGGCACGTCACGAAGGTGACCCAGCAGAACGCGCTCGAGCTGATCGACGTGATGCGGGTGCTGGCCTGCGCCGGCTTCGAATGGGGCGTCGGCAACCTGACGGAGACCCACGTCGACCTGATGCGCCAGCGCCAGAAGGAGTTCGTGGAGGGTCTGCGCACGGGCAATGTGCTGGCGGCCGGCGAGGCCGGCGCGGACTTCAGCACCATCGTGATACAGGCGAGCGGCAACCGCGAGCTGCAGGCGATGCTCGACCTGGTGGTGGCCCGCACGACCCGCATCCTGGCCGGCTCGGCGGACAGCCTCTGGCAGATCTGGGTCAACGGCCACGACGACATCCTGAAGCTGCTCGACGCCGGCAACACGGTCGGCGCGCTGGAGCGGTACCGCCAGATCTATGTGGACTACCGCGCCGAGGTCGAGCGCGCGCTCCTCGACGACTGACGGCGCCCGGCCCTACAGCTCGGCCAGGCGCGGCAGCAGCGAGGCGAGCGCTTCGAGCGCGGGCCGGCGTACGGCGTAGCGGGTGATCCCCCACCGCTCGCGGTGCGACCGCACCGCCGCGACGATCTCGTCCGCGGTGCCCACGAGCACGAACGGCACCGCCTGCAGCTCGGTCTCGCTCATCCCGAGCTCCACCGCGTGCTCGGCGAGCGCGGCACCCGCGTCGTCGGTGATCTCGACCTGCTGCACCAGCGCCTCCAGCGTCGCGTCACCGCCGTCGCGCGCCAGCTGCACCTGCGCGTCGACGTCGGACAGCCGCCAGCGGGCCTCGTGCCGGTGCCCGTCGGCCAGCGTACGGCCGAAGCCGGTCAGGCCGACGGTGTCCGCGTGCTCGCCCGCCCAGCGCAGCAGCCGCGAGTTCGCCGTGCCGACGGTCAGCGGGATCCGTTCCTGCACCGGCCGCGGCTTGGTGAGCTCGGCCGCGAACATGGTCAGCTCCGGGGTGCCGGCGGTGACCTTCTCGCCGGCCAGCAGGGCCATCGTGGCCTCCGCGACGGCGATGCAGCGGGCGACGCGACCCCGCACGTCCGGCCGGTTGCGGCCGACCGCGTCCCACTCGGCGGGCGTGTGCCCGGCGCCCAGGCCCAGCATCGCCCGGCCGCCGGACACCACGTCCAGCGTCGCGACGTCCGAGGCCAGCAGGATCGGCTCACGGACGGCGGCGTTCGAGACGTACGAGCCGAGCCGGATGCGCGTGGTGACGGCGGCGGCCGCCGCCAGCGCGACGAACGGCGAGGCGCAGGAGCCGGGATGGTCGGCCGCGGACAGGGTGTCGAAGCCGGCCGCCTCCGCGCGACGGGCCAGGTCCAGCCAGTCGGCGGCGTCGGTCGGCTGGGCTTGAAGCGCGAAGTCGGCCATTTCGCGATTCTGGTCCCGCCCGCCGCGGCGCGCCGACCCCGGCGACCGCGTTTCGCTGTCGGCGTACCCGCCACGGCTGCCGGATGTCCAGGCCGTGCTTTACCGGAACGGAGCGGCCCGGTACGCACTAGCCTCGTCAGCATGAAGGACCTCGCCCTGCGGCTGGCCGCGATCGACGCCGACGCCGGCGCCGCGCTGCGGGTGATCTCGTATTACGACGCCCTGGCCGAGTCGCGGGCGGGCCTGCAGCCGATCGTGCGGGGCGCGGCGATCCTGGCGGACTGCCCGGCCCGGCTGCTGGACCCGGCCCGCCGGGTCCGGATCCGGGTGACGCGGGCGGGACGGGCGGAATGGCGGACCGAGGCCCCTGACCCGCTCTGGATGTCGATCGCGGTGGGCACCGCGACGCTGTGGCTGGAGCGGCCGGGCCCCGCCGGCCCGGTCGAGGCGATGATCCTCGAACGGGCGGCGGGCGCGGCGCGGACGGTCCTGGACCGGACCCGCGGCCGCTCGGCCGCGGCGGACCCGGCCTCGGCCGAGCTGATCGTGGACGCGGGCGCTCCCGCCGACGTACGCGTTCGGGCGGCCCGCCGCCTGGGCCTGGTCGACACGGGGTACGTGATCGCGCTCGACTACGAGATCCGGGTGCTGTCCGGGCCGCTGCCGCCGCTGTCCGGGCGTGCCGGCGTCGGACCGGTGACGCCGCTGCCGGACCTGCCGGCCTCCTGTGCGGCGGCCCGGGTGGCGCTGCGCTTCGCGGCCGACGGCACCGACGAGGACCCCGGGCCGCGGGTGGTGCACGCCGCGGAGCTGGGCGGCCTTGCGCTGCTGGCGGCCGCCGGCGACCAGTCGGCGCTGCCGGACGTGAAGGCGCTGGGACATGCGGCGTCCGCGGCGCCCTGGATGCTGGCGACACTGCACGCGGTCGCCTCGACGAGCAGCCTGCGGGCCGCGGCGACGATGCTCCAGGTGCATCATTCGACGCTGCAGGACCGCATCACGCACGCGGAACACCTGCTGAGCTGGAACGTCCGCGAGCCGCAGGGCCGGCTGCGGCTGCAACTGGCCCTGGCGCTGCGCCGCCTGCAGCGCCACCCCTGACTATCCCTGTAGGAGCCGGGTGAGGTTGGTGAGGCTGCTGACCAGGGCGCTCGTGTAGCCGATGATCCGGCCGGCCCACTTCACCACCGCGGACGCGATCTGCGCCGCCACCACCGGGATCGTCACCACCAGCAGCGACTCCGCCGCCCACACGATCACCCGGGCCACCAGGTCGGCGATCAGGTCGCGCACCAGATCACGGGTGAACGAGACCAGATTGCCCGCCGCCTGCGTCGCCGAGGACATCGTCGCCGCCAGCGCACCCAGGCCGTCGACCGCCTCGACGTTGTTCGCCATCAGGCCCTGGTACGCCGCCGCGGCCGGGCCCTGCCAATCGGGCAGATCCGAGGCGAGGCACGACCGCAGATCGGCGGCCATCGCCTGCAGCGCACCGGCCATGTTGTTCCACGTCGCGGCGTGCGCGGCAACGGCGTCCGGGATGCCGGCCAGCTGATCGAGCATCTCGCGGAGCGGCTCGAAGTACTCCATCGCCCAGCCCAGGCCGTTGGACAGCAGCGCGCTGAACGGGTCTAGCACGGTCGCCGTGGCCTCGAGCGCCAGCGACCCGCCGGCGAGAGCCTGATCGACCCAGCCGCCGCCGTCGACCGCCTGATGCAGGCCCTGGAAGCTGTCGACCAGCGACACCCCGGTCCAAGCCGTACGCGTGAAAACCTCGGCGACCAGGGAATCGTCGGTCATCGCGGTGCCCGCCCTCAGACCCGCCCGGCGCGGCGGACCCGCTCCGCGGCCGCCTCGTCGACCCGGTCGTAGTCCCGGCCCGCGCCGATCAGTGCATCCGCCGCCAGCCGCAGGTTCTCCTCCACGTACGTGATCAGCTCGTCCTGCGTGGCATGCCGGCCCTGCAGAATGCCGGAGATCCACCCGCACAGCAGCCCGTAGGCGGCGGCGTCGGATGCGATGGCGGCGCTGGCGGCCTTCACCGCCCCGAACCGCCGCTGCACCGCGTCGACCTTGGCCACGTGCGCGCGCAGCTGCCGCACGTCAACGGAGAACTCGTCCGCCACCGCAGCGTCACCCCTCCAAGCCGTGCTTGGCACCGCCCGCGTCCGGGCCGCGTAACTGCTCGGCCATGCGCTCGGCGATCGCCCGCGCCGCCACCGACTCGCCGCCCATGATGTCCAGGACGATCTGACGGGACCGGTCGGCGGCGTTCGACCGGGCCTCGCGAACCGCGCTCATCACCGCCCGCGAGACGACGTCCGGCTGGGCATGCTGGATCCGTTCGCTGAACCGGATGTCCACCAGGGCCCCGGTGGAATCGATCGTGACCTCGGCGATCGCGTTCGCGTCCTCGGCGGTGACCCGCAGCTGCCCGAGGCGCTCGCTCACGGCCTTCGCGTCGACGGCCATCCGGTCGACGCGGCCCTTCCAGCCCCGCAGATACTCCCTCGCCCCGTCCGGGTCGAGGATGCCGCCCTCATCGGACAACCCGGCAGCCATCCACCGCCTCCAGACCCACGAAGGAGCACCGAGAACTGGCTGGACTCTACCAACGCGGCGCTCGGCGGGCCCGGTTCGCCGGGGTCGGCCGCTACCGCTCCACCTCGTCGATCACCTCGCGGAGGAGCTGGGCGAGGTCGCCGAGAAACCGTGCCGCCCCGGCGTCCGACGGATCGTCGAGCACCCAGTTCGCCTCCCACCCGACCAGACGCGCCAGCGTGCCAGGAGACGACGGCGGCTCGGCCAGGAGAGACTCGATGGCGGCCAGGTCCTGGTGAAGCCCCAGAGTGCTGACGCGTCCCACCAGGTATAGGTCCTCGCGAACCTCCTCAAGACCATCGGAGTCCGTCACGTGGTCGCGGAGAAACTCGCGAACAGCCTCGATCGGCGAGCGTGCGGCAAGCGCTTCCATACGCGCGCGGATCGGTTCGGGGAGGCGGGACGTCTCCATGGGCCTACAGTAGTCCGGCCGGGTATGCGGTGATGACGAACGGCTGCGGCGGATCCGAGCCGGGTACGAGCCGGATGCGGACCACCACGAGGCTGGTCGCCGTGTACTGCGAGTCGCGCGGTCCGCTGCCGTACATTCCGGTGTTGTAGTAGCCCTCACCAGTACGGTGTCCGGCGTCGAAGCCACCACCGTGCCGGCCACGGAGCGCCAGGTCGCTGCGAATCTGCTCCCAGTTCCGCCGGACGTAGTCGTTGACCGCGCGGTTCATGGTCGAGGGATCGGTCCACCGGAACGACCAGTTCTCCGGACGGTTCCACGGCGGATCACCGTAGATCCGGCCCTCGACCGTCCGGGTGCTCGGATCCCGGGACAACGGAACGCCCGGGCCGTGCCGCTCCTCGGTATGCGCACCGTGGCCACTGTGTGCGGTGTCGTTGGCCGCGATGTTGAACCTCGGGGGCTCGGCGCCGAGTCGGTCGTAGCGATCCATGATCTCGCGCAGCGCGACATCGTCGGCGTGTGCGGCCGGCCCCGGAGGACCGTTGCCGGCACCACCGCCATGACCCGCACCCGAGCCGGGCCGGCCCGCCCGCGCGACCCCGGCGACGGTCTCCTGCGCCCGCGCCACGCTCGTGGCCCCGCGCGGCGTCAGCGAGGATCCGCCGTCGTCCGGCCCGCGCCGGCCGGGCGGCGTTCCGCTGTCGCCGGCCCCTCCGCCGTGGGGTGCCCTGGGTCGACCCGTCACCGCCCTGCCCGTTCGCAGCCGTGCCCGCAGGCGGCAGAGTCTAACAAGCGCCGGCACGACAAAAAGGCCCGGCCGATGGCCGAGCCTTCATCAAGGGTGGAGCTGAGGGGACTCGAACCCCTGACCCCCACACTGCCAGTGTGGTGCGCTACCAGCTGCGCCACAGCCCCTTGCCGTCCCCGGGACTCCCCGGGCACTCACGGAATATTACACACCGCCCGACCCCCTCGTGCGGAGGCCCCTTCAGTTCAGCGAGACGTCGGGCGGGAAGTGCGCCACCGCCGCCAGGATGTCGCCCTGCCTCCTGAGCACCATCGCCCACAGGTCGTCCGGCCTGTTCACGAACGGGTCACCCGGCAGGGCGTCGAACACGAACCACGAGCCGGCGGCGATCTCGTCCTCCAGCTGACCCGGCGACCACCCCGAGTATCCGGCGAACACCCGGATCCCCGCGACGCTTTCCCGCAGCCGGTCGGGGTCCGCCGAAAGGTCGACGGTGCCCAGCGCTCCCGACACCTGGTGGAAGCCCGACACCCGCTTCGTCACCTGGGGCCGGGTCCGGGCCAGGCAGATCGCCGACTCGGGCTGGACCGGGCCGCCCTCGAAGAGCACCGCCGGGTCACCCGCCAGCTCACCCCAGTTCCCGAGAACGTCGGCGACCGGCACCTCGGTGGCCCGGTTCAGCACCACCCCGAGCGCCCCACCCGTCTCGTGTGCGACCAGCAGCACCACGGTGCGGTCGAAGTTCGGGTCCTTCAGGGTCGGGGTCGCGACCAGTAGTTGACCGGTCATCGACTCCATAGACCGACCTCCGATGCGCTGCTCTTCACTGAACACGGCAGCCCACCCTTTGTCGCGAGAGGCCCTCGGTCAACGCCATGCATCGCACATTAGCCTGGGTTTCAGGCCACCGATAAGGTCTGCGCATGAACGAGCGACCCCTAGAGGCGGACATCGGCGTCATCGGTGGATCGGGGCTCTACGCGCTCCTCGACGGCGCGACCGAGCATCAGGTGTCCACGCCCTACGGTCCGCCCTCGGATCCGATCACCGTCGCCGAGGTCGGCGGGCGCCGTGTGGCGTTCCTGCCGCGGCACGGTCGCGATCATCGTTTCCCCCCGCACAGGATCCCCTACCGGGCCAATCTGTGGGCGCTGCGCTCGCTCGGGGTACGGCAGATCATCGCGCCCTGCGCGGTCGGCGGCCTGCTTCCGGAGCTCGGCCCGGGCACCTTCGTCGTCCCCGACCAGCTCATCGACCGTACGAACGGCCGCGAACAGACGTTCTACGACTCGGGCGCGGTGCACGTCTCGTTCGCCGACCCGTACTGTCCCGACGGCCGGCAGGCGGTCCTTCGGGCTGGCGAGGAGCTCAGCCCGGTGGACGGCGGCACGATGGTCGTCGTCGAGGGGCCGCGGTTCTCCACCCGGGCGGAGTCGCGCTGGTTCACCTCGATCGGCGGCACCATCGTCAACATGACGGGGCATCCGGAGGCCGTTCTCGCCCGGGAGCTCGCGCTCTGCTACACCTCGATCGCGCTCGTGACGGATCTGGACGCGGGCGTCGAAAGCGGTCACGGTGTCACCCAGGAGGAGGTCTTCAGGGTGTTCCACGAGAACACCACGAGGCTCCGGCGGGTCCTGCTCGACGCCGTGCGCCTGCTGCCCACCGAGCGCACCTGCGCCTGCGGGAATGCCCTCGACGGGATCAAGCTCCCGCACGACCTGCCCTGAGGGTGCCCTCCCCCGTCGCGACGGGGGAGGGCTGCGCGCTTACGCCCGCCTCAAAGCCGCCGGACGCCCGCCCGGCGGGCACACAATGGACGCGTCTCCGCGTTCACCGCCCCGGACAGGCGGCGGTGGCGTAGCAGCGCAGGGGCGGCTCGGCCGGCAGGATGGCGGCGGCGGCCGTGGAGGCGGCGGTCTGCGCCAGCGCGGCGGAGGCGTTGGACAGGAAGGTCAGCGGGTTGACCGCGGGCATCAGCGGCCGGCCGCAGGTGGCGGTGCTGGTCCGGTACAGGTTCGCCGGGCCCGGGTGGGTGAGGGCGTCCATGCCCAGCAGCCAGGCGGCGTTGTCGTAGGCCATGCCGAAGTGCTCGACGGTCTCGAACCGGCACAGCTCCTGCACGGCGATGTTGCTGACGTTGCCCGCCGGCGGGAGCGAGGACGAGCCGTTCGAGTCGAGATTCGGGACCACGACCTCGTCGTGGCGGGTGTAGATCTGGGTGTAGCTGATGCCCGGCCAGGTCTGCGGGCCCTGATTGAGCGCGGTGAGGAAGTTCGAGCCGGTGCGCTGCTGCCAGTTCGCCGCCGTGCAGGTCGGGGTGGCCGCGCACTGGGCGGCGAACACGGTGGTGCCGTGGTTGGACGCCGCGAGGGAGACGTAGTCGTCGACCATGCCGCGGGTGTCCGGCCAGTATTTCAGCGCCCAGCGGCCGATCATGCCGCCCTGGCTGTGCCCGAGCAGGTCGATGCGGGAGCCGGTGGCGGCGTACAGGGTGCGGATGCCGTTGACGACGTACTCGGCCGCGACCTGGATGTCGCTGTTGCCGCTGTCGGGCAGGTCGACGTCGCAGTGTGCCCGCAGCTCGCCGTCGAAGGCGCGGTCCCAGTTCCAGGAGAAGTTGGCGCGGGAGTTCGAGGTGGTGCCGTGGATGAGAAGCACCGGGGTACGGCCTGCGCGGGCGCTGGCGGCCGGGTCGCCGGTGCAGTGCAGGGAGGACGCGAGCCGGGCCGCCGGCTCGGAGAGCGGCGGACCCGACCGGGCGGCGGCCGGGGCGGCGAACACGGCCACGGGTACGAGGAGGGCGACGGCAGCGAGCAGCGCGCGGACGCCCAGCGGCCGGGGAGCGAGCAGAAGCATGGTGCGGGCGGGCTCCTCGTCGACTGGGCTACCGGCTACTCGCGGATGGAACGAGCCATTCGTCGCGCGGTGACGCAGCCGCGACCGGGCCGGCCTTGCCGCCGGACGGATTACGCTCTGAGCGAACACGCCGGGCGGCCTACGCGGCGAGCAGGCCCTCACCGGGTGCGGACGGACGGCGGCTGCGCCCCCGCCCGCGGGCCAGCTTCTGCCGGTACAGCTCCGCGTCGGCGTGCGTGTACAGCTCGTCGAGGTCGGCACCGTGGCGGCCGAGGATGCCGGCGCCGATGCTGACGTCGATGCGTTCCGCCAGCGCGTCCGCGAGGGCGTCGGCGACGTCGGTGGTCTGCTCGGCGGCGTGCGAGGCGAGCAGGACGATGAACTCGTCACCGCCGAGGCGGCCCACCACGTCGTGCGGGTGCAACCGCTCCTTGAGCGTGGCACCCACCCAGCACAGCAGTTCGTCGCCCGCCGCGTGGCCCTCGGAGTCGTTGACCTCCTTGAACCCGTCGAGGTCGAGGATGAGCATCGACACGTCGCGGCGGGTACGCCGAGCGTGTGCCAGCTCGGCGTAGGAGCGTTCCATGAAGCCACGCCGGTTGAGGCACTGGGTCAGCACGTCGACCCGGGAGAGCTCGCGCAGCTGGCGGCGCTGGGCCGCGGCGATGCGGCCCCGGCCGGCGAAGGCCAGGGACACGACCAGCGCGCCGCCGAGGTGTGCGACCACGTACCAGGGCGTGGAGACGCCGACGAACACCGCGATGGCCAGATAGCAGGCCGCCGTCAGGGGCAGCAGGGTACGGCCCACCTGCGGGGTGACCAGGGCGACCAGCGGCATCGCGGTGAGCATGCCGAAGCCGAGTGCGCCCTCGACGCCGCCGTCGAGGCAGATCACGGCCACGCAGAGGCCGAACTGCACCACGCTGACCACCATCATGATCTTGCCGACGGCCAGGTTCCGGTTCAGCCAGCCCGAGGCCGAGAGGGTGGCCAGCCCCGCGACGCAGGAGACCACGAGCAGCGCGGTCATCAGCCAGCGATGCGGGTGGGCGGTGGCGGACAGCGCGAGGTAGCACAGCGCGATGCCGGAGGTGAAGATGCTGACCCGCCCCGAGTCGGTGATCGCGCGCCGGCGACGCTCGTGCCGGGCGACCGTTGCCGACTTGCGCCGCGGGCCGTCCCCGCGGGCGCCGGCGACGGCGGCCGCCGCCGGCACCTGCCGGTCGTGCTCCGCCTTGTCGTGGTAGACGCGCTGGTCGGCGAGCTCCCTGAGCGCCGCCGGGGTGCTCGCCTCGCTCGGGTAGCAGGCGTACCCGATGCCGGCCGCGGCCACGCCCCGCAGTGCGGCGTGCATGCGCTCGAGCACCACGGGTACGCCCTCAGCGTCGATGCCGCCGAGCACCGCGGCGAACTCGTCGCCGCCGACGCGGCCCACGGCGTCGTGGGTGCGCAGCTGGTCGGCGAGGGTACGCCCGGTCCACGCCAGCAGGTCGTCGCCGGCCTGGTGGCCGTACCTGTCGTTGATCTCCTTGAACCCGTCCAGGTCGACGAGGAGCAGGACCGCGCCGGCGCCGGTGCGGTCCGCCTCGGCGAGCTCGGCCGTCATGCGCTCCTCGAAGCCGCGGCGGTTGAGGCAGCCGGTCAGCGGATCGATCCGCGACAGGTCGCTGAGGCGGCGCTTGAGCGACACCATCGCCGCGGAGTACCGCATGGTCAGCGCCGAGATGCCCGCGACGTGAACGGTGTAGATCAGCGCGTAGCCGAGCTGATCGGTGCCGCCGAACAGCGCGGTCCCCCAGTATCCGGCCGCGCCGAGTGCCGCGACGACCAGGAACGGGCGTACCGGCATGCCGACCGCCAGAAGGATGATCAGGAGCGGCAGCAGGGCGCCGAGGGGGCTGTTCACGCCGCCGTCGAGCAGGCCCAGGGCGGTGAATCCGGCGGCGTTGAGGATGAGCCCGAACATCTGTACGGAGGCGCGGTGCCGCGAGCGTTCGACGGAGCCCGCGCGGATGACGGCAACGCCGGCGAGCAGCAGCATCGCCGCGCAGACCGCCGCCATGGCCGGGCGGTGCCCGGCCGACCAGGTGGTGGCGAGGTAGGGCAGGCAGGCGAGCGGCGTGAGCATGCTGAGCGCCGCCCCGGCCCGTACGGTGCGCAGGCGGCGGCGCGGCAAGCCGCTGCGCCACGACGCCGTCGTCATGCTCACCATCTCCCCGCTGGGGTCTATTCGTTTGCGACCTACTCATCGGTAACGCCGGGTTGCGACTGAATGACCTTGAGGGAGCAGAGCGGGAGCATCGCCCGCGGCGCGCGCTCGGCCAGGACGGCGATTCGACCCCATCACCCCGGGCCCGCGGGCCTCGCAGATCGGCCATGACGGCACGATCGGGCCGGAAAGACCCACGCCACGCGCGAAGGCTCGGCTCGGAGCGGCATGACGAGTGGCCCGGCCGTGAAGATCCGCGGCGCTTCCCGCTGGCAGAGAACGCTCAGCTACTCGTGACGGTATTGATCCCTAACCTTGCCGGCCGGGTAGGGCGTGATGTCAGTTGGTGCGGGCGAGCACGATGCGGCGCAGCTGCCGGATGCCGCGCTCGAAGTCCTCCAGGTCGGCAGGGCTGACGTCCGGCAGCGCGGCGAAGATCGCGGCGGCATCGTCGATGGCCTCGAGAACCGTGGTGGCCTCATCGTCCTCCGGCCCGTCCACGGCGCCGCTCGCACGCTGCGGAGCCCACGGACTACCTCCCGGGTCCTCGGTGAGCATGTCGCTGAACATCAGGTACTCCGCGTCATCCGGCGTGACCCGCAACTCGCTCGCCCAGGCGTAGGTCATGCCCAGATAGCGGTCGTAGTCACCGACGCGCCAGTCGAGCCGTACCTGATAGTCGGCATGCCGGCGCAACCACCGCTGAACCAGCCGGTCGAGAATCAGAGCCGGCGGCGCGTCAGGGCCGTTGCAGAAGTAGAGGTACTTGGTGGCGAAGGCGACGCCGAGGTACCGCAGCCGGTGCTCCCTCAGCCAGGCGAACGCCGTCGCACCACCGTCGCGGCGGACGACCTGCGCCGCCTCGCGCAGGACCCCGGGCGCCTGCGGGTTCTCCCGCAGCACCCGCGCCGCACGGAAGGCACCATATCCGGCGGGCCCGTACCCCCAGGCCATCGCGGCAATGAACGCCTGCTCCGCCTGCGCCTCGCCGTCGGCCGCGCCGGCTCCCCACTCCGCAACGGTCGTGCGGTCCAGCCTGTCCGGCAGCGACGCCAGCAGCTCGCGATGCTCCGGAATGGTGACCTGCCACGTGGACCGGTTCCACCGCATGGCTTCCTGGCCCTGCCGGCCGCCGCTGTCCCAGCGGAGAAAAGCCTCCCGCAACTGGTTGGGGATCGCAGGCACCGTATCGCTCGGCATAGCCGCCATGCTGCCACCCGCAGGGGCCGACGATCCCACGACACGAACCCTCCGCTGTCACGGGTTGAGAACCCTCGCGTGGAGTTGCTGACCCCCGCCGCAGGGGTTGAAGGACGGGGCCGCGACTAAGGGCGCGTCTCATTTGGTGATCTTCTGGAGTCGGCGGTAGCTGAGCAGGGCGCAGGCGATGTCGACGAAGCCTTGGAAGTGTTCGGCTTTGC
>NZ_JBEZDY010000022.1:0-157950 GCF_040648555.1 Actinoplanes sp. NPDC049118
AAAACTCCGCTCCCTCGGCGTCGAACTCGGCCAGGGCTACTACATGGCCCGCCCCGGACCACTACCCAGCCGCCACATCGAGCCACTGCTGTAACCGCCGTCCGTACGGGAGACTGGGCCATGCCGTTCGCCGGGAACCCAGTCAGCCTCACCGGACACGGCCGGGTGGTGAACGGGGTGGCGTTCAGCCCCGACGGGCGCCTGCTGGCCTCGGGCGGCGACGACCGGACCGTCATCCTGTGGCAGGTCGCCGATCCGGCGGGCCCGAGACGGGTCGCCGTCCTCAATGGCCACCGCCGGGCGGTACGCGCGGTGGCGTTCAGCCCCGACGGGCGCCTGCTGGCCTCGGGCGGCGGCGACCGGGCCGTTCTACTGTGGGACGTCGCCGATCCGGCACACCCGGCCCGCGTGTCCACCCTCGCCCATGACCGGCCCGGATGGCTGATTCGTGACGGTCGGCTGGAGGCCGGTGTCAACGCGGTGGGTTTCAGCCCGGACGGACGGCTGCTGGTCTGCGGCAGCGACCGGACCGTGTTCCTGTGGGACGTCGGCGATCCGGCACGCCCGGCCCGGCGGGCGGCGCTGACCCATCGTCGCCGGGTCCGGCGGTCGGGACCGGTGAAGGCGGTGGCGTTCAGCCCGGACCGGCGCCTGCTGGTCACCGGCGCCTGCGACCCGGAGAACACCGGGATCCTCTGGGATGTCGCCGATCCGGCCCATCCGGTACGGGCCGGAACGCTCGTGCCGTTCGTCCGGGACCGGGCGACGACGGCGTTCTTCGCCGGGTCGCCCGCGATCAACGCGGTGGGGTTCAGCCCGGACGGGCGGCTGCTGGCGACCGCCGACGGGGACTTCGGCGTCGCCGGCGGCACCGGCGGGTCGTGGCGCAGGGGCAGCGCCGCGCTCTGGGACGTCACCGATCCGCGGGCTTCCCTGCGCACGGCGACCCTGACGCCGGGCGGTGGCGCGGGCCAGGTCCTGTCGGTGGCGTTCAGCCCGGACGGGCGATCGCTCGCCTGCGCGGGCGAGGCGGCGGACATCGTCCTCTGTGACGTCACCGATCCGGAGCGCCCGGCCGTGGCCGCCGTCCTCACCGGACATCGCGGCGCCGTACGGGCGGTGGCGTTCAGTCCGGACGGGCGGCTGCTGGCGTCGGGCGGCACCGACCGGACGGTCCGGCTGTGGGCCCCGGACTGAGCCGCACATCGAAAAGGGCCACCCCGGCACCGGGGTGGCCCTTCCGACGTGCTGTCAGCGACCGATACGGCCGTACTTGACCCGGCCGCGGTCGAAGATCTTCGCCAGCTTCACCTTGTCGCCGGGCTTCGGCGCGTGCCACACCTTGCCGGCCCCGGCGTAGACCCCGACGTGGTACGCGTGGCCGCCACGGACCCAGAAGACCAGGTCGCCGGGGCGCACGGTCTTGCCGGCGATGCGCCGGGCCTGGTGGTACTGGTGGTTGGCCGTACGACCCAGCTTCAGGTCCGCCCTGCGGTAGGTGTAGCTGGTCAGCCCGGAGCAGTCGAACGCCCGGGGGCCCTTCGAGCCCATCCGGTACGGCTTGCCCTTCTGCGCCTTCGCGAACGCGACGATCCGCATCCCGCGGTTCCGCGCCGCCGCGTTCGCCCGTGCGGTCGCGCGGACCTTCGCGGCAGCCCGTGCCTTCGCGGCGGCACGGGCCTTCGCGGCGGCGGTGTGCGTGGCGCGGGGCGGTGGCGCCGATGCCTCGGCGGCTCGGGGCGCGGCCATCGCGGCCGACGGCCGCACGCACACGCCGACGGTGGCCAGCAGAGCCGCGGCCAGCCCGAGGAGGGCAAGACGACGAAGAAGGGTCTCAAAGCGGTTGGACACGAACGATCCCTCGTCCTTCAACCCACGTGCGAGGTTAGCTGTCGGATTAGGCCTGAAGGCGGCCCGTCATGCGGTTCGCACGACTTCACCCCGAGCCGGCCCTCGCCGGCACACCTGGTTCCCCCGCTCCTGCCCATCGAAGTCGCTGATAGGAGTCAGTCTTCTCTGACGCTCTCGACGGGCAGGACTCCGTGGCCGAGAGCGGCTTCCCCGGTTCGGGAGGCGCACCCAAACGTTCGGCACGAACGCCGCCGACGTCAGCCCGGCCGCAGGCCACCGCAGCCACACCGTTCCCTAACCCGACTACCGGTCGGGTTGCGGGCGGGACATCGACCGCCCGCAGCACCCAAAAGCGGGCATCCAGGGCGTGTCGCCGGTGGTTTTTGTCACGACGAAACTGAGACGATGGCGGCGACCCTCTGGGCGGTTTCGTGATGTTCGCAGGTGGGCAGGAGGTTTGCGTGACCGCACGCGATGCCGATGCCGAGGCCGGCGCCGGCGCCGGCGCCGAATTCGACGAGATCTACCGTGACGCCGCCGACTCCGGCGGGCCGCCCTGGGACATCGGCGGTCCGCAGCCGGCACTCGCGCGCCTGCTGAACGACCGGGTGAGGGGCCCGAGGGTGCTCGACGTCGGCTGCGGCACGGGTGAACTCGCGCTCGCACTGGCCCGCCGCGGCTACGAGGTCACGGCGATCGACATCTCGCCCGTGGCGATCGGCATGGCCCGCGCCAAGGCCGCGCGTGAGGGCCTGAAGGTGCGCTTCGAGGTACAGGACGCCACACACCTCGCACTGCCGCCGGCGTCGTTCGACTCGGTCTTCGACTCCGGACTGCTGCACATCCTCAACCGGCGCGGCGGCAGCGAGGTGGCCGACTACCTCGCGCTGCTGCCGGGCCTCGCCGCGCCGGGCGCGACCGTCTTCGTGCTCGCGGTGTCCCTCGAGGCGGGCCACGGCTGGGGCGTGACCGAGGAGCTCCTGCGCGCGGGCTTCGCCGAGCCGGAGTGGGTCGGCACCGAGGTCGAGGAGATAGAGGTCGCCGCGGAGACCGGCGGCCGGGAACTCGCCCTGCGCGGTTTCCTGCTCCGCACGGTCCGGGCCTCCGGCGAATCATGACCAAGGGAGAGATCAATGGCACTCGGTTGGAAACTGGTCTTCGACGCGGGTGACCCGCACCGTCAAGCCGTGTTCTGGGCGGAGGCGCTGGGCTATCAGCTCGAGGACAACAGCGTCCTGATCGAGCAGTTGCTGGCCGCCGGGACGGTCGGGCGGGAACTGTGCGTCGAGTTCCAGGGGCGCCTGTTCTGGCGGGATGCAGCGGCCGTCCGGCATCCCGACGACCCGTTCGACCCGCTCACCGGTGCGGGCCTGGGCAGGCGCCTGCTGTTCAACCGCGTTGCCGGGTCGAAGACGGAGAAGAACCGGCTGCACGTCGACATCCATGCCGGCCACGGCGAGCTGGAGGCGACCGTGGCCCGGCTGGAAAAGCACGGCGCGACGCTGGTCCGCCACGTCAAGGAGCCCGGGGGCGAATGGTCCGTGCTCACCGACCCGGAGGGCAACGAGTTCTGCGTCGCCCAGGCCATGCCCGGCGCCGGGTAGCGACCGTCCGAAGCGGGCACGCCCTTCGCCTTGACCGCGGACAGGTTCGGGCACAAGGTTGGGGTTCGGCGTGAGCGCGGAGGGCACGCACACGATGACAGGGACACCGGACGAGACCGCCAAGGTCCTGCGCGCCTGGGAGAAGAGCGCGCCGGGCTACGACAGGCAGATCACCTTCTTCGAGAAGATCTGGTTCGGCGGCGGGCGGGAGTGGCTCGGCGCTCGCGTCCGGGGCCGGGTCCTGGACGTTGCGATCGGCACCGGCCGCAACCTGCCGCACTACCCTGCCGAGGCGCCGGTCAGCGGGATCGAGCTGAGCCCGGCGATGCTGGCCATAGCCAGGCGGCGCGCCGCCGGCCTCGGTCGCGACGTCGACCTGCGCAACGGCAACGCCGAGGCCATGCCGTTTGCCGGGGCCACGTTCGACACGGTGGTCTGCGCGCTTTCGCTGTGCGCGATCCCCGATCCGGTCGCCGCGGTCCGTGAGATGCGACGGGTGCTCGTGCCCGGCGGGCGGTTGCTGCTGCTCGACCACGTCGCCAGCACCTGGCCACCCGTCTACGCCGCACAATGGCTCTTCGAACGGCTGACCGTCCGCGCCGCCGGCGAGCACTTCACCCGCCGCCAGCTACCGCTCGTGCGCGCGGCCGGGTTCGAGATCGTGGAGGTGGAACGGCGCAAGGCCGGCACCGTCGAACGGATCTTCGCCCGTAGGCCCGGGTGACCTCGCCGGTCAGTCGTTGCCTTCCAGGATCCGACGGGCGGAGGCGAGCATCCGGAAGATCTCGATGCGCCCGTCGAGGAACCCGATCCGGTAGTCCGCGCCGGTCTCCGGGTGCTTCGCCCGCGCCGCGTCCCGGCATCCGGCCAGGGCATCCGCGCGCCCCGCGCCGTACGCCTCCAGCGCGTCCTCCATTACCGGTCTCCGTCCGTCACAGGCCGGCATCCGCGCCGGTCGCGCGACAATCTCGCACGCCGCGGCGGAACGTGGCACCGGCCGTCCATCCGACCCGGGCCCGCCCGATCCGCCAATCGATGCACTGTAGGTAGCCGCGCACGTCCGTTCGCGTGACAAGATCCACTCGGTGCCGTCACATTTCCGGAAGCCTGGGGCAATCTCCGCCAGGCGGACAGGCGCGGCCCGACCAGCACGGTTGCCGCCGCCGACCCCCATCGATCCCATCCAATGGAACGGCGATGAGTTAGAGAGATCATAGTCTATACAACTATGACGGTCGGTCCACTTAGTATCGGAGAGGGAAACGACTCCCGGAGGGGGAACTCGGTGGACGCGGCCGCGATGGGTCCGGACGAACTGCTGACGACGACGCGCGCCGTGCGCCGCCGGCTGGACCTCACCCGGCCGGTGGACCTCGACACCGTCAAGGAGTGCCTGCGCATCGCGCTACAGGCGCCGTCGGGGGGCAACGCGCAGCAATGGCGGTGGATGGTCGTCACCGATCCGGCGCAGCGCGCGGCCGTCGGCCGCTGGCACACCCGCGCCTGGCAGGAGCGCTTCCTCCCGCGGCAGGAGGAGTATCCCGCCGCGATGGTGGAGAGCGCGGGCCATCTCGCCCGGCACATCGCCGACGTACCCGTGCTGCTGATCCCCTGCCTCGAGCTGGAGTCCGCCGCGCTGCCCGAGGGCAGCCAGGCCAGCCTGTGGGGTTCGCTGCTGCCCGCCGCGTGGAGCTACATGCTCGCCGCCCGGGCCCGCGGCCTCGGCACCGCCTGGACGACCGTCCACCTCGCCTACGAGCGGGAGGTGGCCGAGGTGCTGGGGCTGCCGGACAACGTCCGTCAGGGCGCGTTGATCCCGACCGCGCACGTGCTGGGCACCGGGTTCCGGCCCGCCCGGCGCCGGCCGGTCGAAGAGGTGCTGTACCTCGACCGCTGGTCGTGAGGTACCGCCGGCTCCCGAAGACCAGACTCTGCCGACCATGAACGTGAGGTACCCGGGATGAGACAGCACAGCACGGCGACCGCCTTGTGGGAACACGAACCCCCCGACCTGCTCGAGGGAGTGCACGGATCGGCCGGCCCAGGCGGCCTGACGGCCCGCCTGCGCGTCGACCAGGGCAATCCGTTCTACTTCGACCACCCGCTCGACCACGTTCCCGGCATGCTGATCCTCTGCGGCGCGGCCGACCTGGTGCGCGCGGCCGCCGACGACGCGCCCGAGGGCCGGGTCCGGGGCGCGATGACCTTCCGGAGCATCTGCGAGCTCGAACCGGCTCCCACGCTGCTGCTTCCCGGCGGCGAGCGGGGCAGGATCGAGGTCACCCAGGACTCGGAGACCGTCGCCGACGGCTGGTTCGAGTTCTCCGCCGCCGACGATGTACCCGCGCGCGACTACCGGATCGATCCCGGCCGGCAGGTGCCGGCGGACGCGGCCCTGGTGCACCGGGCCCGCGACGAGAACATCATGATCGGCGCGCCCTGGCAGGGCGACGGGCACGTCACGGCCCTCGTGCTGGCGCCGCCGGACGGGCACACCCTCGCCGGTCGCCGTCCCGGCGCGCACGCGGTCGACTACCTCGTCGAGGCGGGGCGGC
Organism: Actinoplanes sp. NPDC049118; assembly: GCF_040648555.1. Lineage (NCBI taxonomy): Bacteria > Bacillati > Actinomycetota > Actinomycetes > Micromonosporales > Micromonosporaceae > Actinoplanes > Actinoplanes sp. NPDC049118. The sequence continues at coordinate 6,011 of NZ_JBEZDY010000022.1, forward strand.
AGTTCTCGACCTGGCTGCCGCACCGCCTCGCCCGGTGGCCGCTCGACGCGCACATGCTGTGGATCGGGGTGACCGTGGACCTGCCCGTGAGCCTGCCGCGCACGCTCGCGGTCGCGCTGCGGTGGCGGGCGGCGCCGATCTCGGCCGACAAGGCCAAGTTCCACCTCGACCTGATCCACGCCGACGGCCGCGGTCCGGCGCTCGGTTCGCTCCATTTCGCCAGCAAGATGCTTACCCCGGCCGAATATGCCCGGTTCCGCGGTAACGGGAGGAACCCCCGATGAATCAACGTCTGGTCGTCGCGGGCTTGCGTGCGCTACTGCCGGCGACGGTGGCCGCGTTCGTCGTCGCGACCGCCGTGCACGCCGCGCAGGCGGGCCGGCCGCCGCACCTGGTCGCCGCCGTGCTCTGCGCCGTCTATCTGCTGTGGATACTCGTCGAGAGCCGGATCACGGTGAGCAACCCGTCGGAGGCGTCCGCCGAGAACAACACCCTTCTCCCGTACGCGCTGAGCCGCGCCGGCGTCGGCGTATCCGCCGCGCTGTGGCCGCTGCGGTGGGACCGACTGTCGGCGTGGATGGCCGTGCCGATCGTGCTGTTCGTCGGGGCCGTGGCGCTGCGGCTGGTGGCCATCAGGACGCTGGGCCGGTTCTACTCCCATCACGTCGTCCGCTACTCGGACCACTCGATCGTGAGCACCGGCCCGTACCGGCTGGTGCGGCACCCCGCGTACACCGGGATGCTGCTGGCCAACGCGGGGTTCGTCGCCTTCTTCCTCAATCCGCTGAGCGTCGTGCTGCTCGCGGCGCTGTGCGCGGTGGTGGTCTGGCGGATCGGCGTCGAGGAGCGGGTGCTGCTGGGCGTCCCCGGCTACCGCGCCTACTCCAACGGCCGCGCACGCCTGCTGCCGGGAGTGTGGTGAGCATGCAGCTCGTACTGGACGGACCCGGGCTGGCCGACCCGACCCTCGTCGGGCACAAGTTCGCCCGGCAGGACCTGATGCGCCGCGCGGGAATGCCGGTGCCCCGCTTCTTCTGCCTCACCGGCGAGGCCTTCGCGCAGCTCACGCCCGCCGCAACCGCGTTCCCGGGGCTGGACGCGGACACCGGCGAACTCGTCGCCTGGGCGGGCGTCAACCGGGACCGGATCCGCGGTGGCGACGTGCCCGCCGGGCTCGCGGAGCGGGTGCTGGCCGAATTCGACGCGCTCGCCGGCGAGGACGGCCTCGTCGCCGTCCGGGCCTGTGTCGTCGCGACCGCCGACGGCGCCGGCGAGGACGGCGCCGACGACCCGTTCGCCGGCCTGTCGGACAGCTACCTGTACGTGGGCCGGGACGCCGTGCCGGGACGCATCCTGGACTGCTGGGCCTCCGCCTACAACCCGGAGGCGGTCCTCTACCGGGTACGGCGCGGCCTGGACCCGGCCGGTGTCCGGGTCGCGGTCGGCGTGCAACGCATGGTGCTGGGCACGCGGTCGTTCGTCGCCTTCACCCGCGACCCACGCACCGGCGCCGACCGGCGGGTGATCGCCGCCGCGCACGGCATCGGCGAGGGGATCGTGCAGGAGAAGGCCGACATCGACCACTTCTTCGTGGACGGTGCGACGGACGCGATCGAGGTCGACGCCGTGGCCAAGACCACGATGGTCGGCCTGGATCCGGACCGGCCCGGCGACGGGCCGGTCCCGCTGCCCGTGCCCGCGGAACGGGCGCAGGCGCCGGTGCTCAGCTCCGCGGAGGTGCGCGAGGTGTGCGCGCTGGCCGTCACGGCGCAGGAGCTCTTCGGCGGGCCGCAGGACGTCGAGGGCACCATCACCGCGGACGGGACGATCCACCTGGTGCAGGCGAGGCCCGCGGTCCTGGATCACCAACCCGCCGGCGCGGAGGTGCCGTGGACCAACCACAACCTCACCGAGAGCTTCCCCGGGCTGACCAGCACGCTGACCTACAGCCAGGCGTGCGTCTTCTACGAGATGGGTTTCACCGACTTCTACCGGCGCATGGGTGTGAGCGAGGAGTCGCTGCGCCGCGACCGGCACCACCTGAGGCGCATGATCGGCTACCTGGACGGCCAGGTTTACTACCGGCTGGACGCGTGGTTCGCCCTGCACGGCCGGATTCCCGGCTTCGAACTGATGCGGCCGCTGTGGGAACGCTCGCTCGGGCTCACCGAGCGCACCGGCATGCCCCGCGAACGCAGCGGGAGGCCGTGGCTGCGCGTGCTCCGGGCGGCGCCGCGGCTCGCGCTGCTGCTGGCCCGGCAGCCGCGGGAGACCCGCTCGTTCCTGCGCTGGTGGGACGCGTTCGTCGCGGACTCGGCTTCGCTCGAGTCCCGCTCGGCGGACGAGTTGATCGTCCTGTACCGGCACATGTGGGCCGAGGCGGAACGGCGCTGGGGCACCACGATGGTGAACAGCTACTTCGGGTTGGCCGTCATGGCGCTCGCCACCGTGCTGCTGACCCGCTGGACGCGCGACGGCGCGGCGCTGCTGCCGCAGCTCGTGTCCGGCGGCAGGGCCAACCGGACGCTGGAGGCGGTCCGCTCGGCGATCGCCCTCGCGGAGCTCGTCAACGAACGCCCACCGCTGCGCCAGGCGGTGCTCGAGCGGCCCGAGCGTGAGGTCTGGGACGACATCGCGGCCGGCCGGCACGGCGCCGACGTCGCCGCGGCCTTCGCCGGGCACCTGGCCCGCTTCGGCGACCGGGCGCTGCACGACCTCAAGCTGGAGGTGGTCACGCCCCGGCAGCGGCCCTGGATGATCCTCTCCACGCTGCGGCCGTTCGTCACGCAGGGACTGACCGTCGCCGGCAGCGTGGCCGACGAGCGGCGCGCCTCGGCCGAGGCCCGGCGCACGTTGCGCGAGACCTGCCCGAATCCGGTGCGCCGGGCCGTCATCGGCGTCCTCGCCGCGTCGCTGCGGTTCTTCGTGAGGGCCCGGGAGGACACCAGGTTCTGCCGCAGCCAGCTCTACGGGATCTCCCGCGATGTCCTCTGGCGCCTGGCCGACCGGCTGGTCGCCGCCGGGATGCTGGACGAGGCCGGCGACGTGGCACACCTACGGGTGGAGGAGGTGCTCGGCGCCTTCGACGGCACCCTGCCCGACACCGGCCTGCGCGACGTGGCGCGGCGCCGCCGTGCCGAGCTGGCCGCGGCGGCGGACCGCCCGGGCCTGCCCGCCTACTTCACCACGGCCGCCGAGGTTCCCGTCGGCGTCGGGCCGGTGCGGATCCGGGACGCCGGCCCGGCCGCGGCCACCACCGAGGACGGCGTGCTGCGCGGGCTGGCCTCGAGCAACGGCCGGGTACGCGGCCGGGCCCGGGTCCTGCTCGACGCCGCGGTGTCGCCGGAGACCTGCGCGGACCGGATCCTCGTCGCGCGCGAGACCGACCCGGGCTGGCTGCCGCTGATGATGGTCGCCCGGGGGATGGTCGTCGAGCGCGGCAGCCTGGTGTCGCACACCGCGATCACCGGCCGGCTGCTGGGCATACCCACCGTGGTCGCGGTCGCCGGTGCCGCCACGCTGATTCCGGACGGCGCGCCCGTGGAGATCGACGGCGGCACCGGAACGGTCCGCCTGCTGTCCGAAGCCGATTTCGAAGCACCTGTGGAGTAGCCGTGCGCGTGGAGAACCTGCATCTGGCAGGACTGGGCAGCTATGTACCCGAACCGTTCCCGGCCGCGCGGGCGGTCGCGGAGGGCCGGTACGACGAGGAGGACTGGAAGAACAGCGGCTGGAGCGGCGCGGCGGTGGCGGGGAACATCTCGGCGCCCGAGATGGCGGTCGTGGCGGCGAACGAGGCGCTGGCCCGCTCGGGCCACGCCGCCGACGACATCTCCCTGCTGCTGCACGCCTCGGTCGGCGATCAGGGGCCGGACGGCTGGTCGCCGCACCACTACATCCTGCGGAACACCGTCGGCGGCTCGATACCGGCCATGGAGGTCCGGCAGGGCTGCAACGGCGTGCTGGCGAGCATGGAGCTCGCGCACGGCTACCTGAGCGGCGGTCCGGGCCGGGTCGCCGCCCTCGTCACCGGCGCGGACAACTTCGGTGTCGCGCGGTTCGACCGGTGGCGCTACTCGTCCGGGACCAACACCAACCGCGGCTCGATCATCGGCGACGCGGCGAGCGCCGTCGTGCTATCCAACCGGGACGGATTCGCCCGGGTCAAGGCGATGAACTCCGCGTCGCTGCCCGAGCTGGAGGAGATGAACCGCCCGGACGGGCCGCTGTTCCCGCCGGCGCTCACCTTCGACCGGCCGGTGGACGTGGCCGCCCGCATGACCGGCTTCACCCGGCGGTTCCCGGCGGCGGCGGCCGCGGCCAAGAGGTCGCTGTCCGACGCCCGCACCGAGCTCGCCCTGCGCACCATCGCCGAGGCCGGCATCGCGCCCGCGGACATCGTCCGGAGCACCCACGTGTTCTCCGGCGGCGAGGGTTACATCCGAAGCGTCCTGCAGCCGATCGGCATCGACCCGGCGCGGGGCATGCTCGAACTCGGGCGCGGCCTGGGCCATCTGTCGGTCAGCGACCACCTGGTCGCCCTGGCCCACCTCGTGCGGACCCTGCACGTCGGCCCGGGTGACCACGTCCTGATGATCAGCAACGGGGTCGGTGTCTCCCTCGCGGCCGCGGTCGTCGAGATCACCGCCGTGCCCGCCTGGGCCACCGGAACGCCCGAGGCCTACAAGGAGACGGTATGAACGTCCGGCGATGGATCGACGACCTCGAGGCCGGCTGGCGCGACCGCGATCCCGCGGCGATCGCCGCGCTGTTCACCGAGGACGCCGCGTACCACCAGGGCCCGTTCGGGTCCCCGCACGCCGGCCGGGAGGCGATCGCCGCGCACTGGGCGGCGACGCTGTCGCGCCAGAAGGACCCGGTCATCTGGTTCGGCGCGCCGGCCGTGTGCGCCGACCGCGCCACGGTCGAGTGGTGGTGCATCCTGCACGACCCCGCGACGGGCGCGCCGCGGACCGCCGCGGGCTGCCTGGTGCTGCGGTTCGCGGACGACGGCCGCTGCGCCGAGTTCCGCGAGTACTGGCACTCCGCGCCGGATAGCGCGATCGAGCCGGCGGCGGGGTGGATCCGATGAGCGTGCGATCCGATCAGGCCGCCCCGGCGCCCGGCGTGTGCCCGCACTATCCGTTCGCCGATCGCCCCGGCATCAGCCTCGCGCCGGAGTACGCCGGGCTGTTCGCCGACGAGCCGCTGGTGCCCGTGCAACTGCCCAATGGACGGCAGGCGCTGCTGGTCACGAAGTACGAGGACGTCAAGACCGTGCTGGCCGACCCGAGGTTCAGCCGGGAGGCCTGGCGCAACGGCACCCTCTTCGCCCGGGACTCCAGCACGCTCGCCCTGGTCACCAGCGACGCGCCGACGCACACCCGGCGGCGGCGCGCGGTGCAGCACTGGTTCACCCACCGCAGCGCGGAACGGGCCCGGCCCCGCATCGCCGCCATCGCGGCGCGGCTGGTGGACGACATCGCGGCGGCCGAGTCGACGGTGGACCTGATCAGCGCCTTCACCACTCCCCTGCCGTACCAGGTGATCTGCGAACTGCTCGGGATACCCGTCGACGACCTCGAGCTGCTGCTGCCCCGCGTGACGGTGATGATGTCGGCGGGGCGGTTCCCCGCCGACGAGGTCGCGGCCGCCCACGAGGCCATGTACGAGTACTTCTTCGGCCAGCTGGCGGCGCGCGAGCGGGCAGTGGCCGCGGGCGAGGCGGGCGACGACCTGCTCACCGGCCTGCTGACGGCGCCCGAGGAGTCCCGGCTCAGTACCCAGGAGATCGCGGTCTTCGGTTTCGGCCTGTTGATGGCCGGCGGCGAGACGACCGCGTCCCACCTGGCGATGTGCGTGCTGCAACTGCTCCGCAGGCCCACGCTGGCCGAGGCGCTGCGCCGGGACCCGGCGGGAATCCCCGCGTTCATCGAGGAGATGCTGCGCTGGGTGTGGTTCGCCGGCACCGGGGGGCAGCCGCACGTCGCCCTCGCGGAGGTGGAGCTCGCCGGCACGGTCATCGGCGCGGGCCAGGTCGTCGTCCCCCTCACCGACGCGGCGAACCGGGATCCCGAGGTCTTCGCCGGCTCCGAGGAGTTCCGCCCCGACCGCACGCCGAATCCACACCTGGGGCTGGGTCACGGCCGGCACATGTGCCTCGGCGCCGCGCACGCCCGCGTGGAGCTGCAGGAGGGCATGGCGGCGATCCTGCCGCACGTCGGCCGGATGGAGCTCGCGGTGGACGAGTCGCAACTCGACTGGCGCAGCCGGATGTTCATGCGCGGACTGTGGACGCTGCCGGTGCGGTGGCGGGGCGGGGAGACCGGCTCATGACGCGGCGCTGGGCCCGCTTCGTCGCCGGCAGCTACCCGCCGCTGCCCTCGCTGCTCTTCGCCGTCGCCTGGGCCTACGGCGTCACCGGCCTGTTCGCCGCCGTCGACCCGCGCGCGGCGCACTGGAGGCCGGACGCCGGCACCGCCGTCGCCGCGCTGACCCTCGCGGTCGACCTGCTGCTCATGCGGGCGCTGGACGACATCCGGGATCTCGACTACGACCGCCGGTTCAACCCCGGCCGCCCGCTGGCCGCCGGGGCCGTGCGGACAGGCGACCTGCTCGTTCTGTACGCGGCCGGCTCGGCGCTGCTGCTGATCCTCAACGCGGGCACCCCCGCGGCGATGGCGGTGCTCGCCGCGCAGCTCGGCTACGGCGTGCTTGTCGTGGCCGTCCATCTCCGGCTGCGCTGGCCCTCCGGCGACGACCTGCTGCTCAGCCTGCTGGTGAGCTTCCCGGCCCAACTGCTGCTGCACGTGTACCTGTACGCCGGTTACCTGCACGGCACGGGCCTGGCCCCGGACCGCGACGCGTGGATCGCGATCGGCATCGTCGTGCTCGCCTCGGTCCACCTCGAACTCGCGAAGAAGATCACCCGGTCCCCGCGGCCGGGCGAGCGCACCTACGTCGACGTCTTCGGGCTCGCCGGCACGACGGCCGTGGCGCTGATCGCCCCGGTGGTCTCGGCCGTGCTCCTGCTCCTGCTGGCGCAGCGGGCGAGCGGGGCCTGGGCGCTCCTGGCCGTCGTGCCCCTCGTGCTGCCCGCCCTCGCCGGGTGGCGCTTCTTCGCGACGTCGGCTCCCCGATGGCCGGCCGCGTCGCCCGCGCTGTACCTTCTGCTGACGTTCGCCGGCTACTTCCTGCTCGGCCTCCAGCCATGACGTGACCGCGCTGCGGAGCGAGGCACCGGATCGAACGCAGTGGGAGGAGCGCCGTGCGCAAGTCTGACACCCGGGCACGAATCATCGCGAGCGCCAGCGTTCTGCTGCGCCGGCACGGATACCACGCCACCGGACTGGCCCAGATCATCACGCACAGCGGCGCGCCGCGCGGGTCGGTCTACTTCCTCTTCCCGGGCGGGAAGGAGCAGCTGGCCGTGGCGGCGGTCAACGAGTGGACCATCGAGTTCGACCGGCGCATCCGCGATCTGCGCGCCGCGAACGACACCGCCCGCGGGTGGGTGGAGGCCATGGCCGCCGAATTCGCGGGCGAGCTGCGCGCCTCCGACTACACCGAGGGCCTGCCGATCACCATCATCACCCTGGATTCGGTACCCGCATCGGCGGCGCTGACCGTCGCCTGCCGCAGCGCGTACGACGCCTGGCTGGCCGCCCTGACGGAGGGGCTGGTGGCGTACGGCGCGCTCGCCGAACCCGCGGAGCGGCTGGCCAAGCTGATGCTGGCCAGCCTGGAGGGCGCGGCGGTGCTCTGCCGGGCGTACCAGTCGACGGCGCCGCTCGATCAGATCGTTCCGTTCGTGCTGGAGCAGTTGCCGACCGGATCGGCGGTGTGACGCCGGCACCGGCGTGGGGCGACCCACTATATATGGGCTGAATAAGAAGGATCATCGCAAAAGTGGCAAGATCCCGAACATGGGCGAGGATGAGGAGGTCCTTTACCACAACGATCGGACGCACGTCTCTCGCCAGACCGCCCCGGACGGTTCCGGGAGCGTGGTGCACAAGCGCGCCTTCGGCCCCGGCGCGACGCGGCGGATCGAGCACGAACGGGCGGTGCTGCGGCAGCTCGCCGGCGTACCCGGGGTGCCGAGGCTGGCGGACCGGCAGGCCCGGCAGGCCCTGACCCTCCGAGACGACGGGGGCCGGTCGCCGGCCGTCACCGTGCTGCCCTCGACCCGGCTGATCGAGGTCGCCAGGGCGCTGGCGAACACGGTGGCCGCGGTGCACCGGGCCGGGGTCGTGCACCGGGACATCACGCCCGCCAACCTGATACTGACGGGCTCGGGTCCGCCGATCCTGATCGACTTCGACCTGGCGCTGACCGGTTCGGCGAGCGAGGCCGACGCGGCGCCGCCGGACGAACCGGTCGGCACGCTCGGCTACCTGGCGCCGGAGCAGACCGGCCGGATCAGGCTCCCGGTGGACCGCCGGTCCGACCTGTACGGCCTCGGCGCCACCCTGTACGCGCTGGCGACCGGCGTCGCGCCCTTCGCGGGCGACGATCCGCTGGAGCTGATCCGCGACACCCTGGTCCGGGTGCCGACCTTCCCGGGCGGCCTGAACCCCCGGCTACCGCACCGCTTCGGCGAGATCGTCATGCGGCTGCTGGAGAAGAACCCCGACCGGCGGTACCAGAGCGCCGAGGGCCTGGCGTACGACCTGGGCCGGTTCGACGCCGCGCCGGCCGAGCCGTGGCGGCTGGGCGTACACGACTTCCCGACGTTCCTGGCCGCCCCGTCCCGGCTGGTCGGCCGGGACTCCGAGGTCCGCGGCCTGGCCGCCGCGCTGGACCGGGCACAGACCGGCGGCGGCCCCGCCGTGTTCGTCACGGGCCCGCCCGGCATCGGCAAGACCGCGCTGATCCAGACGCTGCGACCCGTGGTCACCGCCCGCGGCGGGTGGTTCGTCACGGGCAAGTACGACCAGTTCGGCTCCGACATGGGCGGCCGCGCGATCAGCCGCGCCCTGCGCGGGCTGACGCGGCTGCTGCTCGCCGAGCCCGAGCCGGACGTGCTCGGCCACCGGCAGCGGCTCGGCGCGGCGCTCGGGCCCAACGCACCCGTGGTCGCCGCCGTGGTGCCGGAGATGGCGGTGCTCCTGGGCATCGCACCCGAGCCCGGGAACATCAACCCGGCGACCGGGCCGGGGCGGATCAGCGCGGCGGTCGTCGCCCTGCTGCGGGCCGTCGCCGCGCACCGTCCGGTCGTCTTCGTCCTGGACGACCTGCAGTGGGCGAGCGGCCCCTCGCTGCGGGTCCTCGACGCCATCCTGGAGGCGGGGCCGATACCCGGGCTGCTCCTGCTCGCCACCTACCGGGATCAGGAGGTCGACGAGGGTCATCCGCTGTCGCCGCTGCTCGCGCGCTGGGAACGCGACGGGGCGGTCGGCCCGCCCCGGCGGCTGGCGGGCCTCGCCGTCGAGGGGCTGGCCGAGCTGATCGGCGCGATCCTGCGGATGGAGCCCCCCACGGTGTCCGGGCTGGCGAGCCTGATCGCCGACGGCAGCGGCGGCAACCCGTACGAGACGGTCGAGCTGCTCAACGGGCTGCGGTCGGAGGGCCTGCTGGTGCTGGCCGAGGAGGGCTGGAACTGGGACCCGGACGCGGTACGCGTCTTCGTGGCCCGCCAGCGCGTGCCGCAGCTGCTCGCGGCCCGGCTGGACCAGCAGCCGGAGGCGACCCGCCGCCTGCTGGCCACGCTGGCCTGCCTCGGCGCCGACGTGCGCCCGGCGCTGCTCGCCATCGGTGCCGGGATGCGCGAGCCGGAGCTCGTCCCGCACCTCGCGCCCGCGATCGCCGACGGCCTGATCACCACCGACCGGTCCGGGCCGACCGCCGGCGCGGTCCGGTTCCGGCACGACCTCGTCCAGCGGGCCGCCCGGCAGAGCCTGGACGCGGGCGCGCGCGACCGGCTCCGGCTGGCGATGGCCCGCCGGCTCGCCGGACACCGGGAGAGCCGCCACGAGGCGGCCGAGCAGTACCTCGCGGTCGCCGGCCTGCTCGAGACGCCGCGGGAGCGGCACGTCGCGGCGACCCTGCTGCGCACCGCCGGGCGCAACGCCGCCGAGCTGACCAACTACTTCGTGGCCGAGGAGTTCCTCGCGGCCGCCGCAACGCTGCTGGAGGCGGACGGCACCGACGCGGCGGGCCGCGACGCCGTCGCCGTCGACCGGCACGTGGTGCTGCACTGCCTCGGGCGTCTCGACGAGAGCGACGAGGTCTACCGGGCACTCGCCGACCGGTCACCCGACCCGATCACCCTCGCGACGGCGACCTGCACGCAGATCAACAGCCTCGCGCAGCGGGGCAAGGCGCGCGCCGCCGCCGATCTCGGGCTGGAGGTGCTGGCCCGGTTCGGCGTCACCCTTCCGCGGGACCTGGCGGCCGACGTCGAGCGGGACACGGCGCGGCTGTACCGGTGGGCCGCCGGGCTGCGCCTGCCCGGCGACGCCGGAGGCGCCCTGCCCGGCGACGAGACCGAGGAGACCGACGACCCGCGGATCCTGGTCACCGGCCGCCTGATCAACCGGCTTCTCGCGCCCGCCTTCCTGCTCGATCCCCTCCTGTACTCGTGGCTGGTGCTGCAGGCGCAACGGCTCTGGGCCCGGCACGGGGTGTGCGCGCCCCTGGTCGGGACGCTGGGTGCCGCGCCGAGCGTGACGATCGACCAGCGGGACGACTACCGCACCGGTTATCTCCTGACCCGGCACATCATCGCCGTCGGACAGGCGCGCGGCTACCAGGCGGAGACGGCGCTGGCCGGGTACATGTACGTCGCCCTGGCCGCGCACTGGTTCGAGCCGCTGGAGGACGTCGTCGAGATCGCCCACCAGACCCGGGACGAGCTGCTGGCCGCGGGCGACATCCAGGTCGTCTGCATGACCTCCGCGCGGCTCATGCACATCCTGCTGGACAGCGCCGAATCGCTGGAGGCGTGCGCGGACGAGCTGCCGCCGGCCCTGGCCTTCGCCACCCGGACCGGCAACCCGTACGCCGCACTCACCTTCGCCGGCTACCAGCGGCTGCTGAGCGTCCTGCGCGGGCGGACCTCCGGGCCGGGAGCGTTCGCCGGACCCGACTTCGACGAGGCCGCCTACCTGGCCGACGTGGCGGGCAACCGGCTGGCGGCGGCGACGTACCACGTCAACCGCGGGATCGCCGCGGCGATCTTCGACGACGTCGACGCGCTCGACACGCACTCCGCCGCGGCGATGGCCGACCCCCAGGCCATCCGGGGGTGCTACGTGTCGGCGCTCGCCCGGCTGCTGCGCTGCCTCAGCCTCGCCAGGCGGCTGCGCGCCGCGGGCGGCGACCCCGGCCTCGCCGGCGAGCTGACGGCGGCCCGGCAGTGGCTCGCCCGGCGGGCCGCCGACGCGCCGGGCAACTACCGGCACCTGCTGCACCTCGTCGACGCGGAGCGGGCCTGGGCGCAGGGCGATCTCGCCGGCGCGGCCCGCGACTTCGACGCCGGCCTGCACGAGGTGGCCGGGCGCCCGTGGCACCGGGCGCTGCTCGCCGAGCGGGCCGGACGCCTCCAGCTGGAACAGGGCCTGGTGCACGCGGGCCGCGGCCTGCTGACCGAGGCCCGCGACGGATACCGCCGCTGGGGTGCGGACGGCAAGGTCGCTCAGCTGGAGGCCGAGCACGCGTTCCTGCGGGCAACGGCGGCCGCCGGACCGGGGCGCGTTTCGGAGACCGGAGCGCACCGGATCGACCTCATGGCGATCCTGCGTGCCTCGCAGGCGCTCAGCTCGCAGACCACCCTGGCGGGGCTGCAGGAACAGGTAGGCGACCTGCTCTGCGCGATGACCGGGGCGACCGACGTGCACGTCGTGCTGCACCGCCCGGACACCGCGCACTGGTACGTCTCCGCGCTGGCCGGCACCGGGCCGCGGCACCAGGGCGCCGCTGCGCCGATGGCCGATCCCGAGGCCGCCGAGGCCGCCGACGCGGACACCGTCAACGAGGACGAGCGCCGCATGCCGCTGTCGGCCGTGCGCTACGTGCTGCGCACCCGCGAACCGCTGCTCGTCGCGGACGCGACCCGCGACGACCGCTTCGCCCGCGATCCGTACCTCGCGGGACTCACCACGTGCGCGCTGCTGGTGGTCCCGATACCGATACCGAGCCGGAGCAGCGCGCGCGCCGTACTGGTGCTGGAGAACCGCGGGCAGAGCGGCGTCTTCTCCACCGACCGCCTGGAGACCGTGCAGCTCCTCGCCGGGCAGCTCTCCGTCTCGATCGACAACGCGCTGCTCTACGACTCCCTCGAGAGCACGGTGCGGTCGCGCACCGCCGACCTGGCGACGACCAACCAGCGCCTGGCGGACAGCGAGCGCCGCCTGCGGTCCCACTTCGAGCACGCCGCCGTCGGGCAGGTCATCCACGGCACGGACGACCGGATCGACGAGGCCAACGGGGCCTTCGCCGCCATGTGCGGCGTGGCGCCGCGGGACCTCGGCGGGACGAAGCTCACCGACCGGTTCGACCCGGCCGACCGCGCGGCGCACCGCCGCGAGCTCAGCGCGGTCATCGCCGGCCGGCAGAAGCTGATCAGCTCCGAGCTCGTCCTGCTCCGCGCCGACGGCAGGCGGCTCGACGTGCACGTCACCGTCTCGGCCGTCCGGGCGCCGGACGGCCAGCCGGAACACCTGGTCAGCATCTTCCAGGACATCAGCGCGCGCCGGGTGGCCGAGATCGCGCGGGACTCCGCCAACATCGAGCTGGCCGATCGCAACCGGGAGCTGGAGACCGCGAACCGGCTCAAGGCCGACCTGATCGGGATGCTGGGGCACGAGATCAGCAATCCGCTGGCGATCATCCTCGGGTATGTCGACCTGGCCCTCGACGACGAAACGGCGCCGGCGCCCGTGCACGACCTGATCGCCAAGATCGGCCGGAACACCTCCCGGCTCGCCACCATCGTCCAGGAGGTCCTCGCGCTGGTCAGCATCGACGCGGGCCGGCTGACCGCCGCTCCCCGGCCGGTGCGCGTCGCCGAACACATCCAGTCGGCGCTGGCCGTCACGGCCGTCTCCGGCGTGCGCCTCGACTGCCCGCCGGAGCTGCTCGCCGCGGTGCAGCCGGGTCACCTCGACCACATCCTCACCAACCTGATCAGCAATGCGGCCAAGTACGGCGGCGGCGCGACCGCGATCATCGCCGCCCGCACCGGGCGGACCGTCGCCATCCAGGTCTGCGACGAGGGTGCCGGCGTGCCCGCCGAGTTCCGGGAGCGGCTCTTCGACCGGTTCGCCCGGGCGGACACCACGGCCGGCACGGTGACCGGCACCGGGCTCGGCCTCTACATCGTCCGCGAGCTGGCCGGCGCCAACGGCGGCGACATCCGGTACCGCCCGGCGGTTCCGCACGGGTCGATCTTCACACTCACCCTCCCGGCGGTCGGCGCAGAGGCCGGCACCGCGGCGGGCACCGGGCCACCCGTCGACGCCGCGCCCGGCCGACGGTCGCCGGCGACCACGCCGTGATCACGGCGACGGCCGCACCGGCGCACGGGCGCCCGAACGCCCGGGCCACGGAGTGTCGCCGGCGCCTAATCTTGACTGATTCCAGAATAGCGAGCAGACTTCCGGGCGTGGACTTCCAGCAGATGCTGCGTGGGGCCGCGTTGCGGGTGACCCGGCCTCGGGTCGCGGTGCTGAGCGCGGTGCACACGCACCCGCACGCCGACACGGACTCGATCATCGGGGCGGTGCGCCGGGACCTGCCGGAGGTCTCACACCAGGCCGTGTACAACACGCTGCACGCGCTGACGGCCGCGAGGCTGGTGCGGCGCATCCAGCCGTCCGGCTCCGTCGCCCGTTACGAGGCCCGGGTCGGCGACAACCACCACCACATCGTGTGCCGCTCGTGCGGCCTCATCGCCGACGTCGACTGCGCCGTCGGCGAGGCGCCCTGTCTGGAGGCTTCCGACGACAGCGGCTTCTCGATCGACGAGGCGGAGGTCGTCTTCTGGGGCCTGTGCCCCGCCTGCTCCCGAAACAGCTTGTGATTCACCCAGTCACGGAGGAAACCATGTCCGACAACCACGACGCCATCGTCCACGACCCGGAGGCGGGCGCCACGTCCGTGCCGTCCCAGGACCACGAGCCGATCATCCACGACGAGGAGGCGGGGGCCGAGTCCCGCTGCCCGGTCGCGCACGGGCGCGCCGCGCACCCGACGGAGGGCGGCGGCAACCGCAGCTGGTGGCCGAACCAGCTCAACCTCAAGATCCTCGCCAAGAACCCCGCCGTGGCCAACCCGCTGGGCGAGGCGTTCGACTACGCCGCGGCGTTCAAGACCCTCGACCTGCCCGCCGTGAAGCAGGACATCGCCGAGGTCCTGACGACCTCGCAGGACTGGTGGCCGGCCGACTACGGCCACTACGGCCCGTTCATCATCCGGATGGCGTGGCACAGCGCGGGCACCTACCGCGTCAGCGACGGCCGCGGCGGCGCCGGCGCCGGTCAGCAGCGCTTCGCGCCGCTGAACAGCTGGCCGGACAACGCGAACCTCGACAAGGCCCGCCGCCTGCTCTGGCCGGTCAAGAAGAAGTACGGCCAGAACCTCTCCTGGGCCGACCTCATGATCCTCGCCGGCAACGTCGCCCTGGAGTCGATGGGCTTCCAGACCTTCGGCTTCGCCGGCGGCCGCCCCGACGTCTGGGAGCCCGACCAGGACGTCTACTGGGGTCCCGAGACCACGTGGCTGGGCGACGAGCGCTACACCGGCGACCGGGAGCTCGAGAACCCGCTCGCCGCGGTGCAGATGGGCCTCATCTACGTCAACCCGGAGGGCCCGAACGGCAACCCGGACCCGCTCGCCTCGGCCCGCGACATCCGCGAGACGTTCGGCCGGATGGCGATGAACGACGAGGAGACGGTCGCGCTCATCGCGGGCGGTCACACCTTCGGCAAGACACACGGCGCCGGCCCGGCGGAGAACGTCGGCCTCGAGCCCGAGGCCGCCCCGCTGGAGGAGCTGGGCCTGGGCTGGAGGAGCACCTTCGGCACCGGCAAGGGCGGCGACACGATCACCAGCGGCCTCGAGGGCGCCTGGACGAACACCCCCGCCACCTGGGACAACAGCTTCTTCGACATCCTCTTCGGGTACGAGTGGGAGCTGTCCAAGAGCCCGGCCGGCGCGCACCAGTGGAAGCCGAAGGGCGGCGCGGGAGACGGCACCGTCCCCGACGCGCACGACGCGACCAGGACCCACGCGCCCACGATGCTGACGACGGACCTCGCGCTGCGCCTGGACCCCGTCTACGAGCCCATCTCGCGGCGCTTCCACGAGAACCCGGCCGAGTTCGCGGACGCCTTCGCCCGCGCCTGGTTCAAGCTGACCCACCGTGACATGGGCCCGATCGCCCGCTACCTCGGCCCGGAGGTACCGGCCGAGACGCTGATCTGGCAGGACCCGGTCCCCGCGGTGGATCACGAGCTCGTCGACGCCGCGGACGTCGCCGGCCTCAAGAGCCAGGTCCTCGCCTCGGGCCTGTCGGTCTCCCAGCTGGTCTCCACCGCGTGGGCCTCGGCCTCGACCTTCCGCGGCAGCGACAAGCGCGGCGGCGCCAACGGCGCGCGCCTGCGCCTCGAGCCGCAGAGCGGGTGGGAGGTCAACGACCCCTCCGAGCTGGCCGGCGTCCTGCGCACCCTGGAGGGCATCCAGGAGGCGTTCAACGCCGCGCAGACCGGCGCGAAGCGGATCTCGCTCGCCGACCTGATCGTGCTCGCCGGCTCCGCGGCCGTCGAGCAGGCCGCCCGCAACGCCGGCCACACGGTCGACGTGCCGTTCACCCCGGGCCGCACCGACGCGTCGCAGGAGCAGACCGACGTCGAGTCCTTCGCCGTGCTCGAGCCGGTCGCGGACGGGTTCCGCAACTACCTCGGCAAGGGCAACCGGCTGCCGGCCGAGTTCCTCCTGGTCGACAGGGCGAACCTGCTCACCCTGAGCGCACCCGAGATGACGGTGCTCGTCGGCGGTCTCCGCGTCCTGGGCGCGAACTACCAGCGGTCCCCGGTCGGCGTCCTCACCGACAACCCCGGGTCGCTGACCAACGACTTCTTCGTCAACCTGCTCGACCTGGGTACGGCGTGGAAGGCGACGTCCGAGGACGCGACCAGCTTCGAGGGCCGCGATCTCGCCACCGGCGAGGTCAAGTGGACCGGCAGCCGGGTCGACCTGCTGTTCGGCTCGAACTCGGAGCTGCGCGCCCTCGCCGAGGTGTACGCGAGCGACGACGCCCGCGAGAAGTTCGTCGCCGACTTCGTCGCGGCATGGGTCAAGACGATGAACCTCGACCGGTTCGACCTCGCCTGACACGCAGGTCCCCGGCCGGCCCGCGCGGCCGGCCGGGATCCGCCTGAACCGAAAACGGCCGGCCGGCCCGACGCGTGCGTCGGGCCGGCCGGCCGTTTTCGGTATCGCCGCGTGCGGCGGGCTCAGGCCGCGTAGGCGAGGGGGCGGGCGGGCTCGACCACGGCCGGGGCGGTGGTGGGCCGGTAGTGGTTGTCGCGGAGGCGGCCGTAGATGACGAACGTGTCGCGGATGGTCCGCACGATGCTCTTGGTGGTGACCGTGGAGCCGGCGACCCGCTCCTCGAGCCGGACCGGCAGCGCCTTCAGGTCGTCGATGCCGGCGGCGTCGGCCGCGACGAACAGCTCCAGGTCGAAGGCGAAGCGGCGCTCACGCAGCCGGGGCAGCACGGTCGCCAGCACGTCCCGGCGCACGATCTTGCAGCCGGTCTGGGTGTCGCGGACGTCGAGGCCGAACAGCCCGGAGACCAGCGTCGAGTAGCTGACCGAGACCAGCTTGCGGAAGCCGGATGCGCCGCTGACCGAGGCGGCGTGGCGCTTGTCGGCGTAGACCACGGCGTGGCCGCCGGTGCGGGCGACGTTCAGGTAGTCGACCAGGTGCTGCGGGTCGATGTCGCCGTCGGCGTCGACGAAGCCGATCCAGGCGCCGCGGGCGGAGGCGAAGCCCCGGTGCAGCGCGGCACCCTTGCCCTGGTTGATCGGGATGTCGATGACGCGGACGCCGGCCAGGCCGCCGAGGGTCTGCGCCGAGCCGTCGGTGGAACCGTCGGAGACCGCGATCACCTCGTAGCCGACCTTGGCGTCGCTCAGGCACGCGACCAGCCGCTCGACCGTGCGGCGCAGCGCCGGGCCGGGGTTGTAGAACGGGACGACCACGGTCAGCTCGACGTCCGCGGTGGCCTGGTCCCAGAGGACGGACAGGTTGTCGGGGCGGGCGGTGGGGATGAGCTGCAAGGTCGCGTTCATGCCCGACCAGATCGGGTCGCTACCTCAAGACAACCTCAGGCCGGCCTCAAACACCGGGCAAGGAAACCCGGTTCGCCGGGCGGCACCCGCGGCGAACCGGACATCAGGGCCGAAAGGCGGCCCGGCGCCTCAGCTCACCGCGACGATGGCGGCGTGGCCGGCCGGCCGGTTGACGGCGTCGGCGACCGGGCCGCCCCGCAGCGCCAGGCGCACGTTCTCGGCGACCATGACGCCGGCCTTGGCCTGGGCCTCCGCCGTCGAGGCGCCCAGGTGCGGCGTGGCGACGACGGCGTCGAGGGCGAGCAGCGGCGAGTCGGTGCACGGTTCGGCGGCGAAGACGTCGATGCCGGCGCCGGCCACCCGGCCGCCCGCGATGGCGGCGGCCAGCGCGTCCTCGTCGATGAGGCCGCCCCGGGCGGTGTTGATGATGCGTACCCCCGGCTTCACCCGGGCGAGCTCGGCCGCGCCGAGCAGGCCCGTCGTCTCGGGCGTACGGGGAAGGTGCAGCGAGATGAAGTCGCTGCGGGCGAGGAGCTGGTCCAGCGGGACCAGGCTGACGCCGACCCGGGCCGCGCGCTCCGCGGTGGCGTACGGGTCGTAGGCGATCAGCCGGGCGCCGAAGGCGGCCATCCGCTGCGCGAACAGCACACCGACCCGGCCCAGCCCGATGACGCCGACGGTCTTGCCGGCGACCTCGACGCCGGTGAACTCCGACCGCCGCCAGCGCCCCTCGCGCAGGGCGATGCCGGCGTTGACGGTGTGGCGGGAGACGGCGAGGAGCAGCGCGACCGCCTGCTCGGCGGCGGAGACGACGTTGGCCGTCGGCGCGTTGACCACCAGCACGCCACGCTCGGTGGCCGCGCCGACGTCGATGTTGTCGACGCCGACACCGGCGCGGGCGACCACGGACAGCCGGCGTCCGGCGTCGAGGGCCTCGGCGTCGACCCGGGTCGCGCTGCGGACGATGACCGCGTCCGCCTCCGGCAGCGCGGCGAGCAGCGCCTCGCGGTCGGTGCCGCGGACCTGGCGTACGTCGAAATCGTCGGCCAGCGCCCGCCGCGCCTCGGCGGCCAGTTCCTCGGCGATCAGCACGACCTGCCGTCCGTCCGAAGTGGTGCTCTCGCTCATGCCGGCTCCTAGGCTCGTGGTGTGGTCCCGGAAACTGTGGGATGCGGCGGTTCCACGGCGGTTACGCGGTGAGGGAGAACGGCTGCAGCGATGCCGCGGCGGTTGCCGGCTCGGGCGCGGAGCCGGCCGTCGCCTCGCGGCCCAGCAGCCGGCCGGAGAGCGCCAGCTCGAAGATCTTCCGGGTACGGTGCGACGGCCCGGCGTCGAGCCCGTCCCGCAGCCGCTGCACGCAGAGATCGTGCCAGTTGCGCACCTGGCCCAGCTCGCCGAGCATGCCGTGCACCACGAAGAGGTTCTGGTACGCCTCCTCGAGGAACGGGTCGATGGAGAGGATCCGCCGGCACCAGGTGATCACCGCGCCGGGATCGCTGCGGCGCATCGCGTCGGCGCGCAGATGGTTGAGCGAGCCGAGGACCATCGACCGGGCCCACTGGCGCTGCTCGTCGGCCCAGTGCGCGGCCTCACCGTCCAGGAAGTCGCCCCGGTAGAGGGTGATCGCCCGGTGGTGCGCGGCGAGGGCGCGGCCGGGGTCGCCCTCGCGCTCGGCCGCGCGGGCCGCCTCGATGGCCGCCTCGAACTGCTCGATGTCGATCCACACGCCCTCGCAGCGCAGCAGGTAGCCGACGTCCTGGTAGGAGATGCTGACCTCGTCGGTGCCGAGGATGCGGCGCAGGGCGTGCGCCGCGACCTTGAGCGAGGTCGCCCGGTCGCCTTCGCCGTCCGGCCACAGGACCTCGTAGAGCCGGTCCCTCGGCACCACCTGGCCCCGGTTGAACAATAGGAATTGAAACAGGTTACGGGCCTTTCCGGCACGCCAGGATTCCACTGGCGTGCCGGCAATCGTCACCGAGAAATCACCGAGGCTTCGTACAACCATCAAGGCGGTGGTGTTGCCGTTCATCGGCGGTCCTTCCGTATTCGTCAAGACTGTTTCGGATACGACGGAGCTCATGCCGATCAACGTAGGAACACCGATTCCGGGCCTACAAGTAGGTCGCCCCGAAGTGGGTACCCCTGCGGACGTAGGTCGTAGTACGACTGCGACTTTCGAGGCGGACGCAGGTGCTACGAAGGGAAATGCATCATGCCGGAGAAACCAGTGGTGGCCGGGTCCGCGTACCGGGGCGCGTGGGCCGGTCCGCGCGCGCTGTGGCTGTCGTTGCGCGAGGCCCGGCCGCAGGTTCAGGTGATCTTCCTGCTGCGCTTCGCGACCGCCGCCGCCCTGGCCCTGCTCAGCGGCGTTCCGCCGAGGCCTGCCATCGCGGTCGGCGCCGCCGCGTGGTTCCTGCTGACCTGGGCGGTGTACCTGGTGAACGGGATAGCCGACGTGGTGGAGGACCGCGCCAACGGCGCACGCCGGCCGATCGCCCGGGGTGACCTGAGCCCGGCCGCGGCGACCCGGATCGCCTGGGGCCTGGCCGTCGCCGGGTTGACGGTCGCCGCGGCGGTTTCGCCGCTGCTGGTTCTGCTGGGCGCCGGTCAGCTGCTGCTCGGCTGGGCGTACTCGATGGGGCCGGCGCCGCTGAAGCGGGTGACCGTGCACGCCGTGGTGGCGGTCGTGCTGGCCGGCCTGTTGACCTACGCCGCCGGCGCACTGTGCGCGGGCGGGCGGCCGGAGGAGCACCTGCTGCTGTTCCCGGCGATGATGGCACTGTGGATGGCGGTCGGCGGCGTCACCAAGGACCTGTCGGACGTCCGGGGCGATCGCCTGGCCGGCCGCCGCACGCTGCCGATCCTGCTCGGTGAGCGGCGCGCCCGCCGGGTGATGGCGCTGGTCGCGGGCACCGTCGCGGGCGGGTTCGTGGTGCTCGCCGCCGACTCGCCGCCGACCGTGCGCCTGGCCTCCTGGCTGGTGCTGCTCGGCGCGGTGGTGCTGGCCTGGGTGGTGTGCGCGCCGGCCAGCCGGGGCGACGTTTTCCGCCGTCGCTGGCCCTACCGAATTTTCATGGCGACCCAGTACATCGCCCACATATCGGTACTTCTTAAATTTGCATCGGCCTGAGCACTGACGGAAACTACGGGTCAGGGGTCGGATTAGGGCTCGCCATACGGGGGGCACGCTGAGAGGTGTTGTGGTCGGGGCCGGCACGAGGGTCGACGCATCGGAGCATGGAGTTCCGCCTGCTCTCCGGGCAGAAATCCTCGCCGCCTATGAGGCTCGGCTCGAAGCCACCGAAAATCCCATTCACACCGATCCGCATGCTTTACGGCAGGCCCTGCGTCAGGCCGAGGCGGTGATCGATGATGTAGCCCGTTATCGAAACAGCGGCACCGCCGAGGTCGGATCGAAATCGGTGGCTGTCTCGCTCGACGTCGGAAGCGACCGCGCCGAACACGGCGTGCACCCGCTGCACTCCCTGCGCGCGGCGACCGCCCTCTTCGAGGTCGCGCTCCCCCCGCTGCTGTCCCACTACACCGGTCCGGCCGTGGCCTCGCCCAGCACCGCCGGCGATGTCGCGATCACGCTGCACCGCGCGATCATGGTACGGGTGACCGTCGGCTCGCTGTCCTATGTGAGCTTCCTGCTGGAACAGGTCTACACCTCGCACCTCGAGGAGCGCCGCCGCATCGCCCGGGACCTGCACGACCGGGTCGCACACGCGATCGGCGTCGGGCTGCAGCACTTCGACCTGCACCGGATCTACACCGAACGCGCCATCGAGGGCGACAGCGAGCGCGCGGCCGGTCAGCTGCGCCGGGTCGACCAGTCGCTGCGCGACGCCATCGCGATCACCCGCGGGCTCTCCCAGGAGTTGCGCCTGTCCGTCGGGCCGCAGGGCCTCGACCACGCCCTGCGCGGCTATCTCGACGCCAATGTTCCGCCCGGCGTCGCGGTCGAGTTCACCGCCCAGGGCGACAGCGGCGCCGTGCCGGGGGTGATCGCCGAGGAGGTCTACGTCGTGCTCCAGGAGGCGGTGCGCAACGCCCTGCTGCACTCGGGCACCGATCGGCTGGCGGTGACGCTGCTGGTCAGCGAGTCGGCCGTGGTGGCGGACGTGGCCGATCACGGCCGGGGTTTCGATCGCCGCCCCGAGGACTTCCACCGCGGCGGCATGCTGTCGATGCGCGAACGGGTCGAGCTGATCGGCGGCATGGTGTCCATCTCGGACAATCCGAGCGGCGGGACGACGGTCCGGGTGCACGTGTCGCTGCCGGGCCGCGGCCCGTGAACGGGCGACCGGGCGCTGCCCGCCGGACGGTCCGGGTGGTGCTCGCCGACGATCACACGCTGTTCCGCGAGGGGCTGCGCGAGCTGCTGGAGACCGACCCCGACTGCTCGGTGGTCGGCGAGGCCGGCAACTCCGACGACGCGCTGGCCCTGGTCGCCAGCCTGCAGCCGGACGTGCTGCTGCTCGACGTCGAGATGCCGGGCCCGGGCGCGGCGGCCGTTATCGACCGGCTGGCCCGCAGCCGGTCGAGGACCCGGGTGATCATCGTGACCATGCACGAGAACCCCGCGATCGTGCACGACCTGCTGGAGCGCGGCGCCAACGCGTTCCTGGTCAAGACAATCGCCGGCGAGGAGCTGATCGCGGCGGTGCACTCGGTCAACCGCGGGCGCGACAACGTGCTGCTCTCGGTGTCGCGCGACACCATGGACCGGCTGGACGGCTCCCGCGAGCGGATCGGGCCGACACAGGCCCCGCTGACCGCCCGCGAGCTCGACGTGCTGCGCCTGGTCGCCAAGGCCTTCAGCAACGGGCAGGTCGCGGCCCGGCTCGGTATCACCGAGAGCACCGTGAAGCGGCACCTGACCAACGTGTACGCCAAGCTCCAGGCCGTCTCGCGGGTCGACGCGATCCGCAAGGCCGTCGGGGCGAAGCTGCTGTCGGAGGACGACCGGCTGCGCTGACCGCGCGGCAGCCCGTCACCGCCAGCGCACGCGGGCCGACGCGACCGTTCCCGCCGGATCGCCGGTCAGCACGAGCTCGCGGTGCCGGTCGTTGCGCTCGGACATCATCGGCCCGGCCGTGCGGCCCGCGGCCCGGGCGACGTTCACCACGCCGTCGATCAGCTCCGGCAGCCGGCTGGTCGGCAGCGCCTGCTTGCCGTCGCACAGTGCGGCGGCGGGATCGCAGTGTGTCTCCACGATGATCCCGTCGGCGCCGCACGCCGCGGCCGCGAGCGCGAGCGGGATGACCCGGGCGGTCTCGCCGGCCGCGTGGCTCGGGTCGACGATGATCGGCAGGTGGCTACGCTCCTTGAACACCGGCACGGCGCCGATGTCGAGGGTGAACCGGTACCCGGTCTCGAAGGTGCGGATGCCGCGCTCGCAGAGCACGACGTCGGTGTTGCCGCCGTCGAGGATGTACTCGGCCGCCATCAGCGTCTCGTCGATGCTGGCGGCCAGTCCCCGCTTGAGCAGGACCGGCGTCCGCAGCCTGCCGAGCTCGCGCAGCAGGGCGAAGTTCTGCATGTTGCGGGCGCCGACCTGGAGCATGTCGACGCAGGGCAGCATCGCGGGCAGGTCACGCACGTCGAGCACCTCGGTGACGATCGGCAGGCCGGTCACCCGGCGGGCCTCCGCGAGCAGGTCGAGGCCGCGGCGGCCGAGGCCCTGGAAGGCGTACGGCGAGCTGCGCGGCTTGAACGCGCCACCGCGCAGGGCATGCCCGCCGGCGTCCCGTACGGCGCGGCCGACCTCCATCAGCTGATCGTGGTTGTCCACCGAGCAGGGCCCGGCGATGACCGTGAACTGACCCGGCCCGAACGCGGCCCGGCCCAGCGCCACGGTGCTCGGCCGGCCCATCCGGGACTGCACCGAGGCGCGCGGGTAGTCGCCCGGCACCCGGGCGACGTGCCGGACCTGGGGCAGATGACCCACCGCCCGGTCGACGACGGCCAGATCGCCGACGGTGGAGAGCAGGCTCGGCGTGTGCACCCGCACCTCGCCGCAGGCGCGCTGGGTCAGGGCCGCGGCCTGCTGCTGCTCGGTCCTGGTTGAGGTATCCGTCAATACGACTAGCACGGTCATCAGGTGTTCACCTCGCTGAATCTGGGCTGGTCCGCACCGGTCGGCACGGGGTGTACGGCAGGGCGTCACACACCGGCCGGGTCCGGGACCGGGGCGGGCTCTCCGGCGTCGGCGAACGCCGCGAGCCCGGCGCTGACGGCGGTGTCGATGCGGACGAGGAGGTCCCGGCTCAGGACGTCGCTCCGATAGGTCCAGGTCAGGTGCAGCGAGTCGCCACTCGGGCGCAGGGTCAGGTCGGCAACGACGCCGGGCAGGGCGTTCGCCCGGAACACCGGCGCGTCCCAGCCCTCCTGCCCGGGATCGTGCTCGGTCACGACGCGGACCGCGAGCACCGGGCCGCCGTCACGGTCCTCTCCCCCGCGGACGGCCGCGTCACGCAGCTCTGCGGCGCGGGCGGCCACGGTCGCCCCGCCGGGCTCCGGAATCCCGGCCGGCCGATCCTCGCTGAGCGCGCCGAGCACGTCGTGCGCGGCGTCGGGCGCCTCGGCGACGGGAACCAGGACCCACACGCCGGATTCGCCGGCGGCGGCCGAGTACGCGTCGGCGGCGATCACGGTGGCCGGCCACCGCGGGTCGACCCCGGCGGCCTCGGCGGCCCGCAGGAGCGCCGGCCACACCCGGGCGTCGAGCCGGCGGTGGTGACCGGCGGGCGGCGGCGGATCGCCGGCGACCGGCGCCGGGCCGGGCACCCGGCCGGCCGCGGTCAGCACGTCCCGCACGGTCAGCTCCGGTGCCGGCCGGTCCAGGTCCTCATAGAGGCCGGCGAGCAGGCGCGGCAGCACCTCGTCGAGGCCGCGGTCGTCGCCGGCGCGCGCATCCACCGCCAGGTGCACGGCCAGGACCTCGTCCGGCAGCAGGGTCAGCCGCAACCGGTACGGCGGCCCGGCGCCGTCGAAGCGCGTGGCCAGCAGCTCGGCGCGTACCCCGTCCAGGCGGGGGCCGACGGCCTCGTCGTCGAGGCTCAGGTCGAGCACGGACGGCTCGCCGGGCGGCGCGTCCGCGGCGGGTACGACCCGCTGGCCGCCGTCGGCGTCGAAGGTCAGCCGCAGGGCGTCCTGTTGCGCCACGAGCCGCCGCCACGCCTCGACCAGCCGGTCCGGGTCGAGCCATTCCTGGTGCCACTCGACGTAGCGGACCCCGGGGCCGGCGGTGACACCGAACGGCTCGTACCGGGTCTCCGGATCGTGCCGCAGTTCCGGCCGCCGGGCCGGGGCGCCGCTGGACAGCAGCTCGACCAGGGCCGCCACCGTCGGCGTCCGGACAAGTTGCGACATCCGCAGGCTGATTCCCAGCTCGGCGCGCAGGCCGGCGAGCATCCGCATCACCCGCAGCGAGTCGCCGCCGAGCTCGAAGAAGTCGTCGTCCACGCCGACCTCGTCCAGTTCGAGCGTGTCGGCCCAGATCCGGGCCACGGCCCGCTCGGCGTCG
Organism: Actinoplanes sp. NPDC049118; assembly: GCF_040648555.1. Classification (NCBI taxonomy): domain Bacteria; kingdom Bacillati; phylum Actinomycetota; class Actinomycetes; order Micromonosporales; family Micromonosporaceae; genus Actinoplanes; species Actinoplanes sp. NPDC049118. The sequence continues at coordinate 30,839 of NZ_JBEZDY010000022.1, forward strand.
GTGGCCGGCGCCCGGTACTCGGTGAACAGGTCGGGGCGGGTCCGCGGCGGGGGCGGCAGCGCGGCCCGGTCGATCTTGCCGTTGGGCGTGGTGGGCAGATCGCCGACCACGAACGCGGACGGCACCATGTACCCGGGCAGCCGCTCGCGCAGGGCGGCCTGCACGGCGGCGACCCGCGGCGGCGCGGCGCGGTCCGGCTCGACGTAGGCGACCAGCCGGCGCTCGCCGGGCACGTCCTCGCGGGCCAGCACCACACACTGCCGTACGCCGGGCTGCTCGGCGAGCGCGCCCTCCACCTCACCCAGGTGCACCCGGTAACCACGGATCTTCACCTCGTTGTCGGTCCGGCCGATGATCTCGACCGTGCCGTCCGACCAGTACCGGGCGACGTCGCCGCTGCGGTAGAGCACCGGGTACGGGTCGCCGGGCACGTCGTTGGCCAGGAACTTGGCGTCGTTGGCGTCCGGCCGGTTGAGGTAACCGCGGGACAGGCTGGCGCCGGAGATGTACAGCTCGCCGAGCACGCCCGGCGGCACCGGCTGGTGGTTGGCGTCCAGCACGTAGGTGCGCACGTTGGCCACCGGGCGGCCGATCGGCGGCATCCGCCCGCCGGCGCCGCCGGCCGCGCCCAGCTCGGTGAGGTCGCAGGTGGCCACGACGGTCGCCTCGGCCGACCCGTACACGTTGAGGACGTGGAACGGCAGCTCACGCCCGGGCCAGGTGCGCACCCGCTCGCCGGCGATCCGCATGCAGCGCAGCTCGGTGCCCTCCGGCCACGGCAGCGTCCACAGCCGTTCGGCCATCGCGGTCAGCACCAGGGACTGGCTGATCCGCTGCTCGACGAGCCAGTCGCGCAGCTGCTCCGGCGCGGCGGCGACCGCCGGCTCGGGAATGTGGACGGTGCCGCCGGCCAGCAGGATCGGGAAGCAGTCCACCTGCACCAGGCCGAACCCGGGCGAGCACAGCCAGGTGCCCCGGACCCCGGCGGTCAGGCCGCACTGCTCCCGCAGCACGTACGCGGTGTTGCGCAGCGGGCCGTGCCGGAGCTGGACGGCCTTGGGCTTTCCGGTCGAGCCCGACGTGTAGGCGATGTGGCAGACCTCCTCGTCGCGCACCTCGGCGCCGGGGTCGACGGCCGGGGCGGCGCGCCAGGCGTCGCCGTCGACCGGCACGACCGGGCACCGCGGCGCGCCGAGGCGCCCGGACAGGCCCTCGCGGGTCAGCACCGCGGCCGCCGCCGAGTCCTCGACCATGAACTCCAGCCGCTCGCCCGGATACTCCGGGTCGAGCAGCACCGCGGTCGCCGCCAGCCGGAACACGGCCAGCTGCGACAGCAGGCTCTCCGGGCTGCGCTCGAAGAAGACACCGACGCGGTCGCCGCGGCCGACCCCGAGGCCGGCCAGGTGCTGCGCGAGCCGGTTGGCGTCCTGGTCGAACTGCCGGTATGTCAGGGACCGGGCGCCGGCGACGACGGCGACCCGGTCGGGAGCCTCGGCGGCGATCCGGGCGATGGCCGCCGGGAACTGCTCGTCCGGCACCGGGCGGGAGGTGTCGTTCCAGCCGTGCAGGATGCGGCCCTCCTCCTCGCCGTCGAGCAGGGACAGCCGGGCGAGGGGCGGCCCGGCGGGTGCCGCGCCGGCGGCCAGCAGCCGGGCGAGATGCCCGGCGATCCGCTCGGCGTCGGTGTCCGGGATGGTGGCGTCGGCGACGAGCACGGAGCGTCCGCCGCGGTCCGCGACGGCGGTCAGCTCGGCACCGGCGGCGCCGATGCCGCAGCGGTCGCCGGTGACCACCACCGCGTGGCACGGCCGCTGCGGGCCGGTGCCGAGACCGCGCAGCTCCAGCAGCTCCGGCGGCGTCACGGCGCCGAGCTGCCGGGCGGCGTCGGTCAGGTGCGGCACCGCGTCGCGCAGCTCGGCGAACGGCCGGGAGCCGTCGACGGTCACGCGCAGCACGGTCAGCCGCCCCGGCGGTTCGCCGTCGGCCAGGCCGACGAGCAGCGGGGACTCGCCGCTGTAGCGGTGCAGCAGGGCGGCCAGGCCGGCGGCGAGCTCGGCGGCGCAGTAGGGGCCCCCGGGGATCACGCAGCCGGCCGGCCCGTCGTCCGGGCCGGCCTCGCACCGGTCGACGGGCAGGCCGACCAGCCGGGGCACGTCCTGCAGGTGTCGTTCCCAAGCAGCGGTGTCGGGCACAGCCGTCTCCTTCCGGGTCCACCTATGTGGTCCTGGCGGACGCTACGGACGGCTGGTTAGGCACGGGTTACGGTGCGCGGCCGGCGGCGACGGGTAACCGGGGCCGAACCCGCCGGCGCTACCGTCCGCGGACGCGACCGGGTCGAGGCGAAACGGGGGCGACCGACCGGGAGGAGGCTCGCCGATGGCAGCAGCACCGCAGTACCTGCGGATCGTCGTCAACGCGGAACACCGCTACGGCCTGTGGCCGTTCGCCCGCCGGATTCCACCCGGCTGGGTCGACACCTACTTCGTCGGCAGCCGGCTGCGCTGCCTGGCACAGATCACCGAGCTGACCCGCCAGCACGGGCCGGAACCGGCTGCGTCTACTGGCGGCTCCCCGGATGACGGGGGCCGGACGGTGACCGGGCGGCTCGACCTGGTCACCGCGCTGGCGCCGCGCCGCGCCGCGGTGCTCGGCGCCGGGCGCCCGCTCACCTTCGCCGGCCTCGACCGGCGCGCCGGCGCGCTGGCCCGGACCATCGCGGAGCACGGCGTCCGCCCCGGCGAACTGGTCGGGCTGCGGCTGCGACCCGGCGCCGACGCCGTCGTCGCCCGGCTGGCGGTGCTGCGGGCCGGCGCGGCGTACCTGCCGATGCGGGACGGGTCGCCGCCCGCGCAGCCGGGCCTGCGGCTGATCGTCGCGGAGCCGGAGTGGGCCGGCCCGGCCCGCCGCCACGGGCTGCCGGTGCTCGCCTGGAAACGGCGCGACCGCGCGGGCGGCAGGCGCCCGGCACGGGCGGGCCGGGCGGTGGAGCCCGGCGACCCGGCGTACGTGGTGCCGGGCCCGGCTCCGGGAGGGGGTCTGGTCTTCGACCACGGCCGCCTGGTCCTGGCCGCCACCGCCACGTACTCCGCGGGCGGGCCGTTGCCGACGGGCGGGCCGGCGGAGTGCGCCGCGCCCAGCCCGGAGTGCGACGAGCTGGTCATCTGGGGGCAGCTGCTGCACGGCGATCCGGTCCGGTTCGACGGTCAGGCCGTCGCAGCGCCGTCGGGCGCGGGCGACCCGGACGAGCTCGACGGCCGGTGGTACGTGCTGGACGACGACCTGCACCCGGTGACGGAGGGTCAGCTGTACTTCGCCGCCGCCTGGCTCGGCGGCGGCTACCGCGGCGGGCCGACCCGGACCGCCCGCTGGCTGCGCCCCGACCCGTTCGACCGGACCGGGGGCAGGACGATGCTGTGGACCGGACACCGGGCACGCCGCGTCGACGGCGTGCTCCGGCTGGCCGACCCGTGACGGCCGGCCCGGCTCACGTCGTGGCCGGCACCCCGCTCACGAAGTTGGTGAGCAGCCGCATCCCGTGCTCGGTGCGGACGCTCTCGGGGTGGAACTGCACCGACTCGACCGGCAGGGTCTCGTGGCGCAGCGCCATCACGTAGCCGTCGTCGGCGGCGATGGCGCTGCACCGCAGGCCGGTGCCGGCGAGGCTGTCGCCGTCGACGATCAGGGAGTGGTAGCGGGTGACCCGGAAGCCGTCCGGCACGCCGGCGAAGACGCCCTGCCCGTCGTGGCGTACCTCGCTGGTCTTGCCGTGCATCAGGTGCGACGCCCGGCCCACCCGGGCGCCGAACGCGAGGCCGATGGCCTGATGCCCGAGGCAGACCCCGAGGATCGGCAGCCGGCCGGCGTACGCCCGCACCAGCTCGACGTGCCCGGACGCGTCGGGGTGACCGGGGCCCGGGCCGAGCAGGATCGCGTCGGCGCCGGTGGCCGGGATGTCGCCGACGGACAGCTCGCCCGAGCGGACCACCTCGGTCTCCACCCCGATGCTCAGCAGGTACTGCCGGATGATGTGCACGAAGCTGTCGAACGCGTCGACCAGCAGGACCTTCACAGCAACTCCTCTCCGGTGACCGCCCAGTAGGTGGCGCTCAGCTTGGCCAGAGTCTCCCGCCACTCCCGGTCGGCCTGCGAGTCGGCGACCACCCCGGCCGAGGCCCGGGCCCGGTACCGGCCGTCGTCGTGCACCAGGCTGCGGATGCACAGGGCGAGGTCGACGTAGCCGCCGAGCCCGATCAGGCCGAACGCGCCCGCGTACAGGCCGCGCCGGCTGTGCTCCATCGATTCGATGATCTCCATGGCCCGGATCTTCGGCGCCCCGGTCATCGTCCCCGCCGGGAACAGCGCGGCCAGCACGGCGTAGCTGTCCAGCCCCGGGCGCACCGCACCCTCCACCGAGGACACCAGGTGCAGCACGTGCGAATAGGCCTCGACCGACATCGTGTCGGTGACCCGCAGGGTGTCCGGCTCGCAGATCCGGCCGATGTCGTTGCGGCAGAGGTCGACAAGCATGATGTGCTCGGCGATCTCCTTCGGATCCGAGCGCAGCCGTTCGCCGATCGCCTCGTCGCCGACGCCGCCGGCACCGCGCGGCGCGGTACCGGCGATCGGCCGCATCGTGGCCGTTCCGCCCTCGACCCGCACGAACAGCTCGGGGCTGGCGCTGATCAGCGTCCGGCCCACCAGCGGCGCCATCGACATGTACGGCGAGGGGTTGCGCTCGCGCAGCCGGCGGTACACCTCGACCGGGTCGGCGGCGCTGTGGATGGTGACCTGGTGTCCGATCTGGACCTGGTAGATGTCGCCGGCCGCGATGTGTTCGAGGCAGCGGTCGACGGTGTCGTGGTAGTCGGGCCGGTCGATGTCGTCGCTCACCGCGAGCGGCGGCGGCACGTCCGGCCCGGGCCGGGGTTCGCCGCGGCCGGCGGAGGCGGCGAGCAGCGTCATCAGCTCGTCGGCGGGGTCGTCGGGCCAGCAGTCGCCGCGGTGCAGCAGCAGCTCGGTCTCTCCCCCGCCGAGATCGAAACGGACCAGGCCGCGGTGCAGGACCAGGCAGGCGTCCGGCAGCGGATCGCCGGACTCGATCAGGTACGGCAGCCGCTCGAAGTGCCGCGCGGCGTCGTAGCCGAGGAAGGCCAGGAAGCCGAAGGAGAACCGGTCGCTCTCCCGCGGCCCGTCGACGAGGTGGTGCACCGCCCGGAGGATCTCCTCGAGGCCGTCGGCGCGCCCGATCCGCTCGCGGGCCGGCTCACGCAACACCGGTATCCCCTCGACCGACACGTCCTCGCCGTCGATCGAGACCGACAGCAGCTCGCCGAAGCCGACGTAGGCGTAGCGGCAGTCGCCGGCCGGCCCGGCCGGGGACTCGAGCAGGTACACCTGATCGGGCCCGTACCGTTCCCGCAGGGTCAGGTAGACGGCGAGCGGGTCGCCGGCCGGCACCAGGTGCCGCTCGGTGGTCACCCGGACCGCGGCCCGCGGGCGCTGGGGTGTGATCGTCATCGACTGCTCCTATCGCCGGTTCGGGGCTTGCGGTGGGGCCCGGGTCAGCTGGTGACGCGGTGCGCGGCGGCCGCCGCCCGGGCGGCGTCGGCGTCGCGGTCGCCGGACACCCGGTTGTCCCGGATCCGGGCGGCCTTCCAGCTCACGAACGCGCCGGTGTTCGTGATCGGGTCGAGCTCGGTGGTGACCTCCACCCGGGCCGGCACCTCGAAGTGCTCGCTCAGCCGGGCGGCGGTCGCGGCGCCCAGCCGGGCGGCCTCCTCGCCGTCCGGTGAGCGCAGGTCCAGGTGGACGGTGAGCCGGTCGCCGCCGCCCGGGTCACCGTCGATGACGACCTGGTAGCCGAGGCAGCCGGTCAGCCCGCCCAGGACGCTCGACTCGATCTGCGCCGGCCGGTAGCTGTCCGCACCGATGCGCACCCGGTCGGCGACCCGGCCGAGCACCTCGACGACGTCGCCGGGGCCGCCGCAGCCGCACGCGTTGGGCGAGACGATGACCAGGTCGCCGGTGCGGTAGCGGATCAGCGGCTTGATCCCGTCGATGAGCATGGTCAGGCACAGCTCGCCAGTGCCGTAGCCGCCGAGGCTGACCGAGGTGTCCGGGTCGAGGACCTCCACCAGGTAGTTCGGCTGCGACACGTGCAGCCGGTCGTGGGTGCAGCCGGTGCCGATGGCGAGCGCCTCCTGCGACCCGTACAGGGCGGGACGCACGTCGGCGCCCCAGATCGACCTGACGTTCTCGCCGAAGGCCGGGGTGCAGATCTCCCCCAGCGTGCAGAACAGCTTGACGGAGAAGTCCCGGGCCGGGTCGAGGCCGTTCTGGATCGCGGCCTTGGCCAGGTTGAGGCACAGGGCCGGCGCGGCGACGACGACCTCGACCTCGAGCTCCCGGAGCAGCCGCAGCGCCTTCCGGAAGCCCACCCGCGGCGACTCGGGCCAGAGCTTGACGTGGCAGGCGTCCAGCCGCTGCGCGACGTCGCCGAACGTGTCGCCGAAAGCGTACAGCTCCGACGGGCCCATCAGGGCGATGACCGGGCGGCGCGCGCCGAAGTAGCGCTCGAACATCCGCCGCCAGGCCCACTCGACGTGCACGTTGCTGGTCTTCACGTCCTTGGCGTCGCGCGGGCACGGCGTCGAGGCGCCGGTCGTGCCGGTCGTCTCGTAGTACACCAGCGCCTCCGCCGCGCTGCCGCTGAGCGCGTCGAACATCTCCCGGCGCAGGTCGTCCTTGGTGGTGAAGGGAAGCCGGTCGAGGGTGTCCGGGGTGATCGAGTCGACGTCGATGCCCGCCAGGTGCCGGCCGTAGAACGGCGAGCGGTCGCGCACGTGCCGCAGCGTGGTCCGCAGCCGGTTACGACGCCACTGGTCCCAGTCCTCGGCGGTCAGCTCGCCGGTCTGGTAGCGGTCGAAGACGGACATGTACTCGAGCCAGAGGCTGTGGGCCGCTGTCGTGGTCATCGTTGTCGCTCCCGGGTGTCGTCGGTGCCACCGTTCCCGGCGAACGTAGGCGGCGCCGGTTGACCGCCGGTTACGTCCACGACGGACCGTCACGTAACCGCCGCGGCCTACGGTGGCGCCCAGCGCGGATCGGCGTACCCGACCCCGGCCCAAGGAGGCACACGTGAAGACCCTGACGGCCCGGCTGGCCTCGATGTCCGCCGAAGAACGCGGCAGGTTCCTGGCCAAGGTCCACACCGCCGCCACCGGCACCGTCGTGGCGCAGGAGCCGCGGCTGACCCCCGGCTCCTGCCCCGGCGGGCGGGGTCCGGCCTCGTTCGTGCAGGAGCAGCTCTGGTTCGTCAGCCGGCTCGCCGACGGCGTCCCGGCGTACAACGTGTCCTTCGCCTTCCGGCTGGACGGCCCGCTCGACGCGGACGCCCTCGGCGGCGCGGTCGCCGACGTCGCCGGCCGCCACGACGTGCTGCGTACCCGGCTGGTGGTGACCGGCGGCCGGCTGGACCAGGAGGTCACCGACCGGACGCCGGCGATGCCGCTGACCGACGTGAGCACGGCGGACGATCCGGAGCAGGCGGCCGGGGAACTCCTCGGCGAGCTGTCCCGGACCGTCTTCGACCTGTCCGCCGGCCCGCCGCTGCGGCTGGCGCTGCTCCGGATCCGCGACGACCGGCACGTCCTGGCCTGGATCTCCCATCACACGCTTGTCGACGGCTGGTCCTTCGGGATCATCGGCACCGAGCTCGCGGCGGCGTACCGCGGCCGCCGCGCCGGGCGCCCCGCGAACCTTCCGCCGGTACGGCTGCAGTTCCTCGACGTCGCGCGGTGGCAGCGGGCGCGGGTCGACGGCGAGCTGCTGCGCGACCTGGTGTCCGGCTGGCGCGAGCGGCTCGCCGGGCCGGAGCCGCGGGAGCTGCCCACCGACCGGCCCCGGCCGGACCGGCAGACCTTCCGCGGCGGCATGCGCCGCTTCGACCTCGGCGGCCCGGCCGCGCGGGCCGTCACCGCCGCCGCCGAGAACGCCGGCGTCACCCCGTTCGGGGTGCTGCTCGGCGCGTACGCGCTCACCCTGGCCGCGCACGCCGGGGGCGACGCCGGCGTGATCGGGGTGCCGCTGGCCGGGCGCGGGCGCCCGGAGCTCGACGGCGTCGTCGGGCCGTGCTCCAACACGCTGCCGCTGCGGGTCGACCTCGCCGGCGACCCGACGCTGGCCGAGGTCACCGCGCGGGCGAACGAGGCGATGCTCGCGGCGGTGTCCGGACAGGACGTTCCGTTCGGCAAGCTGGCCGAGGCGGTGCTCCCGGACCGCGACGCCAGCCGCAACCCGCTCTTCGACGTCCTGTTCAACCTCGGCAACCTGCCGCCGGGCAGCGACCGGGCCGAGCTCGGCCCGGACACGACCATGCGGATCGACGGGTGCCCCAACGGGACCGTTCGGCTCGACCTGGAGCTGACCGTCGAACATGGACCCGATTCGCTTACCGGGCGCCTGGAGTACAACGCGGAGCTGTTCGACGACTCCACCGCCGGCGACCTCGTCGACGACCTGCGGCACGTCCTGGAGCGGATCGCAGGTAGCCCGGGCGAGCGCCGTTCGGCGGTGCGGCCGCCCGGCGCGGCCCGCCGACGGGTGGCGGCGAGGGCCCGCGCGCTGCGCCACGACGGCGCACCGGCGACCCGCTCCGCCTCGGCGGCGCGGCGCTCGAACCGCTGGTCCCGTTAGGCGTCCCGCGCCGCCGCGGTCCCGGCGAGCGCGGAGCGGTCCTCGTCGGGCAGCCAGCACTCCGACAGGGTGTACGCCCGCCAGCCCTCCAGGGTGCCGAGGTCGTCGAGCAGCGCGATGAAGTCGTGCAGCAGCCGCCGCCGGTCGCTGCCGCGCCACAGCAGCGACCAGGGATACACCGGCCGGGGCTCCACGAGCGACACCGTACGCAGGTCGTCGGCGTCCGGGTTGGCCACGTCGGCGGCGGACAGGAACACCTGGCCCCGCGCCCGGCCCCGCCGCAGCACCTGATCGGCGCTGACGTTGTCGACCTGTTCGAAGGAGAGCGGAATGCCGAAATCGTCGGCGAAACGCTGCACGTACCCGGCCCACTCCACCGCGCTGCCCGGATTGGGCACCCAGATGCCGTATTCGCGCAAACCGGCCGGGCTCACCGCGTCGTGCCGGGCCAATGGGTGGTCCGCGGCGACGATCGCCACCAGAGGTTCGAGGCGCACCAATGTGTGGTCCAGCCCGGCGGCGGGTACCAATTGCGACACCCGGCCGAATACCGCATCGATCTCGGACCGGCGCAGTGCCGGAAGGGCCAAGGTCAGGCCGCGCCGGGCACTGAGCTCCAGACGCAGGCCCGGATTGCTCTCGGTCAGGGTGGTGATGAGGTGTACCGGACCCAGTCGATCGTGCAGCACGTCGATCCGCAGCGGCGTGCCCTGCCGTCGCACGCTGGCCACGGCGGCGTCGCCGGCCGCGAGCAGCTCACCGGCCGGCCCGAGGAAGCGCCGGCCGGTCTCGGTGAGCCCGGTGGTACGGGTGGAGCGCTCGAAGAGCGACGCGTCGAGCGCCTCCTCGAGGCGGCGGATGCGTTTGGACAGCGCCTGCTGCGAAACGCCGAGCCGCTGGCTGGCCCGGCCGAAATGCAGCTCCTCGGCCGTCACCACGAACGCCCGCACCAGGGCCAGGTCGAGGTCGAGGTCCATGACGCCATCTTGGCCGACAACCATCGGTTGTCAAACGGGTCACTCCGTTGTTGGACCCGCGATGTCCGTGGCGATTGACTGAAAGGACCGGAGAGCACCACTCGAAACCACATCGGAATTCCCTGGCTCACACACCCGGAAGGAGGGGCTGGAATGGATACCGCGAAGCCCCGGAAGGTTACCGAAAGGGCCGATCCACGACGTTGGCGAGCACTCTCCCTGCTCGCGCTCGTGCAGTTCATCATTTTCCTGGACGCGACAATCGTCAATGTCGCGTTGCCCTCTATCCAGAAAGACCTCGGGCTGGCCGACGCGACCCTGACCTGGGTGGTCAGCGCCTACCTGATCACCGCCGGCGGGCTGCTGCTGGTCGGCGGCCGCCTCGCCGACATGTACGGCCGCCGCCGGGTGTTCTGCCTCGGCGCCGGGCTGTTCGCCGTCGCCTCGATCACCGCCGGACTCGCGCAGAACAGCGGGGTGTTGCTCGCCGGCCGGTCGCTGCAGGGCGTGGCCGAGGCGCTGGCGGCGCCCGCCGCCATGTCGATGGTGGCGCTGCTGTTCACCGACCCGAAGGAGCGGGCCAAGGCGTTCGGCATCTGGGGCGGGCTGGCCGGCCTGGGCTCCGCGGCCGGCGTGCTGCTGTCCGGCGTGCTGACCGACCTGGTGAGCTGGCGCTGGGTCTTCCTGATCAACGTGCCGCTGGCGCTCGTGCCGATGCTGCTGCTGCCGAAGTACGCCGACGAGAACAGGGCGCCGGTCACCGGCAAGCGACGCCTCGACCTGCCCGGCGCGGTACTGGTCACCGGTGGTCTGATCGCTATCCTGAACGCCATCCTGTCCGCGGCCCGCAACCCGCTCGACTCGGCGCAGGTGCTGGTCCCGCTGGCCATCGGCGTCGTGGCCCTGGTCGCGTTCGTGATCGTCGAGACCCGGGTGGCCCAGCCGCTGGTGCCGCTGCGCTTCTTCGCCAACAAGGTCCGCGCCACGGCCAACGTCGCGACGGTGTTCATCGCCAGCAGCTCGGCCGCCGTGTTCTTCATGGTCGTGCTCTACGGCCAGAACATCCTGGGCTACTCGCCCCTGCGTAGCGGCCTGGCCTGGCTGCCGTTCTGCGTGGCGTTCATGCCCGGCCTGTTCCTCTCGACCAAGCTCATGACCAGGTACGGCCCGCGCATCGCGCTGGCGTCCGGGCTGGCCGTGTCGGCCGTCGGCGTGGCCCTGTTCACCCGGCTCAGCGTCGACGGCTCGTACCTGACCGAGCTGCTGCCGGCCATGGTGGTGACCGCGCTCGGCTTCGGCATGACAAACCCGGCGATGCAGAACGCCGCGGTACACGACGTCTCCGAGGCCGACGCCGGCCTGGGCTCCGGCATCGTCACCACGGTGCTGCAGCTGGGTGGCGCGCTCGGCCTGACGGTGTTCGTGGCCCTCGCCCTGAGCTACCAGCAGGACGAGCAGGCGACGGGCGCCGCGGAGCAGGCCGCCGTCACCAGCGGGTACACCTTCGCCTTCATGATCGCGGCGATCGCGCTGGCGATCGGCTCGGTGGCCTCGATGCTCATCCTGCGGGGCGTGCGGGTCGAAGCGCCCGCCGCGCCGCCGGCGCCGAGCACACCCGAGGCCGGGACCGGCCCGAAGACCGGCGCCCGCGGCCGCGTCGCCGGCGAAGGCGCGTCCCGCAACGGCCACGTCTCCGACGCGGAGCTGGTCGGCCGGCGCGAACGCACCTGACCGCGCGGCGGGAACGACGGCCGGTGGCCGGGAGCGGATCCGCTCCCGGCCACCGCCGTTCTCGCGTTACCGGCGGGCGCCGGCGGGTGCGCCGGAGGTGACCTCGCGGAGGATGTTCTCCACCCGCTCCTTGGCGTCGCCGAAGAGCATCGAGCAGTTCTCCCGGAAGAACAGGGGGTTCTGCACGCCGGCGTACCCGGAGGCCATCGAGCGCTTGAAGACGACGACGTGCTCGGCCTCCCACACCGTGAGGACGGGCATGCCGGCGATGGGGCTGCTCGGGTCCTCGGTCGCCGCGGGGTTGACCGTGTCGTTGGCCCCGATCACCAGCACGACCGAGGTGTCCGCGAAGTCGTCGTTGACCTCGTCCATCTCCAGGACCACGTCGTAGGGCACGCGGGCCTCGGCGAGCAGGACGTTCATGTGGCCCGGCAGCCGGCCCGCCACCGGGTGGATGCCGAACCGGACCTTGACCCCCCGCTCGCGGAGCAGGTGGGTGAGCTCGGCGACGCCGTGCTGCGCCTGCGCGACAGCCATGCCGTACCCGGGGGTGATGATCACCGAGTCGGCCGCCGTCAGCAGTTCGGCGACGCGCTCGGGGGTGATCTCGCGGTGCTCGCCGTAGTCCTTGTCCTCGGCGGGCCCGGCCTCGATGCCGAAGCCGCCGGCGATCACCGAGATGAAGGACCGGTTCATCGCCTTGCACATGATGTACGACAGGTAGGCGCCCGACGAGCCGACGAGCGCGCCGGTGACGATGAGCAGGTCGTTCTCGAGGAGGAAGCCGGCGGCCGCCGCGGCCCAGCCGGAGTAGCTGTTGAGCATCGACACCACGACCGGCATGTCGCCGCCGCCGATGGAGGCGACCAGGTGCCAGCCCAGCAGCAGGGCGATCACGGTGACGACGATCAGCAGCCACAGCCGCGGTGAGATAACGAACCAGGTGGTGAGCCCGGCGAACGCGGCGAGCGCGCCGACGTTGAGCGCGTTCTTGCCGGGCAGGGTCAGCGGGCTCGACTTGATCCGGGCGGACAGCTTGAGGAACGCCACGATCGAGCCGGTGAAGGTGACCGCGCCGATGAAGACACCGATGACGACCTCGGCACTGTGGATGCCCAGCATGTCCTGGCTGCGCAGCAGCGCGGCCTCCGCGCCGTCCGACTCCGCCTCGACGTGCAGGTACCCGTTCCAGCCGACCAGCACCGCGGCGAGGCCGACGAAGCTGTGCAGCAGCGCGATCAGCTCCGGCATCCCGGTCATCTCGACGCGGCGGGCGCGGTACAGGCCGATCGCGGCGCCGATCAGGGTCGCCACGACGAGCAGCGCCAGGCCGGTGGCGCTCATGTCGTGGGCGATCGCGAGGGCGACGGTCGCACCCAGCGCCACGGCCATGCCGGCGATGCCGAAGGTGTTGCCGGCCTTGGCGGTCTCGTGTTTCGACAGCCCGGCGAGCGCCAGGATGAAGAGGAGCGCCGCGACGATGTACGCGGCCTGCGCCGCGGATTCGATGTCCATCAGATCAGCTCCTGGAGAACATGGCGAGCATGCGGCGGGTAACCGCGAAGCCACCGAAGACGTTGATGCTGGCCAGCAGGATCGCGACGAAGGAGAGCCCGGTCACCAGGCTGTCGCCGTGCCCGAGCTGAAGCAGGGCGCCGACGACGATGATTCCGGAGATCGCGTTGGTCACCGACATCAGCGGGGTGTGCAGGGCGTGGTGCACGTGCCCGATGACGTAGTAGCCGATGACGATCGCCAGGGCGAAGACGGTGAGGTGCCCGCGCATGGCGGCCGGTGACAGCGCCGCGAGCAGGAACAGCGCGCCGGCGCCGGCGCCGACCGTCGCCAGCCGGCGCTGCGGCGAGACCGGTCGCTTGACGGCCGGCTCGGCCACCACCGTGGCGGCCGGTGCCACCGCGGGCGCCGCGGACACCGACACCGGGGGCGGGGGCCAGGTCAGCTCGCCGTCGCGCACCACGGTCATCGACCGCTGCACTACGTCTTCGAAGTCGAGGACGAGCTCGCCGTCCGACTTCGGCGTCATCAGCTTCATGAGGTTGACCAGGTTGGTGCCGTACAGCTGGGAGGCCTGCGCGGGCAGGCGCCCGGGCAGGTCGGTGTATCCGATGATCGTCACGCCGTTCGCGGTGACGACGACCTCGCCCGGCACGGTGCCCTCGACGTTTCCGCCGTTGGCGGCGGCCATGTCGACGATCACGCTGCCCGGCTTCATGCTGGCCACCATCGGCGCGGTGATCAGCCGCGGCGCCGGCCTTCCGGGGATGAGCGCCGTGGTGATGATGATGTCGGCGTCGGTGGCCTGTTCGGCGTAGAGCCGGGCGGCGCGCTCGTTGTAGTCGTCCGACATCTGCTTGGCGTAGCCGGTGGAGGAGACCTCCACGTCGGCGGCCTCGATCGACAGGTACTCCCCGCCGAGGGACCTGACCTGGTCGGCCACCTCCGGGCGCGGATCCGTCGCCCGTACGACCGCGCCCATGCTGCCGGCGGCGCCGATCGCGGCGAGGCCCGCGACGCCCGCGCCGGCGACGAGCACCTTGGCCGGCGGGACCTTGCCCGCCGCGGTCACCTGGCCGGTGAAGAAGCGGCCGAAGGCGTGGGCCGCCTCGACGACCGCGCGGTAGCCGGCGATGTTGGCCATCGAGGAGAGCACGTCCAGCGACTGGGCCCGCGAGATGCGCGGCACCGCGTCCATCGACAGCGCCGTGATCGGCCGCCGGGCCAGGTCCTCGACCAGGTCGGGGTCGAGGCGCGGGTTCAGCATGCCGATCAGCGTGACGCCGACGGGCAGCCGGTCGAGCTGCCCGGGCGGCGGCGGGTTGATCGCGAAGATGACGTCGGCGGTCAGCGGGTCGCCGATCGTCGCGCCGGAGTCGGCGTACGCCTCGTCGGAGAACGACGACCCGGCGCCGGCGCCGGACTCCACCACCACGTCGTAGCCCAGTTTGACCAACGCCGCCACGTTGGCGGGTGTCGCCGCCACCCGGCGTTCACCCGGTTGCGGGTCGCGCGGCACGCCGATGATCATGTGTTGACTCCCCGGTTGAAGTTGACCATGACAACGGGATACGCGACCCGGCGGTTCAATGCGCCCCGAAATTTGTTACTCGCGAGTACGGTGAGGTTAGGGGGTTCGGCGTCATAACGCCAGAGCCCGGAGCACCGAAAGTCACGGGCGCGTCGCGCTCAGCGCCGTGCATCCCGTGTACCTGCTGCCAGAGACCCGTGCCGCCGAGCCGGGCGCGGCAGGATCGCGGTGGTTCACCGCGGCAAGGTGCCGGGCGCGCGGGGGCCGCCGGACCCTCCTGGTCCAGCGGCCCTGTCGGTGTCCAGCGGCCCTGTCGGCGCGGCTGCCCGTCAGCCGTCGCGTCCCGCCGCCGTGGCGACCAGCGGCTCGCTCCGCGGCGCCGGGCCGGCGACCGGGTCGGCGGACTCAACGGACATTCTGCGCACCGCGCTCCAGCCCGCCACCCAGGCCAGCGCGGCCGCGGCCACGAGCAGCGCCAGGTACCAGCCGAAGCGGTCGTGTCCGGCGAGGTAGGTGCCGAGCCACGGGGTGAGGCCGCCGGCCAGCGAGTTGGCGATGCCGTGCGGCAGGCCGATTCCGCTGGCCCGCAGGTCGACCGGGAAGAGCGCGGCCATCAGCTTGGGCATGACGGAGGTCAGGCACGCCATCAGCACCAGCCCGGTGCCCATGCTCAGCACCAGGCGCCCGGTGCTGGGTGCCATGGCGGCGAGGGCGATCGGGCCGGCCACGGCGAAGCCGAGCAGGCTGCCGGTGAGCATCGGCAGCACCCCGATCCGGTCGGCCAGCAGCCCGAACGGGATCTGCACGAGCATCGCCAGCGCGATCGACGCGCTGACCGCCGCGTAGACGACCGCCGGGTCGGCGTGCAGCCTGGTCTGCGCCAGCGCCGGCACCACGGTCGTCCAGGTGGTGGTGTTGATCGTCACGCCGGCCACGAACAGCGCGGCCAGCGCGACCGCCCGGGGGTGTTCGCGCAGCAGCCGGCGCAGGCTGGCGCGGGGACGGGTGCGGCGCGCCCGGGCGAACGGCTCGCTCTCCGCGAGCTGCCGGCGCAGCAGCAGCAGGATCACCGACAGGGCCGCGCCGACCAGGAACGGGACCCGCCACGCCCACTGCGCCATGGCGCCCGCGCCGAAGAACGCGCCGAGCCCGAGCCCCAGCGCGGCGGCGGCCAGCCCGCCGGCGGCCGAGCTGACCGCGAAGTAGCTGCCGTACAGGCAACGCCGGTTCTTCGGTGCCAGCTCCATCAGGTACGACACGGCGGCCGGCCACTCGCCGCCGGCGGAGAGACCCTGCGCGGCGCGGGCCAGAAACAGCAGGATCGGCGCCGCGATGCCGATGCTCGCGTACGCCGGCAGCAACCCGATGACCAGGCTGCCGCCGCCCATCAGCGTGATCGACAGCAGCAGCGCGACCCGCCGGCCGCGGCGGTCGGCGAGCGTGCCGGCCAGGATGCCGCCGAGCGGCCGGAACAGCATGCCGGTCGCGTACGCCGAGAACACCCCGAGCACGGCGGTGAGCGGGTTGCCGCCGGGGAAGAAGTGCTGGGCCAGGATCGGCGCGTACAGCCCGAAGATGAGCCAGTCGAAGTACTCGATGAAGTTGCCGGCGACGGTGGTGGCGACAGTCCGGATCCGGGACCGTGGCGTGCTGGCGGTCGGTACGGCGTACGTGGTCACGGTCGGATACCTCCTGATGCGTGGACTGTCGGACGGGTCTGCGCCGGCGGCCGTCGCGGCCCGCCCACCCGGGCGGCGTCGACCAGGCGCAGCCGGGCCCCGGCGGTGGCGGCCGGGTCGAGGACGAGGTCGTCATCGGCCGGCAGCACCCCCCGCAGGCGCTCGGGCGCCTCAACGGCGAGGTCGACCTGGAACAGCCCCGGGCCCAGCCGTCCCAGGTGGACGTCGACCGGGTCACCACACCGGCCGGGCGTGACCAGGCGCAGGCGGCGGCCGTCGGGCAGCGTCCAGGCGGCGCTGAAGTCCCCGATCAGCGGCGCCGTGTCGAGCAGGGCGGCGTACTCGGCGGTCCGGGCCGGCAGGTCCGGCACCGCGAGTTCGACGCCGGCCAGGCCCCGGATGCCGTTGCGGTTCAGCTCGGCCGGAGCAGGGTCGTCCTCCGGCCAGGGGTCCAGGTACTCGATCATCGACGGCAGGCGGCCGGTGCGGAACTCGTCGCCGTGCACGCCGATCCGCCAGCGCCGGCGGCGCCCGTCCGGGCGCACCGACTCCCCGTCGACCGGCGCCGCGACCTCGATCCCCCGGCCGCGCAGGGCCCGGCAGGTGCCGTCGAGGTCGGTGGCGGCCAGCACCGGCGCCGCCCAGCCGCCGCCGGCGTCGATCACGTCGGCCAGCCGCCGCCCGGCCGGACGCGACCGGGCCACGTCCCGGTCGAAGACCGTGATCAACTCCAGGTACGTGTCCGCGAACCGCACCACCGCGTTGGCGGTGCCCCAGCCGGGATGCCGGCTGCCCGGCCGGGCCGGCCGGTCCAGGCAGGCCTGGAACGCGTCACGGGCGGTGTCGAGGTCGCCCGTGGCGAGCATGACGTGATCGATTCCGATGATCGGCATGGTCTGCTCCCACGGAGGTGCGATGCGGACGGACGGGCTACGGGGACCGCCGGGTCCCCGGCACTCACTCGAGGAGGGCGTCGATGTCGCCGTCGTCGAGGCCGGCGAGCAGATCGGCGACGGCCCGTACCGCACCGGCGCGGAGCGGGTCGGCGACCAGTGCCTCGGTGACCTGGGCGACGGTCGGAGCGGTGAAGATCGCCTTCAGCGGCAGGTCGACGCCGAACATCTCCCGCACCCGGGAAACGAGCTGGGTCGCGATGACCGAGTTGCCGCCCAGCTCGAAGAAGTTGTCGTGCCGGCCGACCTGGTCGAGCCCGATGAGCTCGGCCCACATCGCCGCCATCAGCTCCTCGACCGGCCCGTCCGGGGCGACGTGGTCCCGGCTGTCGTCGCGCTGCCCGGTCAGCGAGGCCAGCGCGCGCCGGTCCACCTTGCCGTTGCCGGTCAGCGGCAACGCGCCGAGGACGCTGATCGAGCCCGGCACCATGTACCGCGGCAGCCGCCCGGCCAGGAACGCGGTCAGCTCCGCCGGCGCGGGTTCGGCGCCGGCCGCGGTCACGTAGGCGACCAGCCGGCGGGTCTGCGGGGTGGCGCCGGACGCCACCGCGACCGCCCGGTCGACCGACGGGTGCTCGGCCAGGACCGTCTCGATCTCGCCGAGCTCGATGCGGTGACCCTGGATCTTCACCTGGAAGTCGGTGCGGCCCAGGATCTCGATGGTGCCGTCGGGCAGGTAGCGGCCCAGGTCGCCGGAGGCGTACATCCGGACGCCGGTGGCCGGGTTCCGGACGAACTGCGCGGCGGTGCGCTCCTCGTCGCGCCAGTACCCGCGGGCCAGCCCGACCGGGCTCTCGATGTAGATCTCGCCGGGCACCCACACCGGCCGGTGCTCGCGCCGGGCGTCGAGGACGTGGTAGCGCTGGTTGGTCATCGGCCGCCCGTACGGGATGCTCTGCCAGGCCGGGTCCACCTCGCCGATCGGGTACACCACTGACCAGACGCAGCTCTCGGTCGGCCCGCCGGACCCGATCACCCGTACGCCGCTCGCGACGGCACGCAACCGGTCCGGCAGGGTCACCGGGATCCAGTCGCCGGCCAGGACCGCCGCGCCCAGCGGGGCAAGGGACTCCCCGGCGCCCTCGGCGTGGCCGACCAGGATCTCCAGCAGCGCCGGAACGGAGTTCCAGAAGGTGATGCCGTGCGCGCGGATCAGCTCGGCCCACCGCGCCGGTTCCGGGTTCGGCGCGCTCGGCGGCAGCACCACGGTGCCGCCCGCGGCGATCATGCCGAACGTGTCGTACACGGACAGGTCGAAGTGCAGGCCGGAGACGGCCAGGCAGGAATCGTCAGGGCCGATGCCCAGGCGGCGGTTCATGTCCAGGATGGTGTTGGCGGCGCCCCGGTGGTCGACCATGACGCCCTTCGGGCGGCCGGTCGAGCCGGAGGTGTAGATGACGTAGGCCAGGTCGCTGACCTCCTGCGCCGGTTCCAGCGGCCCCGGGTCGACGTCGTCGAAGTCGCCGTCGACCAGCAGGCGCCGCACGGAGTCCGGCCAGTCCACCCGGGCGTCGACCGCGGCCTGGGTGAGCACCGTGTCCACCCGGCCGTGCTCGAGCAGGTAGTGCAGGCGCTCGGTCGGCACGTCCGCGTCGATCGGCAGGTAGGCGGCGCCGGAGGCCAGGACGCCGTGCGCGGCGACGATCTGCTCCCAGCCCTTCTCCGAGACGATGGCCACAAGCGTGCCCGGGCGCGCGCCGTCGGCGCGCAGCCGCCGGCCGACCTGGTTCACCCGGCGGTCCAGCTCCCGGTACGTGAGGCGCACGTCGCCGCCGACCACCGCGAGCGAGTCCGGCCGCCGCGCGGCGTGCTCCGCCACCGGGGTGTGCAGCAGCAGCTCCGGCAGCTCCGCGTCGGTACGGTTGATCTCCTCGCGGACGCGCAGCTGTTCGCCCGGCACGAGCGGGAAGCGCTCGTTGCGCCAGCTCGCCGCGTCCCGCACGAGGAGGTCGAGCAGCCGGCCGTACGCGTCGAACATGTCCGCGAGCATCCCGGCCGGGAACACCTCGTCGATGCTGTCCCAGCTGAAGTGCAGCGCACCGGCCACCTCGGAGACCTGGAAGTCCAGCGTCACCTGCGGCGTCTGGGTGCTGGTGTGTATCGCATCGCCCAGCGCGGTGGTGAAGTGCCGCGGCGGCTGACCCAGCAGGCTGGTGACGACCACCGGGAAGGCCGCGCCGGCGTGTCCGCCGCCGCGCCGGGCCAGCTCGCGCATCACCCGCACGCCGCCGAAGTGGCGGTGTTCCAGGTCCTCGAAGAGCCGCTCCTGAATGGACCGGGCCCGCTCGGCGAAGGTGCCGTCGACCTTCTCGACGGCCAGCAGCGAGGTGGTGGTGAAGTCGCCGATCAGGGCGTCCACGTCGTCGTGCAACGGCAGCCGGTTGAACAGCGGGAAGTTGACGGTGAACCGGTCGTTGCCGCTCCAGGCGCGCAGCACCTCGGCGAACGCGGCGACCACCACACCGGACGGCGTGGTACCGGCGGTCTGCGCCCGTTCCTTGAGCCGGCTCCAGGCCGCCGGGTCCAGCCGGTGCTCCCGGCGGGTGAACCGGACATCGCCGAGGTCGCCGGAGCCGGGGGCGCGGGGCAGCTCCGGCGCGTCCGGCAGCCCCTCGTCGAGCCGCTCCAGCCAGTACCGGCGGGATCGCCGGTAGGCCTCGGACTGTTCGAGGGCGACGTCGGCGGCCAGCACGTAGTCCCGGAAGGACAGCTCGAGCGGGGCCGGCACCGCCTGCGGGTCCTCGTAGAACATGACCAGGTCGGGTACGAGGATCTGGAAGTAGCTCCAGGCGTCGATGATCAGCAGGTCGAGGCTCAGGTGGATCCGGGTCCGGCCGCCGGGCAGCAGGGTGAGCCGGACGTCCCACAGCGGCCAGGTGTCGGCCGGCGCCACGTGGTGCGACAGGTGGTCGCGCAGCTTCGCCGCCTCGCCCTCGGCCGCGGCGGCGTCGTGCTCGCGCAGGTCCAGCAGCGGGATCTCGTAGTCCGGCAGGTCGGCCAGGATGCGCTGGGTGCCGTCCGGGTTGATGACCGCGCGCAGCATGTCGTGCCGCTCCAGCACCCGGGACCAGGCGGTGCGGAACCGGGCCACGTCCAGGCCGGTGCTCTCCCACTCCCAGTAGCCGTGGCAGCCCACGCTGCCCAGCTCGACCGCGTCGCTGCGGCCGATCCAGTACGCCTGCTGGGTGTCGGTGAGCGGGAACGGCTCGAAGCGCGCCTCGGGGTGGTGCTCGACCGGGGGCAGCGCGCCGAACGCGTCGTCGGCGCCCGCGCGTGCCGCGTCCACCAGGGCCGCGATGGCGCCGATCGAGGTGATCCGGGAGTCGTCGAGCTCCAGGTCGTACCGGCTGGCGACCAGCGCGCGCAACGCGTCCCGCAGGCGGGCGGGCACGGCCGCGCCGGTCAGGTCGTCGTCCATGCCGATCCGTTCCACGCCGAGCACCTCGACGCACAGGTCGGTCAGCTCCCGCTCGACCGGGGTGCGGGCGGCCACGTGCGGCGCGCTGGTCACCGGCGCCGGCGGTGCCGGCAGGGCCCGGCGGTCCAGCTTGCCGTTGGGCAGCCAGGGCAGGCCGGGCAGCCGGACGACCGCGCTCGGCAGCAGGTGCGACGGGAGCTGGTTGGCCAGGCTGTGCCGCAGGGTCCGGCTGGAGAACGCGGCCTCGTCGGCCGGCACCACGTACGCGACGAGCCGGACCGCGCCGTCGTCGTCAGTGTGCGCCAGCACGGCGGTCTCCCGGACCCCGGTGTCGGTGGCCACGACCGCCTCGACGTCGCGGAGCGCGACCCGGTGGCCGCGGATCCGCACGACGCTGTCCGCCCGGCCGACGACCTCGATCGTGCCGTCCGCGCGGTACCGGGCGAGGTCGCCGCTGCGGTACAGCACCGGCTCGGGCTCCTCCGGCAGCGGGTTCGGCACGAAGGCCTCGGCCGCGAGTTCGGGGCGGTCCAGGTAGCCGGCGGCCAGCCCGGCGCCGGCGACGTACAGCTCGCCGGGCACCCCGATCGGCACCGGGTTGCGGTGCTGGTCGAGCAGGTACACCCGCAGGTTGGCGATCGGCCGGCCGACCGAGGGTACGCGCACGGCCCGGTCGTCCTCGGGCACCGCCCGCGACGTGCAGCGCACGCCGCCGGCCAGGTCGTAGCTGCTGGTCACGGCGCCGACCTCGGTGGCGCCGTAGCAGGCGACCACCTCGAAGGGCAGCGACGGCGCGGGCCAGTGCCGCATCGGCTCGCCGACCGACACCAGGATCCGCAGCGCCGAGCGCTCCGGCCAGAAGAGCCCGGCCAGGCGTTCCGCGACGTGGTTGAGGACCAGCGCGTGGGTGACGCCCCGGGCGACCAGCCAGTCGCGGAGCCGGTTCGCCGTCGCCGCGGTCCGGGCGTCGGCGATGTTGATCTCGGCGCCGCAGGCCAGGAACGGCATCCACTCGAGCATGCCGATGCCGTAGCCCGGCGCGGAGATCCAGCTGGCCCGGTCCTCGGCGCTCACCCCGTACGCCCGGCAGGTCCAGTCGGCCAGGTTGTCCAGGGTGCGGTGGCGCTGCAGCACCGGCTTGGGCTCGTGCGTCGAGCCGGAGGTGTATGCGATCTGGCTGATGTCGTCGGCGTCCGGCGCGGCGACCTCCGGCGCGGTCGCCGGGTGCGCGTCCACGGCCGCGGCGTCGCGGTCCAGGCAGACCGCCCGCTCGGCTAGCGCGTCCGGCAGGTCGGCGAGCCGCGCGGCGGTGGTCACGACGACGTCCGGTCCGGTCTCGGCCGCCATCATCTCGGTACGGGCCGACGGCTGCGCGGGATCGAGCAGCACGACGGCGGCGCCGGCCCGGTGGGCGGCCAGGGTGGCCACCACCGCGCCGGCGCTGCGGTCGAGGTAGAGCGCGACCCGGCCGGCGGCCGGCAGCCCGCGGGCGTGGAACTCCCGCGCGAGCCGGTTGGCGGCGGCGTCGAGCTGGGCGAAGGTGAGCCTGCAGCCGCGGTCGCGGACGGCCGGCGCGGACGGACGGCGCCGGGCGAGGTCGGCGATGCGCGCCGCCCACGGCCGCTCGTCGGCGTACGAGACCTCGGTGTCGTTGAAGTCGACAAGCACCCGGCGACGCTCGTCGGCGCCGAGCAGCCGGGCCCGGGTCACCGGCCGGTCCGGGTGCGCGACCAGCTCCCCCAGCAGGGTGGCGAGGTGCTGGGCGAGGCGGGCCGCGGTGCGGTTGACGAACAGCGCGGCGTCGTAATACAGGCGCGCGCCGCGGCCCTCGGCGTCGACGGCCAGGGTGAGGTCCGCGCCGGCCCAGCCGGCCGCGAGGCGGGGTGCGTCGCCGCGGACGAACCCGACCGCGAACGGGGCCACCGTGCCGGGCACCTCGTCCGGCCAGGTGAGCGCGCCCACCTCGGGCAGGGGCAACGGGACCAGGCGGTTGGCCGCCGCCTCGGCGGCCTCGACCCGGTCGAGCAGCTCCCGGAAGGTGACCCCGGCGGGGGCGACGATCCGGCGGGCCACCGCGGGCTGCGCGTCCGTACCGTCGCGGGCGTCGCCGACCGGCACGCCGACGACCAGCTCGGTGTCGCCGGTGTAGCGGACCAGCAGCGCGGTGAACGCGGCCAGCCAGCCGGTCGACGCGTCGGTGTCGAGGTCGGCCAGCGCCGCCAGCACACCCGGCGGCACCGGCACCGGCACCCGGGCGGCGGTCTGGTCGCGCTCCAGCGGCCGGAGGTGGTCGAGCGGCAGCTCGACCGTGACCGGCGCGCCGGCGAGGTAGGTGAGCCACGCCTGGCGGCCCCGGTCCGTGCTTGCGGGTCCACCGGTGCCGGGTCCACTCGGGACCGCATTTCCGATGGGCAGCGAAGACGTCACGGTAGCTCCTCTCTCACCGCGCCAAAGCGCTCGGTCCGGCCACGGTAGGAACCGCCGGTTCGGCGCCGGTTACGTAACCGGCCGTAGACCCCGGCGGTGCACCATCCCCGCGCGGGGCCTCCCCGCACGGCGCCGAAGGAGAACTCGGATGGGTTGTCAGCCGCACCACCTGGACCTGCCCGGCGCGGGTGTGCGACTGCACGCCGCCCGCTGGACGGGCCCGCCCGGGCCGCCGCCGCTGCTGGTCCTGCACGGCATCTGGGAGTCGTGGCGCACGTTCTCCGCCAGCGCCGAGCGGCTGTCGGCCGGCCGGACCGTCTACTGCCTGGACCTGCGGGGGCACGGCGGCAGCGGGCGCCCGCCCGGTGGGTACCGGTTCGTCGACTACGCGGCCGACATCCGGGCCGTGCTGCCCCGGCTGGGCCCGGTCGTGGACGTGCTGGGGCACTCGCTCGGCGCGGCCGTCGCGCTGCACGCGGCCGCCGGCCGGTGCGAACCCGGCGCCGCACCGGCCCGGATCCGGCGGCTGGTGGCGGCCGAGCCGCCGGTGCTGCTGAGCGGGGACTGGCCGGTCGTGCGCGCCGACATGGCCCGGTTCCGGGAGCTGCGCCGGCGCCCGGTCGACGAGATCTTCCGGGAGCTGGCGGCGACGCCGGCCCGCACCGAGGCGTGGCGGCGGATGATCGCGCGGGCGCTGGCCGAGACCGACGACGGCGTGTTCCGGGCCATGGTCGAGGGCGAGCAGGGCGAGGTGGACTGGGGTGCGCTGCTATCCCGGGTCGGCGCGGACACCCTGGCGATCGGCGCCGACCCGGCGGTGCCCGGCGCGCTGCTCACCGGCGCGCGGATGCGGACCCTGACCGAGGGCCTGCCGTCGGCGGCGGTGGCGGTGCTGCCGGCCGCCGGGCACCACGTCGAGATCGACAGTGCCGGCGCCTTCCACGCCCTCGTCGAGGAGTTCCTGGCCTGAGCCGGGCCCGCGTCACCTCACACGGTGGCGCCCTCGCGCGGTGCGGTCAGGCGACCCGCCAGCGCGATCACCATGCGCCTCGGCGCCCACCTCGTCACCACCGCCAGCACCGCGTTGGCCAGGCCGTCGACCCGGCTCGGCCGTCCGCGGCCCAGGGCCGACAGCGTCGTGGCCACCACCTGTTCCGGGGTGCGCTTGCGGCCGACCGCCGCGTCCTCCCCGGCCACGTCGAAGAACGGCGTCTCGGTCGCGCCCGGGCAGATCGCCAGCACCTTCACCCCGGCCGGCCTCGCCTCGGCGTACAGCGCCTCGCTGAACGACAGCACGAAGGCCTTGGTCGCGCCGTAGACCGCCATGTGCGGCAGCGGCTGGAACGCGGCCGTGCTCGCGACGTTGACGATCGCGCCCCGCCCGCGTGCCACCATGCCGGGCAGGAACCGCCGCGTCAGGTCGACGAGCGCGACGCAGTTGAGCTGGATCTGCGCGGTGATCCGGCCGGCGTCGGCGCCGGCGAAGTCGCCGTGCATCCCGAAGCCGGCGTTGTTGACCAGCAGGTCGATCTCGATCCCGAGCGCGGCCACCCGCTCGGCCACGAGGTCCGCGGCGCCGGGCTCGGCGAGGTCGGCGGGCACGATCTCGACCCGGCGGCCGTGTGCTCCGCGCAGCTCGCCGGCCAGTGCCCGCATCGCCGCCTCGCCGCGGGCGACCAGCACGAGGTCGGCGCCACGCGCCGCGAACTCCCGCGCGTATGCGGCTCCGATGCCGCTCGACGCCCCGGTGATCAGGGCCGTCTGTCCGTTGAGTTGCATTGTTCCTCCTGAGGAAAACCGACCGGTAGGTTTGTTTTTTTTATGCCAGAGATTCTTGAGCGGCGGGAAGCAGCGGACCGGTCAGACCGGGTTGATCAGGGCGAGCTCCACGATCGCGAGCAGGGTGTGCACCCGCTCGACGAACGCCGCCGAGTTGTCGCCCTCGGGCTCCAGCACGCCGGTCAGGTCCTTCAGCCCGTCGAACGCGCCGATCAGCACCGACGCGACCACCTCGGGCCGCAGGCCGCCCCGCAGGTCGCCGTCGGCCTGACCGCGCCGCACGACGTCGGCGATGAACGCGACCCACTCGGCCGGGACCTTGGAGACCTCGACCGCCAGCTCCGGATCGGCCGACAGCTCGCGGGTCAATCGGGTGACGCTCCACGCCGCCGGTTCGCGCGAGATGAGGTCGAGCATGGCCGGCACGAGCGCCCGCAGCTGCCCCGCGGCCGTCGGCTCGGCGAGCACCCGCTCGCCGACCTCCGTGAGCCATCGGCCCTTCTGCTCCCGGAGCACCGTGAGGGCGAGGTCGGCCTTGCTGCGGAAGTAGAAGTAGAAGGCGCCCTTCGTCAGCCCGGACGCGGCGATCAGGTCGCCCTGCGTGGTCGCCGCGTATCCCCGCTCGGCGAAGATCGCCGCGGCCGTGCGCAGCAGATGCGCCCGCGTCGCCTCCCCTTTGGCGGTGGCTGGAACCCGCTGCATGCTGACCTCTCCCACCCGGGAAGCATAAAACCGACCGGCTGGTATGTACATACCGGCCGGTCGGTTTTCTTTCCGCGAGGGTCAGCGGGACCGGCTCAGGTCCTCGGCCAGGGCGTCGAACACCGATCCGTCGGTGTGCAGGAAGAAATGGCCGCCCGGGAAGGTGCGGTGCCGCACCGGCCCGGTCGTGTAACCGGCCCACTGCTCGACCAGGTCCGGCGTGGCGCCCGGGTCGTCCTTGCCGGCCCAGGTGGTCACCGGGCAGTCCAGCGGCGGGCCGGGACGGTAGGTGTAGGTCTCGGCCATGGTGAAGTCGGCCCGCAGCATCGGCAGGCACAGCTCCCGCACCTCGGGGTGGTCCAGCGCCGCCGACGGCGTGGCGCCGAACCGCTGCACGGCGGCGACGAACGCGTCGTCGGGCAGGGTCGCCAGCCGCCGCCCGGGCGCCCGGTGCGGCGCGGCGCGGCCGGACAGCACCAGCGTGGACGGTTCGGCGTCGCCGTGTTCCCGCAGCGAGCGGGCCAGCTCGAACGCCAGCAGCGCGCCCAGGCTATGGCCGAAGAACGCGACCGGCACCGGCGAGTCGGCCATCGGGCCCGCCAGGGCCTCGCGCAGCTCCGCCACCAGGTCGGGAAGGCTCGTGTACGCCGGATCGAAGAGGCGCTGCTCGCGCCCGGGAAGGCAGACCGGCCACACCTCCACGGTCGCGGGCAGCCGCGGCACCCACGGCTGGAAGGCGGTCGCGCCGCCGCCGGCGTACGGGAAGCAGAACAGGCGCACGGTGGCGGCGGGCCGCCGGAAGGCGCAGGAGATCCACTCCGACCCGACCGCGGTGGCGCTCATGCCGTCGCCTTCGCCGTGTCGTACCGGCGCGCGAACCAGCGGTCGTCGCGCTCGTTGTCCTGGTCGACCTCCAGCACGTCGCGGCCGGTGAACTCGCGGTGCTCGGCGAGGACCCGGGCCATGGCGGCCATCCGGACCAGCATCCGGTCCATCATCTCCACGCCCTCCTCGTCGCGGACGGCCTCGCCGCGGTGGTTGCCGTACAGGATCGCCGGGAAGCCGGCGCCGACCATCACCATGCGGTTGAGCAGCACGTTGTCGACGAGCTGGTGGTAGACCTCGGTGTGGCTGTAGCGCCGGCCCACGACGATGACCCCGCCGACCTTGTTGGTCAGCGGCCGCTGGAAGCGCAGGTAGCCCACGCCGGCCCGTTCGATGAACGCCTGCATGGTGGTGCAGAGCCCGAAGCCGTGCACGGGCGCGGCCAGGATGACCCCGTCGGCGAGGGTCATCCGGTCGACCAGCGCCGGCAGGTCGTCGCCGACCAGCACGCAGGGCTCGGTGCGGGCGTTGCAGTCGCCGCACGGCCCGCAGCCGGTCAGCCGGTACTCCGCGAGGTTGATCACGTCCAGGTCGACGCCGCGCGCGTCCAGGACCTCGGCGGCGTGCGCCAGCAGCTCGCTGGTGTTGCCGTCGGCCCGCTCCGAGCCGTTGACGGCGACGAACCTCATCCTGTTGTTCATCTGCTTCTCCAGTCTCAGGCGGTGACCGCGACGCGGTCGAGGGGGTAGCCCGGCAGCGGGTGCTGCCGGCACAGCCGCGCCACCCGCTCGCGCGCCAGGTCGCGCACCGCGCCCGGCAGCCGGTACTCCCGGTCGCCGAGCGGCTGCACGGAGGCCAGGACCAGGTCGACGAGCTCGGCGCACTCGGCCGCGGCGTCCTCGCCCATGCCGCGCCGGGCGATGCTGTTGGTGCCGATCCGCAGCCCCGCCGTGACCAGGGCCGGGGTGGTGTCGCGCGGAACCCGGTTCTTGTTGACCACGATGTGGCACTCCTCGAGGGCCAGCTCCGCCACGAGCCCGGTCATCCCCCACCGGGTCAGGTCGACCAGGACGATGTGGTTGTCGGTGCCGCCGGACACCACGTCGTGGCCGAGCTCGGCCAGGGTCGCCGCCATGGACCGGGCGGTCGTCACGATGCGGCCGACGGTGTCGTCGAACTCCGGCCCGGTCGCGATGTCCAGCGCCCGGGCCTTGGCCGCGATCGCGTTGAGCACGGGTGCGCCCTGGAAGTACGGGAAGATCGTGCGCTGCACGAACTGGGCGAGCGTGCCCTTACCGCGCGGCGCCGGCGAGTCCGCGTCCCGGCCGCTGAGGATCAGCCCGCCGCGCGGGCCGTACAGCTGCTTGTGCGTGCACGTGGTGGTCAGGTGCGCGTGGTCGATCGGGCTCGGGTGCCGGCCGGTGATCACCAGTCCGGCGGTGTGCGACACGTCCGCCAGCAGGTACGCACCGACCTCGTCGGCGATGCGCCGGAACCGGGCGAAGTCGATCAGCCGCGGGTACGCGGTCGCCCCGCAGACGATCATCTTCGGCCGGTGCTCGCGGGCGAGCGCGGCCACCTCGTCGTAGTCGATGAGCCCGGCGTCGTCCAGCCCGTACCCGACCGCGGTGAAGTACCGGCCGGCGTACGCGGCGGGGCTGCCGTGCGTCAGGTGCCCGCCGGAGTCCAGCGCCATGCCGAGCATGGTGTCGCCGGGCTCGAGCAGGCTGGACAGCACCGCGTAGTTGGCGGTCGTCGCCGAGTGCGGCTGGACGTTGGCGTAGCGGGCGCCGAACGCCGCCTTGGCCCGGTCGATGGCGAGCTGCTCGATGCCGTCGATGACCTCGCATCCGGCGTGGTACCGCCGGCCCGGGTAACCCTCGGCGGTCACGTTCACCGCGGCGGACGCCTGGCTGACCAGCACCGACGGGTCGACCGGGCTGCACGAGGCGACCAGGGACAGGGTCGCGGCCTGGCGTTCCTGCTCATGCACCAGCACCCGGTGCAGCCGCGGATCGGCGCTAGCGAGCTCGTGCGCGCCGGTGGTGAGCAGTTCGCCCATCGGATCGGTGATGCTCATGCTGATGCCTCCTCCGCACCCGCCGCGGCGGGATGGTCTCGATCGATTCGCTCGGCCACCACGTCGGCCCGGTCCCGGACGAAGTAGTGCCCGCCGCCCGGCACCACCGCCAGGTCGAGGTCGCCGACGAGGTGCCTCCAGTCGCCGTAGCGCTCGGCGAAGTGCCCGGTCGCCGGGTCGGCGTCGCCGAAGATCCCGACCGTGTGCGCCCGCACGGACGTCGGCGGCCCGCCGGCGCGGCGCTGCAGGAAGGACATCGCGCCGACGTGGTCGTGCCGGCCGACGGTCATCATGTGCTCCACCGTGGACCAGTCCAGCGCGCCGTCGAAGCCGCCGATGGTGGTGAGGTAGCCGGCCCACTCCTCGTCGGAGGTGGCGCGCTCGGCGGCGAGCGCGCCCGCCGGGTCGTCGGCCGGCAGCGCCGCGGCCAGGTACAGCCCGCGCACGTCGGCGCCGCGCTCCTCGAGCAGCCGGGCCAGGGCCGCCGCCATGTAGGTGCCGGCGCAGTGGCCGTAGACCACGACCGGGCCGTCGACCCGGCGTACGACCTCGTCGGCCGCGGCCTCGACCACGCGGTCGAACGGCTGGAAGTCGGCCGGGTCGCCGCCGGGGTCGTAGCCCGGCTGGTTCAGCGCCAGCAGGCGGAACCGCTCCGGCAGCGCCTCGGCCAGCGGCCGGTACGCGATCGCGTTGCCGCCGCCGTAAGGCAGGCAGACGACGGTGGTGCCGGCCGCCCGGCCGGCCGGGGTCAGCTCGTGCAGCAGCTCGGTCTCACCGGCGCGCGCGGCGCGGAGCCGCCCGGCCAGGCCCCGGACGGTCGGGTGCTTGAACAGCTCCACCACCGGCACCGGGTTGTCGAGGGCGACCATGGCGCGGACCGCCGCGAACGAGTCGCCGCCGAGCTGGAAGAAGCTGTCGTCGATGGCTATCGCGTCCAGGCCGAGGACCTCCCGCCAGGCCGCCGCGACCCGGCGTTCCAGCTCGTCGCGGGGCGCCTCGCCGCCGCCGGTGCGGGAGACGTCGCGGGCCGCGAGGGCCTTGCGGTCCACCTTGCCGTTGGGGGTGGTGGGGAACGCGTCGAGCGTCTCGATGACCGCCGGGACCATGTGCCGGGGCAGCCGCTCGCCGAGCCAGTCGCGCAGGCCCGCGCCGTCGACCGGCTCGCCCGCGGCGCGGACGTAGCCGGCCAGGGTGGCGTGCCCGGGCTCGCCGTGCGCCACGACGACCGCGTCGGCGACGCTCGCGTGCCCGCGCAGCACGGCCTCGATCTCGCCGGTCTCGATCCGCATGCCGTGGATCTTCACCTGGAAGTCCAGCCGGCCGAGCAGCTCGATCACCCCGTCGCGGCGGTAGCGGGCCAGGTCGCCGGTGCGGTACAGCCGCTCGGGCCGGCCGCCGGGCAGGGTGCGCTCGACGAACTTCTCCGCGGTCAGCTCCGGGCGGCCCAGGTAGCCGCGGGCCAGCCCGGCGCCGGCGAGGTTCAGCTCCCCCGGCACGCCGACCGGCTGCGGGTTGTCGAAGCGGTCGAGGACGTAGGCGCGCTGGTTGGCCATCGGCCGCCCGTACGGGATGCTGGCCCAGCCCTCGTCGACGTCCAGCACCTCGAAGATGATCGAGTCCATGGACGCCTCCGTGGCGCCGCCCAGCGCGATGAACCGGACCCGCGGCGCGACGGCGCGCAGCCGGTCGGGCTGGGCGACCGGGATCCAGTCGCCGCCGAGCAGGGCCAGCCGCAGGCCCGGCAGCTCGACCCCGTGTCGCTCGGCGTGCTCCAGCAGCAGGTCGAGCAGCGCCGGCGCGGAGTGCCAGACGGTCACCGCGTGTGCGCGGATCAGCCGCGCCCAGGCGCCGGGGTCGCGGAGCTCGTCCGGGGTCGGCAGCACCACGGTGCCGCCGCAGCCGACGGTGCCGAGCAGGTCGTAGACGGACATGTCGAAGCTCGGCGAGGAGACCGCCAGCGCCGCGTCGCCGGCGCCGAGCGCGAAGCGGGTGTTGAAGTCGGTGAAGTTGTTGACCGCGCCGGCGTGCCGCAGGCCGATCCCCTTGGGCGTGCCGGTGGACCCGGAGGTGTAGATGACGTAGGCCAGGTCGTCGGGGCCGGCGGTCCCGTCGGGGCGCCCGTCCGGCCGGTCCCGGTCCGGTTCGCTGACGTCGAGCGTCCGGACGTCCGCACCGACCCGCCCGGCGAGGGCCGGTTCGGTGAGCACGCCCCACAACCCGGCGTCGCGGCACATGAACTCGAGCCGTTCCGCCGGATAGTCCGGGTCCAGCGGTACGAACGCACCGCCGGCCTTGAGCACCGCCAGCACGGCGACCGGTTGGGCGAGGGAGCGTTGCAGGCAGACGCCGACCAGGGTCCCGGCACCGACGCCGGAGTCCCGGAGCCGGTGCGCCAGGCGGTTGGCCCGCCGGTCCAGCTCGCCGTAGCTGAGGGTGGTGTCGCCGTGCACCAGGGCGGTGCGGTCCGGTCCGGCGTCCGCCTGGTCCTCGAAGAGCCGGTGCAGGCACCGGTCGGCCGGCAGGTCGGCGCCGGTGTCGTTCCAGGTCCACACGGCGTCGGTGACCTCGGCGTCGGTCAGCATGGTCAGCTCGCTCACCGGCCGGTCCGGCGCGTCGGTGGCCCCCTGCCAGAGCCGCACCAGGTGGGCGAGCATCCGCTCGACGGTGGCGGGTTCGAACAGGGCCGTGCTGAAGACGCTGTCCACCTCCGGCTCCGCCGCGCCCGGGCGCAGGACGAAGCCGAGCTCGAAGCGGGCGGTGGAGAAGTCCGGCGCGATCGCCTCCGCGGTCAGGCCGGTGAACTCGGGCAGCCCCCCGGCGGCCTCGTCGGTGTTCACATACACCCGGAAGAACGGCGTGCGGCCCGGCTCCCGGGCCGGCGCGAGCTCCTGAACCAGCACGTCGAACGGGAGGTCGGCGTTGGCGAAGGCGTCGCGGGTGGTCGCCGCGGTCCGGCGCAGCAGCTCCCGGAAGGACGGTGTGCCGGACACGTCGGCGCGCAGCACGACGGTGTTGGGGAAGAAGCCGATCAGGTCGGCCAGCCCGGCCCGGTCGCGGGCCGACCAGACGGTGCCCAGCGGCACGTCGTCCTGTCCGCTGTAGCGCTGCAGGAGCAGGGCGGTCCCGGCGACCACCGCGTCGAAGAGGGTGCCGCCGCAGGAACCGGCCAGCTCCTCGAGCCGGCGGATCAGGCCCGGATCGACGGCGGAGCGGACGAAGCCGCCCTCGCCGGACGGCACCCGGCCCGCCGGCCGGTCGGTCGGCAGGTCCAGCTCCGGCAGGTCACGCAGCCGCTCACGCCAGTACGACAGCCGCCGGCCGGTGAGCTCACCGGTCATCTCGGCGCGCTCCCGTACGGCGTGATCGGCGTACTGCAGCGGCAGCGGGGGCAGGTCGGCCGCGGTGCCGGCGAGGTGTGCGCGGTAGCCCGCGGCGAGGTCGCGGTAGAGCACCGGCGTCGAGCCGGCGTCGATGGCGATGTGGTGCACGCTCAGCAGCAGGACGTGCCGGTCCGCGGCCAGCCGGAGCAGCGCGGCGCGCAGGACCGGGCCGGTGCCGAGATCGAACGGTCGCGTCTCGGCGTCGGCGAACGCGGCGTCGAGAGCGTCCTCCCGAGCGTCGTCGTCCGTGGTGGACAGATCGGTCTCCGCGAGCTCGACCGGGGCCGGCGCCTCGATCACCTGTACCGGTTCGCCGTCCTCGGCCGCGTACCGGGTGCGCAGGATCTCGTGCCGCTCGACGAGCCCGGAGAGCGCCGAGCGCAGCGCGGGAACGTCGAGGTCGCCGACGAACCGCAGCGGAAGCAGCACGTTGTACGCGCTGCGTTCCTCCTCGAGCTGGCTCAGCAGCCAGAGCCGTCCCTGCGCGGCGGACACCGGGACCCGGTCGGGACGTGCCCCGGGTCGCCGGGCGGTGCTGGTCTGCTCGTACGCCTCGGTCATGTCGGTCTCGACCTCCGCTCGCGGGAGTGCGACCACGGCATGCGGCGCCGCGTCGACGGGTTCTGTGATCTGCGGCGACCGTAGGCACCGGCGGTTCGGCCCCGGTTACGTCGGCCAAGGTGCCCGATCGTCGTGCACGCTCGAACGGGCCGGCCGCACTACCTCTTGACAGTCGCCCGTCGCCGGGCACCGCTCAGATCCGGATTCCTCGATCCAGAAAGGACGTCGATCATGACCGCGTCGTCGTCTCCAGAGCCCCTGCCGATCCGGTGGGCGGTTATCTTCTTATGCGCAGCGCTGTTCGGGGTGATCGTGGGTGGCTTCACCCTCGCGCAGACCGCGGGCTGGCCGGCGGCGATTCTGGCGGCGCTGGTCGGGGCCGGCCCAGCCGTCCCGGCGCTGCATCGGATACTCGGCCGCTGACCCGGGAGCGTAGATGGACAACCCAGCCACGGAGAGTGGCACCTCCGATCCGGTCGGCAGCCCATCGGGTGTCCAGCAACCGGAGGCCGCACCGGCCGGGTCGCTGGAGGACCGGAGGGCCCGAGATCTCGAGTTCAGCCTGTTCTACCAGCAGGACATGCCGCGGCTGGTCGGCTTCCTGATCGTGCGGGGTGCCCACCCGCACGCGGCGGCCGACGCGGCACAGGACGCCATGATCGAGGCGTACCGGCAATGGGACAGCATCGCCACGCCCCGGGCGTGGGTTCGCAGCGTCGCGCAGCGCTCCTGGTGGCGGCACCGGGAGGATCTGCACACCGAACCGCTCGACGCCGAGACGTCGTACGAGCACCTGCTCAGCCGCGACGCGGCCGACGAGATCGTGAACCAGCACGCCTTCCTCGCCGCGTTGGCGATGCTGACCGACGCCCAGCGGGAGGTGATGGCCTGGACCTACGACGACTACCAGCCGACCGAGATAGCCGACCTCATCCACAAGGAGCCGGCCACCGTGCGGTCCCTGTTGCGGGCCGGGCGGAACGTCCTGCGGGAGGCGCGACCCCGGGCGGAGGAGCAGTGAACAGCACACCGCCGGTGGACCCCGCAGCCCTGCCGTTCGGCCCGGAGCACGCGCGGCTGGTCAACGACCTCGCCTCGGCGCTCCCCCTCCGGACCGGCCTCGCCGCTATCCTCGGGTACGCCGGTACGCCGGCCGCCCCGGGGGCCGCGGACGAACCGCACCAGGACGATCACGCCGACCTCGTCGCCGACCTCGCGGCGAGGCTTCCCGTGGCACAGGGTCTGACCGCCATCCTCGACACCGAGCGCGGACACGCCGGCCTCGTCTCCGACATCTCGGCTCGCCTCCGCACCGACCGTGGGCTCGCCGCCATCCTCGGCCCCGCGGACCCCGCTCCCGGCGCGCCACCGGCCGACCAACGCGAACCAGCGCCGCCGGTCGCCATGAGCATCGACAGGATCCGTGGCGGATCCGGCCATCACCGCCTCGAACTGCGCCGCGGACAACGGCACCGCTACCTCGAGGACGCGATGGACCGGCTCGATCGCATCCGGGAGCTGCTGGCGGACGCGGACATCCGCCGGCACCGGAACGACGTGGACCTCCAGACGCTGCCCGCCGCGTTCGACCGGCAACATCGCCGCCTCGCCGCGGCCGCCGCCGCACTCGCGGACAGCGTGCCTGTGGCGGATACATCCGACATACCCGCGTTGGTCCAGGCAAGTATCGACGGCGACGAAGAAGCCTGGAACCAGCTCGTGCGGCGGCATGCGCACCTCGTGACCGCGGTGATCCGGCAGTACCGGTTGGCGCCGTCGGACGCGCGGGATGTCAGCCAGACGGTCTGGCTGCGGCTGGTCGAGAACCTTGCCAAGATCCGCGAGCCGGCGGCACTGGCCGCGTGGATCACCACCACGACCAGGCGGGAGTGCATGAGGGTGCAGCGCTCCGGCGGGAGCACCGGGCCGTCCGACCCGCAGCAGGGCCGGGTACCGGACCGGTCGGCGGCGGTCGGCACGGACAGGGTGCTGACGGAGGCGGCGGATCGGAACCAGGCGCTACGGGACGCGCTGGCCGTGTTGTCACCGCGCCAGCGGGAGCTGCTGGCGCTGCTGGTCACCGAGCCGCCGATTTCGTACGCGGAGATCAGCCGCCGCTTGGGCATGCCGATCGGCAGCATCGGACCGACCCGTAGCCGGCTACTGGCGAAGCTGCGCACCCGGATCGACGCCGACGACCGGTCGGCCCACCTGTTCGCCGACCGTGACCGCGTCGAGTCGCGCGTTCCCGTCGACGCCGACGACGCGGAATTCGCCGATTGGATCGCCGCCATCGCCGCCTCCTCACGACCGGCTTCAGTGGATCCGAGATTGGGCCCGGACCGGACCGGGCTGCGACATTTCGAGTCGCTGGTCCGGGACGTGGTTGCCGGCCTCGACGAGACTTCGGACCGGCTGCGGCTCGGTGCCGGTATCGACGAGGGGCTGCGACGGGAGTGCCTGGAGTGGGTCGACCGGTTGACCATTGCCGTGCGGCAGATCCTGACGGCGTTGTCCGACTTCTGCGGCGCAGACCTACGCGAAGTGAATCCCGAGCTCGAGCTCTCCGATCTGGACGGCGTTCTCTGGTCGACAGCCGGCGCGGCGCGGGGCGCCACCCGGTGGCCGGAGGCCTTGACCAAGACGGTGTTCGATCATTCGGAAGAGGTGGAAGAGGGGACGTTCGTGGTTCGGTTCGGCGTGCGGGTGGGCGCAGGACACTGACCACCGGGGATTCCGCCGCGGCCAAGACGCCATCTCGTAAGACCTCGCCGCCGGCGGCTCGCGCGTGATCGGGGGTTCGCTGCGGAACATCGCCGCCGCGGCGGGTTGGACGGCAACCCAGCTCCACAAGGCCTCGGAGCCTGTGGTCGCGGTCATCGCGGCCGGTGAACGATGGGATGACGGCTCGCTGCGACCCGCACTGGAGGATCTGTGGGGAGCAGGAGCATTCCTTGCCGGCTTGGCCGAACGGGCCGTCGGACCGCTGTCTTGTTCGATACCCACACCGACCCATCGATGCGGTTCGGCATGCTGAAGATCAAGACGACGCTCGACGCGATGCTGCGCCGATTCGACTGGACGCTGCCGCCCTCCTACGAGGCACCGTGGCGCTTCACCTCGCTACCGGCCCCGGCCGACGGCCTACCCCTGGTGCTGCGTCCGAGCCGGGCACACACCTCCCCCGCCGCCCCGGTAGTCTCACCCGGCCATCGATGATCTTCCAAGGGGGCGGCGCTTGTCCGAGGACGAGGCATACCAGCTCAGCTACTCGCTCACCACTGTGGCCATCAGGGGCGTCTTCTGCCTCGCGATCGTCGGCGGGGCGGCGTGGCTGATCTTCCTGCTGGTGCGCAGCTCCATCCTGCGGCGGCGGCAGCGGGCCTTCCGGCCACCGATGCCCCCGTACCCGCAGCAGCCTCCCTACCAGCAACACCCTCAGTACCCGCACCCGCCGCAGCCCCCGGCGGACCCGCCCCCGGGGTCGTAGACGCGGCAGCGAAGCGGATGAACCGGTCGGTGGATGTCACCCGGCTCGGGGAACCGCGCGGGGTTCGCGCCCGGATCGCTCTCGTCCTGGCTAGGTTCACGGCGATGCACCTGCCCCGCTGCGCCAGCTACCGCCGAGAGGGCGTTCACCTTGTCGTTCCCGGTCACGATCGTCACGCCCGCGGAAGGCCCCGCCGGGGCGCAAAGGCCACTGGAACTTCTCGAAGCCGCCCTGGTCCGGGCCGGTCTGGAGCTCGGGCGGATCGGCGACGACGGGCGGGGCACCGAGCGGTTGGGAACGCTGGCACACGTCGCCCGGTCTAGCTCGGCCGTTCTCTACACGCTGCAGCTCACCGTCCGCCGGTCAACCGACAGGCCCGAGGAACCCTCCGACGTGGCCGCCGTCCGCGCGGCAGCCGAGTTCGTGCAGGCCGTCCGCGCACACAATGACCGGGTCCCGATCCTGCTGTTCGGCGAGCAGTTGACGGCGCGTCGAATTCCGCAGTCGGTGCTCGCCCAGATCGACGGCGTCATCAACGCCTACGAGGACACCCCGGACTTTCTGGCCCGCAAGATCCAGCGGGAGGTCAGCCACTATGTCGGCCAGTTGGCACCGCCGTTCTTCGCGGCGCTGATGCGTTACGCCGACGACGGCGCCTACTCCTGGCACTGCCCCGGCCACTCCGGCGGCACCGCGTTCCTGAAGAGCCCCATCGGCATCCTCTTCCACGGGTTCTTCGGCGAGAACCTGCTGCGTGCCGACGTGTGCAACGCCGTCGAGGAACTGGGGCAGTTGCTCGATCACACCGGCCCCATCGCCGACAGCGAACGCCTCGCCGCCAGGACGTTCCGCGCCGACCACCTCTACTTCGTCACCAACGGCACCTCCACCTCCAACAAGATCGTGTGGAACTCGCTGGTCGGGCCGGGCGACATCGTCGCGGTGGACCGCAACTGCCACAAGTCGGTCCTGCACGCCATCATGCTCACCGGGGCCGTACCGATCTATCTGATGCCGACCCGCAACAAGGCCGGCACCATCGGGCCCATCCCGCGCAGCGAATTCACCGCCGCCGCACTCCAGGCCAAGATCGACGCCAGCCCTCTGGTCACCGACAAGAGCAAACGGATCCGCCTGCTGGCCCTGACCCAATCCACCTACGACGGCATCATCTACCGCGCCGACGAACTGAAGGAAAGCCTCGACGGCGTCGTCGACGCACTCCACTTCGACGAGGCCTGGCTGCCGCACGCCGGCTTCCACAAGCTGTACGAAGGGATGCACGGCGTCGCCAACGACCGCGACCGCACCAACCGGACCGTGGTCTACTCCACCCAGTCCACCCACAAGCTCCTCGCCGGGCTCTCCCAGGCGTCCCAGATCCTCGTCCAGGACACCGCCGGCGGCCACTACGACAGCCGGGTCCTGGCACAGGCGTACCGCATGCACACCTCGACCAGCCCGCAGTACGCCATCATCGCCAGCTGCGACGTGTCCGCTGAGATGATGGCCGGCAAACGCGGCCGCGCCCTGGTCGAGGAGAGCATCACCGAGGCGATGGAGTTCCGCCGCACCATCATCCGCGTCGGCGAGGAACGCGACGACTGGTGGTTCGGCGTCTGGGGACCGGACACCCCACCCCGGACCGGACTGCCCGAACGCTCCGAATGGGAGCTGACCGCCGACGCACCCTGGCACGGCTTCGACCAGGTCGACGACGGTTTCACCATGCTCGACCCGATCAAGGTCACCCTCACGATGCCGGGCCTCACCGTGCACGGCGAGTTCAGCGAACCCGGCTCACCGAGCATCCCGGGTGTGGTGCTGGCGCGCTATCTCGCCGAACACGGGGTCGTGGTGGAGAAGTCCGGCCTGTACTCGCTGCTCGTCCTCTTCACCATCGGTATCACCAAGGGCCGCTGGAACTCCCTGGTCGCCGAACTGCACCGCTTCAAGAGCGCCTACGACGGCAACGCCGCGATCGAGCGGCTCATGCCGGCCTTCGCCGCCGCGTACCCCGGTTACGCCCGGCTCGGACTACGGGACCTCTGCGATGCCCTGCACACCACCTACCGCGACGCCGACCTCGCCGAACTGACCACGACGATCTACACCGAGCCCGTCGAGCAGGTGACGCTCCCGGCCGACGCGTGGACCGCCATGGCCGCCGGGCACGTCGAACACGTGCCGGTGGAGGAGCTGGCCGGCCGTACGACCGCGGTGCTCCTCACCCCGTACCCGCCGGGGATTCCGCTGCTGGTCCCCGGCGAGCGGATCGGCGCGACGATCGTGCGTTTCCTCCGGCACGAACAGGCCCTGGCCCAGCGCTGGCCCGGCTTCACCGGCATCACCCACGGCGTCGCCGACGAGGGCACCGGCAATCACCGTACGGTCGCCTGCCTGCTCGCCTCGTAGCCGGGCCGGCCGGTCAGGAGCGCGGGTGGGCGCGCCGCTCGAAGCCCGGCATGTCGATGTGCGGGTCGAGGTCGTCGCCGGACGACACCTGGGCTGCCAGGCGCTGGGTGATGCGGCGGGCCCCGGGCCTGCGGCGGCCGTTGGCGTCCGGGACCTCGGGCTGGCTGAGCAGCTCGGCCATATCGCCCATCGAGCGGGCGATCTCCTCGAACGGGATGTACAGGGCGCGGTTCGCGGGCGAGCCGAGGTAGTCGAAGGGCTCGGAGCCGGCCATCGCGACGAACCGGACGCCCAGCATGTCCAGGTTACGGAAGGCGGCCGAGTCGAGCATGCAGACGACGTGCCGGACGTCCCAGCGGTGACCGGCGTTGATGAACGAACGGTAGAGCATGCTGCTGACCGTCAGGCCGTTGCGATCGGAGCGGTAGCGGGGAAGCACCGCGAGCGTGGCGTAGTCCCAGATCTTGCCGCCGTCATGCATGCCGTGCGCTTCGACGATCGCGGACAACGACACACCGATCAGGTCGGGCGCATCGTCCAGGGTCTTGCCGCCACCCTCGATCGCCCGTGCGGCGCCCGCCGGCAGCCCGGTCTCCCGGTCGAGGACCAGGAAGAAGTAGCTCTGCTCCTCGTACGCGGTGTACTCGGCGACCATCGCGGCCTCGTCCAGCCCGAACGACTCCTCGAACACGATCCGCTCGACGGTCCGCGCGATGTCGGCCAGCGGGTCGTGCGCGGCGAGGGCCAGGGCGACGAAACGGTTATCCGACGCGTGTTCGCTGAGCGCCGCGGCGCAGAGGTCGCTGAGGGTGGCGTCGTCGAGGGCATAGGACATGTTGGGGGGCTCCTTGGCGGTGCCAGCGGGGATGAGCTGTGCGCACCGGGCATAACGGGGGGAATCGAACTTATGCAGCATTATTCATGAATTCTGCTATGTCAAGAAATTCTGATCACACCGGCCTGCGGCCATGGCTGACAGGCCGGCGTCCCGGGCGGGTCAGCGGGCGAAGCGGATGAACCGGTCGGCGGCGGCGGTGTCCGCCGCGGTGAAGACGACGGCGTCGATCTGCCGGCCGGCGTGGTCGAGGAGCACGAGGTTGCCGCCGGCGTTGCTCAGCTGGACCCCGGTGCCGTCGAGCGCGATCAGCGCCGAACCGCCGGGCGACACGGTGAGACCGCCGATCGTGGTCACCCGGCGGTTCCTGTCCACCAGTTGCCAGCCGTCGAGCCGGACCGAGGCGTTGGCGAGGTTGCCGACCACCACGACCTCCTTGCCCGCGTCGTCGCCGGAGGGGTTGAGCAGCGCCCGCTCCAGGTAGACCGGCCCGTCGGCCGCGGGCGGCCCGGCCGGCGGCGTGCGGCCGGCGATCAGCTCCCCGATGAGCCGCGACTGCGCCGCCGGTCCCCCGTCGTCGTCGGTCGGTACCCGCTGGGTCTGGAAGGCGAGGAAGAGGCCGACGTGGCGGTCCGGGTGGGCGAGGATCAGGCCGCCGTCCTGCAGGGTGCCGTTGTCGTCGGCGTGCCGGCCGGTGTTGCCCTGGTTGAGGTGGATGTTGTGGATGCCGTGCAGGCCGTCGGTGTTGCCGAACTGCGCGTCGATCGGCTTGTGCAGGTTGCGGTCGAACCGGCTGCCGAACGCGAACAGCTCGCCGCCCGCGTTCCGGCACTGCTGCAGGTGCAGGGCCAGCAGGTCCTGCAGGTCGTCGGCGGAGGCGCTGCCGCTGGCCGGCAGGGCGGTACCCGCCCGCCAGTCGAAGAGCGGGGCACGCACGTAGTCCAGCGCGCTCGCCGGTGAACGGTGCGCCGTGCTGAAGCCGGTGGGCAGGGCCGCCAGCCCGGCCAGCACCGGGTGGCCGAGCAGCGGGTCGACCAGCCAGTAGACGACCTCCGAGCCGGTGTCGGACTGCACGTTCACCGCGATGCGCCAGGGCTGGCCGGTTCGGTCCAGCGCCCGGATCTGCAGGTGCGGCGTCGACTGGTCGTCCTCCCGTACCCAGCGATCCAGGTCTGCGCGCAGCACTCCGTAGCCACCTGCCATCTCTGACACCTCCCACCCAAGCAGAGACCATGCCGGCCGGCCTGATACGGCAAACACCCGATTGTGTGTACGTACAAGTATGCGTACCCTCAGGGCAAGGACGCGAAGGAGGAGCGATGCCGAACAAGACGATCTACGTAGCCGAGGACGACCTGCCGCTGTACCAGCGGGCGCAGGAGCTGGCCGGAGGCACGCTGTCGGCGGCCATCACGACGGCGCTGCGCCGCTTCGTCGAGGTCGAGGAGGGCCGCAAGCAGGGGTACGACGAGATCATCGTGCGCGTCGGTCCCGGCCTGGGCCGCAAGCAGCGGTTCTCCGGCGTGCTCCTCGCGCAGTGGGAGTGCTCCACCAACGAGCGGACGGAGAGCTACCACGTCTACCGGTCGCGCAGCAAGAAGTTCGTGGTCCACCTCGAACGCTCCGAGGCACACACCAACGTCGGCCCGAACGCGGAGAAGTGGAACACCGGATGGCGCGCCTGGGTGGGCGACTGGAGCGCCAACCAGACCTGGACGCGGACGCCCGCCGACTCCAGCCTGCACGTCGCCGAGACCCTCGAGGAGCTGCGCGACCTGCTGCCCGCCGAGCTCTACGACCTGGTCGCCGACATAGTGGATCAGCCGACCATCGAGGACCTCGACATCTGACTCCACCTCGACCTGGGCTGGTATCGGGACGAATTCGTGCTGTTCCTGCTGGACCCCGACTGGGACCACACGGTCAGGCGCGCCACCGACAGCATCGAGGAGGCCGTCGACCTGGTCTACGCCTGGCTGCGCGACCCGCCCGCGTACCCCAGGCAAGCGCGATCCGCTCAGTAACCGCCGATGAGCGGGACGGGGTCCGAAGCACCGCTCGTTAGAGTGTCGGCGTGGATCAACGCTGGCCGGACCGGGGGCCGTGGGTGATCGCGGCGACCTCTGCCGACGTCGACTGGCGGATCGCGGCGACCGCGCTCGCGGCGACCGCCGCGGTGCCGGTGGCGGCCGTCGTCGTCGGGGATGCCGTAGCCGGCGACGATCCGCTCCGGCCGCACCTGGCCGGGCTGCTCGAACTACCGGTGGCCGACCGGCTGACCCTGGAACAGGCACGCGACCTGGTCAGGGCGCTGAGCCGGACGCATGACCTGGTGCTGGTCGCCGCCGGCGCCGGCCTGCTCGTGCCGGTGGGCCGGGACGGCTGGACGCCGGCCGACCTCGCCGCGGCGGTGGGAGCGCCGGCCGTGGTCGTGACGGGGCCCGGCCCGGACGCGGTGAACCACACCACCCTCGCGCTCGGCGCCCTCGCCGGGCATGGCATCGCCGCCGCCGTCGTGACGATCGGCGAGGTCGACGAGGCGGCGCTGCCGGTCAGGCCGGCCGGCCGCATCCCGGCCGGCCCGCCGACCGACTTCGCCGAGGCCGCCGACTGGCTCGACCCGATGCTCCGCGTGACGGCCGGCCCGCCGCCGCCCGATCCCGCCGCCGCTCCCCGCCGGCCGCCGGTCAGCGGCAAGAGGTTCGTGCTGGCGCTGCTGGCGGTGTTCGCGGTGTTCGTCGTCATGGTCGTGGTGGTCTGCGGCCTGGCGTGGTGGGACCGCAGCCCCGCCGAGGTGGAGTCCCGGGTCAGTGTCACCGGCGGGCCGGCACCGGGACTGTCGAGGAACGGCGCACCGGTGCCCGGCCCGTCGCTACCGCTGCGGCGGCGGACGGCAGCCGACGTCTGCCCGCAGCACGCCGGCCCCGTCGCCGTCACCCACCCGGACGCGGCGGCCACCGAGCGGGTGAACGCGGCCTGGCGCCGGATCGAGAAGTGGCTCGCCGCCCACGCTCCGGCAGGCCGTCGCGCGCTGCGGGCGCCGGCGCCCGCGGCGCGGATCGACGAGCTCCAACGCCGGATGTCCGTGGCCTTCCCGGCGGACCTGGTCGCCTCGCTACGCCG
Source organism: Actinoplanes sp. NPDC049118 (assembly GCF_040648555.1). Classification (NCBI taxonomy): domain Bacteria; kingdom Bacillati; phylum Actinomycetota; class Actinomycetes; order Micromonosporales; family Micromonosporaceae; genus Actinoplanes; species Actinoplanes sp. NPDC049118. The sequence goes on from NZ_JBEZDY010000022.1 coordinate 72,954, forward strand.
GCACGACGGCGTGTCCGCCGGGGGCCGATTCACGCTGCCGCCGTTCTTCGCGCCCGAGACGCTCGACGGCATCCTCGAAGACTGGCAGGTGACCTGCGGCGTGCTGGCCGGTGCGGGCAGCACCTGGACGGATCCCTGGTGGGACCGGGCCTTCGTGCCGTTCGCGGCCGCCGGCGACGGCGGGACCCTCGTCGCCGACCAGCGGCCGGGCGGGCACGGGCGGGTCGGCGAGTTCTATCCGGAGGACGGCACCAGCTTCGCGACGTGGCCCGGGTCCATCGCCGAGTTGCTGGAGCTGACCGCCACCTCACTGGAGACCGGCCGGCCTTTCGCGGGCCGCTACCGCCCCCATCCCGACGCGGAGGGCGGACTCGATTGGGAGATCAAGTAACGCGTTCCGGGTTCAGGAACCGTCGATGAGCTCCCGCAGCCTGCCGACGTCTTCGACCCGGCCGGCGCGGGTGGCGGCCAGCGGGGACACCAGCAACGTGGTGACTCCGGCGGCGGCGAACTCGGCCAGTCGGCGCCGTACCTCGTCGGGCCGGCCCACCAGCGACGTCGCGCGCACCAGGTCGTCGGGGACCGCGGCGGCGGCCTCGGCCCGGCGACCGCTCAGGTAGAGCTCCTGGATGAGTTCGGCCTGCCTCCGGTAGCCGTAGCGCCGGAGCAGATCGTTGGAGAAGTTGCGGCCGCGGGCACCCATGCCGCCGAGGTAGAGGGCGAGCTGCGCGCGGTGCCGGTCCAGCAGCGCCGGGGTCGGGGCGGCGATCGCGAACGGGACGGGCACCATCACGTCCAGCGGACCCAGTTCCGGCTTGCGCCGGGACAGGCCCTCGGCGAGCGGCTCGGCCCACACCCGGGCCGCCGCGCCCGGGTCGAGGAAGAGCGCCTGCCAGCCCTCGGCGATCTCGGCGGCGAGCGCGACGTTGCGCGGTCCCATCGCGGCGATCAGGATCGGGATCCGCGTGCGCACGGGCCGATTGATGATCTTCAGGGGTTTGCCGAGACCGGTTCCCCGGCCCGCCGGCAGCGGAATGCGGTAGTGCTCGCCCTCGAACTCCAGGGTCTCGCGGCGCCAGACCCGCCGGCAGATCTCCACGACCTCACGGGTGCGGGCGAGCGGCGCGTCGTAGGCGACACCGTGGAATCCCTCGATCACCTGCGGGCCGGAGGCGCCGAGGCCGAGCGAGAAGCGGCCGCCGGAGACGTAGTCGAGGCCGGCCGCGGTCATCGCGGTCAGCGTCGGGGTGCGGGTGTAGAGCTGCATCACGCCGGAGGCGATCCGCAGGCGATCGGTGCGGGCCGCGATGTAACCGAGCTGGCTGACCGCATCGAAGCTGTACGCCTCCGGCACCACGACCAGCTCGGCGCCGGCCGCCTCGTACTCGACGAGCTCCTCGACGGCGTGCGCGAAGCCGTCGCCGCTGTAGCCGAGCTGAATGCCCAGGCGCAGGCACACGGTCGGCCCGCTCATTCGGCCGTGTCGTGGATGATCACCTGGCGGATGACGTCGCCGCGGCCGAGCGCGGCCAGCGCGTCGTCGATCTGGTCGAGCCGGAGCCGGTGGCTGATCATGCCGGCCAGGTCGAGCCGGCCGGCACGCCAGAGCGCGATCAGCCGGCCGAAGTCGCGCTCCGCGTTCGCCGAGCCGTACAGCGAGGGGATGATCCGTTTGCCCTCGAAGAGCAGCTCGAACGGGCTGAACTCCACCTTGTGCTCGTCGCGCCCGGCGCCGACCACCACCACCGTGCCGCCGCGGCGGGCGGCGCTCCAGGCGGTGCGCAGCGTCTGTGGCACCGCGACGACGTCGAACGCGTAGTCGAATCCCTCGCCGCCGGTGACCTCGGTGGACAGGTCGCTGAGCCCCTCGGGGGTGACCGCGTGCGTCGCGCCGAACCGGCGGGCCACGTCGTGCTTTGCCGCCACGGTGTCGACCGCGACGATGACGGCCGCGCCGGCCAGCCGCGCACCCTGTATCGCGGCGATGCCGACGCCGCCGCAGCCGATCACCACGACGCTCTCACCCGGCCGCACCGCGGCGGTGTTGACCACCGCGCCGACGCCGGTCATCACGCCGCACCCGATGAGCGCGGCGACCTCGTAGGGGACATCGGAGTCGATCTTCACGGCGCCGGGCCGGGCCACGACGATCTCCTCGGCGAAGGCGCCGCAGCCGGCCATTCCGAACGTCGGGGTGTCGCCGACCATGAAGCGCGGCATGACGTAGCCGGTCATCACGTGTGCCATGCACAGGTACGGCTCGCCGCGCCGGCAGTAGGCGCAGGATCCACAGGTCGGCAGCCAGTTCACGGTGACCCGGTCGCCGACGGCGAGGTCGTCGACCCCCTCGCCGACCTCGAGCACATCGCCGGCCGCCTCGTGGCCGAGCACCGCCGGCACCGGCTGCGGCAGCCCGCCGTGGCAGGCGGACAGGTCGGAGTGGCAGACGCCGGCCGCCCGGACCCGGATCCGGACCTCACCCGGGCCCGGCCCGATGACGCTCACGTCGTCGCGGATCTCGAACTTCTCGTCGCCGATCGCCTGGAGAACTGCCGCCCGCACCTCGCCACCCCCTCACAATTAGAACCTGTTCTAGGTTAGACCGGGCGGGGAAACCGAGCAAGCGATTGGGCAAGTGGGCCACCGGCCAGCAATAATCGACCAGGTGACCACCACTAAGAAGCCGGCCCGGTCCGGCGCCGCCGCGCTGCCGTCGGAGCGCCGCACGCACCTGGTCGAGCTGGCCGGGGAGCTCTTCGCCGAGAAGGGTTTCCGGGCCACGACCGTACGCGAGATCGCGGACGCGGCCGGCATCCTCTCCGGCAGCCTCTACCACCACTTCGACTCCAAGGAGTCGATCGGCGACGAGATCCTCAGCGGGTTCCTGGACGACGTGCTCGCCGGCTACCGGCAGGCGGTGCACGACACCGAGGACCCGCGCGCCGCGATCGAGCAGATCGTGCGCTCGAGCACCGCCACGCTCAGCCGGCATCGGGCCGCCCTCACCATGCTGCAGAACGACTGGACCTACTTCAGCGCCCAGCCGCGCTTCGCGTACCTGCGCAAGGCGATGAAGGAGATCGAGCAGATCTGGGTGGACCAGCTGGAGCGGGGCAAGCAGACCGGGCAGTTCCGGGCCGACGTCGACGCGCGGCTGATCTACCGGTTGCTGCGCGACGTCCTGTGGATACCCACCTCGTGGCGGCAGAGCCGGGGCCCCGCCTGGAGCACGGAACAGATCGTCGAGGGTTTCCTGCGGCTGCTCTTCGACGGGATCAGCGCGCCGACAGGATGACAGGGCGGGCCGCCCTGGCTACGCTACCAAGCAAGCGTTTGGTTGTGACGAGTCGGGAGGCACGATGGGGCGGCTGGACGGCAAGGTAGCGCTCATCACCGGCGGTGCCCGCGGCATGGGCAAGTCACACGCCCGGCACTTCGTCGCCGAGGGCGCGCGGGTGGTCATCGGCGATGTGCTCGACGACCGGGGGCGCGCGGTCGCCGACGGCATCGGCGAGCAGCGGAGCCGCTTCGTGCACCACGACGTGACCAGCGAGGCAGACTGGGCCGTCGCCGTCGACACCGCGCTGGAGGCCTTCGGCCGGCTCGACGTGCTGGTCAACAACGCCGGCATCCTGCGGCACGCGCCGATCGCCGACATGGCGCCGGCCGACTTCCGCCAGGTGCTCGACGTCAACCTGGTGGGCTGCTGGCTCGGCATCCGGCAGGCGGTGAAACCGATGACCGCGGCCGGCGGCGGCTCGATCGTCAACGTCTCGTCGATCGAGGGCTTCGTCGGCGCGGCCGGGCTGTCGGCGTACAGCGCCAGCAAGTTCGGCGTCCGCGGCATCACCAAGTCGGCGGCGCAGGAGCTGGGGCGGTTCGGCATCCGGGTCAACTCGGTGCACCCCGGCGGGGTGATGACGTCGATGGCGGTCACCGCGGCGCAGTCGTTTGTCGACGTGGATCCGGCCGGGTTCCTCAAGTCGCTGCCGATCGCCCGGTTCGCCGAGCCGGTGGAGATCTCCCGCCTGGTCGCGTTCCTCGCCTCGGACGAGTCCTCGTACACCACGGGCGCCGAGTTCCTCGCCGACGGCGGCCTGCTCAGCGGCCCGGGCTACTGAGATGGGCGGCGAGCTACTGCTCTGCGGCCGGGTCGCGGCCGTCACCGGCGCGGGCAACGGTCTCGGCGCGGCCGAGGCGCTGGCCCTGGCCGCGGCCGGCGCCCGGCTGGTCCTCAACGACCTGCCCGGCGACGCGCTGGACGCCGTCGCCGACCGGATCCGGGCGGCCGGCGGCGAGGCGGTCGTCTGCCCCGGCGACGTCGCCGAGTTCTCGACCGGGCAGGCCCTGCTCGACCGGGCGGTCACGGCGTTCGGCGGGCTGGACATCCTGGTCAACAACGCCGGCGTGCTGCGCGACCGGATGATCTTCTCGATGTCGGAACAGGAGTGGGACGCGGTCGTCCGGGTGCACCTGCGCGGGCACTTCGTCACCACGCGGTTCGCCACCGCGTACTGGCGCGAACGCGGCAAGGCCACCGGCGGCCCGGTGTACGCCCGGATCGTCAACACCTCCTCGGAGGCGTTCCTGCTCGGCTCGGCCGGGCAACCCAACTACGCCGCCGCCAAGGGCGGCATCGTCGCGCTGACCCTCGCGACCGCACGTGGCTGCGCCCGCTACGGCGTCCGCGCCAACGCCATCTGCCCGCGCGCCCGCACGGCGATGACCGGGGAGCTCATGGGCCCCGCGCCGGACGGACCGGACCCGCTGTCGCCGGCCCGGGTGGCGCCGCTGGTGACCTACCTGGCCGGCCCGGCCGGCGCGCGCGTCACCGGCGAGGTGTTCGTGGTGCACGGCGACGTGGTGGCGCTGCTCGGCCCGCCGACGGTCCGCGCGGCGTTCCACGCCGCCGGCGGCGAATGGTCGGTGTCCGAACTGGACGCTACGCTCGGCCCCGTGTTCACCGACGACCCGCCGCGCCCCGGCTTCGTGTGCGAGGAGACGCTGCCGCTGGCCGACACCACGTTCGGCGAGGACCGCGAGCGGACGGCCCGGTGAAACAGCGGGCGGCCGTCGCGATGAGCGCCGACGAGGTCGCGGCGCTGCTCGCGCAGGCGCGCAAGGTGCACCTCGCGACCATCAACCCGGACGGCACGCCGCACCTGGTCACGATGTTCTACGGGCTGTCCGGCGGCCGGATCGCCTTCTGGACCTACCGCGCCGCGCAGAAGGCGCGCAACCTGGCCCGCGACCCGCGGGTGACCTGCCTGGTCGAGGACGGCGAGGACTACTTCGAGCTGCGCGGCGTACAGGTGGCCGGGGTGGCCCGGCGGGTCGACGACCCGGCCGGGGTGGCCGCGGTCGGGCACCTGATCGCCGCCCGGATGCCCGGCATGCCCGCGGAGGCGCTCGACGACTACGTGGCGCGGGCGGCGCCGAAGCGGGCGGCCTATCTGGTCGAGCCCGCCCGGGTGGTCAGCTGGGACCACCGCAAGCTGCTCACATGAGCTCGTCGGTGGTGGGCAACAGGACGGTCTTCAGCTCGGTGTAGGCCTCGATCGAGCTGCGCCCGCCCTCGCGGCCGATGCCGGACTGGCCGTACCCGCCGAAGGCCACGTGCGGCTCCAGCTGATAGCCGTTGATGCCGACGGTGCCGGCCCGCACCGCGCGCGCCGCCCGCACCGCCCGCTTGACGTCCGTGGTCCACACCGTCGCGGACAGGCCGTACGAGGTGTCGTTGGCCATCCGGATCGCCTCGTCCTCGTCGGTGAACGGCACCACCGCGAGCACCGGGCCGAAGATCTCCTCCCGGGCGATTGTCGCGTCGTTGGAGACGTCGGCGAAGACCGTCGGTGCGACGAAGTTCCCGGCGGAGAGCTCGCCGTCGACCCGGGCGCCGCCGCAGACCAGCCGGGCGCCCTCGGCGCTACCGCGCTCGATGTAGCCGAGCACCCGATCCAGCTGGCGCTCGTTGATCAGCGGCGAGGCGGTGGTCTCCGGGTGGAAGGGGTCGCCGTAGTTGACCAGGGCCGCCATGCCCTCGGCGACGGCGAGGAACTCGTCGTAGACGTCCCGGTGCACCAGCGCCCGGGACTGCGCCACGCACGCCTGGCCGGACAGGCCCAGCGTCACCGTGCCCATCGTGGTGGCGGCGGCCGCGTAGACCTCGGCATCGGCGAAGACGATCGACGGGCTCTTGCCGCCCAGCTCCAGGCCGACCCGCTTCATCCCGCTCGCCGCGGCGGTCAGCACCCGCCGGCCCACCGCCCGACTGCCGGTGAAGGTGATCTTGTCGACCAGCGGGTGATTGATCAGCGCGTCGCCGGTCGGCTCGCCGGGCCCGGTCACGACGTTGAGCACGCCCGGCGGCAGCCCGGCCTCCTCGACGAGACGGGCCAGCCGCAGCACGGAGAAGGTCGCGTACTCCGAGGGTTTGAGCACGACGGTGCAGCCGGCGGCCAGCGCCGGCGCGAGCTTCTGCGCGGCCAGCAGCAGCGGGCCGTTCCACGGGATGACCGCGGCCACCACGCCGACCGGCTCGCGCAGGGTCATCACCAGGTGATCGCCGCCCTGGTACGCGGGCAGCGTCTCGCCGCCGAGCTTGTCGACCCAGCCGGCGTGGTGGTCGAAGACGTCGCACACGCAGTCGACCGAGAACGCGTACGTGGCGCCGAAGCTGATCGGCACGCCGTTGTCGAGCGCCTGCAGGGCCAGCAGCTCGTCGCCGTGCGCACGGATCAGGTCGCAGAGCCGGCGCAGCACCCGGATGCGTTCCGTGGCCCGGGCGCGCGGCCACGGCCCCTCGTCGAAGGCGCGGCGCGCGGCGCGCACGGCCGCGTCCACATCGGCGGCGTCCGCCGTCGCGAACTCGCCGACCTCCTCGCCGGTCGCCGGATGCCGGTGCGTCCACGTCCGACCGTCCGCGGCCGGGCGCCATGCGCCGTCGATGAGCAGCTCGCCGGTGGTCAGGCCCGTCGCGTCCCGGTGCGCCTTGATCGAGAGAACCATGTGAACCTCCGGCGGCTCGATAATGGAACGTGTTCTACTTCTGCGGAGAGTACGCCTCGGCCCGGACGTCCGCCAGGTACCCCGGCCATTCGCCGCCACCGTGCACGGCCAGGGCCGCACCGGTCACGTAGCCGGCCAGCGGCGACGCGAGCAGCAGGCACGCCTGTGCCACATCCGCCGGCGTCGCGGCCCGACCCATCGGCACGGTGCGGGCCACCACCGCGGGATCCGCGTGCGTGTCCGCCAGCTCGGTCGCCACGGGCCCGACGACGAGGCTGTTCACCCGCACCTTCGGGGCCCACTCCATGGCGAGGCTGACGGCCAGGTGGTGCAGGCCGGCCTTGGCCGCGCCGTACGCGGCGGTACCGGGCGACGGCCGGACGCCGCTCACGCTGCCCACCATGAGCAGGACCCCGCCGTCCGGCTGTTCCTGCATGACCGCGTTGGCCGCCTGGGACACGTGCAGCGGCGCGATCAGGTTGAGCTCGATGATCTTCGCGTGCAGCCGGGGCGAGGCGGTGCCGGCCGCCGTCGGCGGGGCGCCGCCGGCGTTGTTCACCAGCACGTCGAGGCGCCCGAACCGCCGCACGGCCTCGGCGACGAGCCGGGCCGCCTGCTCCGGGTCGCGCACGTCGGCCCGGACGAACTCGGCGGCGGCGCCGTCCACCCGCGGCGGCCCGGCCGGGTCGTTGCGCGCACACACCAGCACCCGGGCACCCGCGGCGAGGAAGGCGCGGGCGATGCCGACGCCGATCCCCCGGGTCCCCCCGGTGACGACGACGGCGCGATCGGTGAAGTCCAATGGATCCATCCGCCGATGGTAGCTAACCAAGCAAGCGCTAGGTTATGGTCGATCGGTGGGCGTGCAGCTGCATCGCGGAGCCATAGCCGAGGTGGTCATCGATTTCCCGCCGGTCAACGCGGTTCCGGCGGCCGGCTGGCTGGCGCTGGCCGACGCGCTGAACGCGGCCGGCGCCGATCCGGACACCCGGGTGGTCGTCCTGGCCGCGCTGGGCCGCGGCTTCTGCGCCGGGGTGGACATCAAGGAGATGCAGGCCACGGCGGGGCACGACGCGCTGCTGGCCGCCAACCGCGGCTGCGCGGCGGCGTTCGCGGCCGTCTACGACTGCCCGGTGCCGGTGATCGCCGCGGTGCACGGCTTCTGTCTCGGCGGCGGCGTCGGCCTGATCGGCAACGCGGACCTGATCGTCGCCGCCGACGACGCCACGGTCGGGCTGCCGGAGGTGGACCGCGGCGCGCTCGGTGCGGCCACCCACCTGGCCCGCCTCGTGCCGCACCAGCTGATGCGGACGATGGTCTACACCTGCCGCACCGTCTCCGCGCAGGACCTTTACCGCTTCGGCACGGTCCTCGAGGTGGTGCCCGCCCACCTGCTGCGCGACGCCGCGCGGGCGGTGGGTCGGGAGATCGCGGCGAAGGACCCGCTGGTGATCCGGCGGGCCAAGGAGTCGCTCAACGGCATCGACCCGGTCGACGTGAAGCGCTCCTACCGGTTCGAGCAGGGCTTCACGTTCGAGCTGAACCTCAACGGCGCCGGCGACCGCGCCCGGCAGCGCTTCGTCGAGGGCGGTGGGGCGTCGTGGTAGAGGTGATGACGGTCGCCGACGTGGTCGGCGAGCTGCGCTCCGGCATGACGGTCGGCATCGGCGGCTGGGGCTCGCGCCGCAAGCCAATGGCGCTGGTCCGGGCCGTCGCGCGGGCCGGCCTGACCGACCTGACGGTGGTCTCCTTCGGCGGGCCCGACGTCGGGCTGCTGATCGCCGCCGGCTGCGTGCGGCGGGTGGTCACCGGCTTCGTGTCGCTGGACAGCATCGCCCTCGAACCGCACTTCCGGCTGGCCCGCCAGCGCGGCGCCGTGCGGCTGACCGAGCTGGACGAGGGGATGGTCTACTGGGGCCTGCTCGCCGCGGCCAACCGGCTGCCGTTCCTGCCGATCCGGGCCGGGCTCGGCTCCGACGTGATGCGCGTCAACCCGCACCTGCGCACGGTCCGCTCGCCGTACCCCGACGGTGAGGAGCTGGTCGCGATGCCGGCCCTGCGGCTGGACGCCGCCCTGATCCACCTGAACCGGGCCGACCGCCGGGGCAACGGCCGCTACCTCGGCCCGGACCCGTACTTCGACGACCTGTTCTGCCTGGCCGCGCGGCGCAGCTTCATGTCCTGCGAGCGGCTCGTCGACACCGCCGAGCTGGCCGCGGGCGGCCCGCCGCAGGGCCTGCTGGTGAACCGCACGATGATCGACGGCGTGGCGGAGACGCCCAACGGCGCGCACTTCACCAGCTGCGTGCCCGACTACGACCGCGACGAGGCGTTCCAGCGGGAGTACGCGACCGCGGCCGCCGACGCGGACGGCTGGGAACGGTTCCGGGCCACCTACCTCGACGGCGACGAGGCCCACTACCAGGCGACCGTGCAGTCCCGGCGGGTGACGGCATGAGCGAGCTTGCGAGCGAATCATCAGCTCAGTTCGAGGGTCATGTCGTCGCCGGAGCGCCAGCGGAGGTGACGGCATGACCGCGGTGACCCGGGCCGAGGTTTGTGTGGTGGCCTGCGCCGAGGTGTGGCGCGGCGACGGCGCGGTCCTGGCCGGCCCCACCGGGCTCATCCCCCGCCTCGGCGCCCGGCTGGCGCAACTCACCTTCTCCCCCGACCTGCTGCTCACCGACGGCGAGGCCACCCTCGTCTCCGGTGACGTCGCCGAGGGGTGGCTGCCGTACCGCGCGGTCTTCGGCGTGGTCGCCGCGGGCGCGCGGCACGTGATGATGGGCGCCAGCCAGCTCGACCGGTACGGCAACCAGAACATCTCCTGCGTCGGCGACTGGGCCCGGCCGTCCAGGCAGCTGCTCGGCGTGCGCGGCGCACCGGGCAACACGGTCAACCACCCCACCAGCTACTGGGTGCCGCGGCACTCGCGCCGGGTCTTCGTCGAGCGTGTCGACATGGTGTGCGGCGTCGGCTACGACCGGGCCGGCACGCTCGCGCCGCCGGCCAACCGGTTCCACGAGATCCGCGCGGTGGTCACCGATCTCGCGGTGCTCGACTTCGGCACGCCGGACCGTTCCATGCGGCTGCGGTCGCTGCACCCGGGCGTACGCGTCGGCGACGTCGTCGCGGCCACCGGCTTCCGGCTGTCCGTCGCGGACGAGGTGCCGGCGACCCGGCTGCCGACCGCGGACGAGCTGGCGCTGATCCGCGACCTGGACCCCGAGGGCCGCCGGGAGAAGGAGGTCCCGTGCGGACCCGCCTGACCGAGCTGCTCGGCTGCCGCCACCCGATCGTGCAGACCGGCATGGGGTATGTGGCCGGGGCCGGGCTGGTCGCGGCGACCTCGGGCGCGGGCGGGTTCGGCATCATCGCCTCCGCCACGATGAGCCTGGACGAGCTGCGGTACGCCGTCGCGGAGGTACGCCGGCGCACCGCCGCGCCGTTCGGGGTGAACCTGCGCGCCGACGCCCCGGACGCCGCCGAGCGCGTCGACCTGCTCGTCGCGGAGCGGGTACGGCTGGCCTCGTTCGCGCTGGCGCCCAGCCGCGACCTGATCCGGCGCTGCGCCGACGGCGGGGTCCTCACGATGCCCTCGGTCGGTGCCCGGCGGCACGCCGAGAAGGTGGCCGAATGGGGCGTGGACGCCGTGCTGGTGCAGGGCGCCGAGGGCGGCGGGCACACCGGAGGGGTGCCGACGACGCTGCTGCTGCCGCAGGTAGTCGACGCGGTCGGCATTCCGGTGGTGGCCGCCGGCGGCTTCTTCGACGGCCGGGGGCTGGTCGCCGCCCTGGCGTACGGCGCCGCGGGCGTGGCGATGGGCACCCGGTTCCTGCTCACCTCCGACAGCCCGGTCGGTGCCGAGGTCAAGCGGCGCTATCTGGACGCGACGGTCACCGGCACGGTGGTCACCACCCGCGTCGACGGGGTTCCGCACCGGGTGCTGCGTACCGCTCTCGTCGACGGCCTCGAGCGCTCCGGCCGGGCCGGCGCCGCGCTGCGGGCGCTGCGCCACGCGGCGGCCTTCCGCCGCCTCTCCGGCCTGTCCTGGCCGGCGCTGCTCCGTGCCGGCCGGGCCGCCCGGCACGACCGCGAGCTCACCTGGGCGCAGACCCTGATGGCGGCCAACACCCCGATGTTGCTGCGGGCCTCCATGGTGGAGGGTCGACCGGAGTCGGGCGTGATGTCGGCCGGGCAGGTGGTCGGCCTGATCGACGACCTGCCGTCCTGCGCCGAGCTCATCGACCGGATCATGAAGGACGCGGATGCCCGCCTGGCCGCGCTCACAGCCGCTCGATGACGGTGACGTTGGCCTGTCCCCCGCCCTCGCACATGGTCAGCAGGCCGTACCGGCCACCGTCGCGCTCGAGCCCGTGCAGCAGCGAGGTGAGCAGCCGGGCACCGGTGGCACCGAGCGGGTGGCCGAGCGCGATCGCGCCGCCGTCGACGTTGACCCGGTCCGGCTCGGCCCCGGTCTCCCGCAGCCAGGCGAGCACCACGCTGGCGAACGCCTCGTTGACCTCGAACCGGTCGATGTCGGCCGGCCGCAGCCCGGTGCGGCGCAGCGCGTGGCCGGTCGCCGCGATCGGCGCGGTAAGCATCAGCACCGGGTCGTCGCCGCGCGCGGACAGGTGATGGATCCGGGCGCGGGGGCGCAGCCCGTGCGTGCGCAGCGCCCGGCCCGAGGCGACGAGCAGCGCGGCGGCGGCGTCGGCGAGCTGGCTGGACGTGGCCGCCGTGGTGACGCCGCCGGGGCGCAGCGGTTCGAGCGCGGCCATCCGCTGCGCCGATGTGTCCCGGCGCGGGCACCCGTCGGTGTCGCAGTCGCCGTACGGGGCGATCTCCTCCCGGAACCGGCCCTCGTCGATCGCGCGCGCCGCCCGCCGGTGGCTGGCCAGCGCGTACTCCTCCAGTTCGGCGCGGCTCAGGCCCCACTTGCCGGCGATGGCGTCGGCGCTGCGGAACTGGGAGACCTCCTGGGTGCCGTAGCGGGCCGCCCAGCCGGACGATCCGTCGTAGGGTCCGGCCGGCGCCATCGCGCTGCCGATCGGCACCCGGCTCATGCTCTGCACGCCGCCGGCCACCACGAGGTCGGCCGTGCCGCTCATCACCGCCTGGGCGGCGAAGTGGACCGCCTGCTGGGAGGAGCCGCACTGCCGGTCGACGGTCACGCCGGGCACGTGCTCGGGCAGCCCCGCGGCCAGCCAGCTGGTGCGGGCGATGTCGCCGGACTGCGGGCCGACCGTGTCCACGCAGCCGAGGACGACGTCGTCCACCGCGGCCGGGTCGACACCGGTGCGATCGAGCAACGCGGCGATGGCGTGCCCGCCGAGGTCCGCCGGGTGCACGCGGGACAGGGCGCCGCCGCGCCGCCCGACCGGGGTGCGTACCGCACCCACCAGAAACGCCGACTCCACGGTTGACGCCCTCCGCTCGACGGTCTACTACTAGAACATGTTCTAATCTATGGCATCGGAGCGCCCCATGCACGTCGGATACCCGCCGGAACAGGAACGGCTGCGCCGCGAGCTGCGGGAGTACTTCGCCGAGTTGATGACCCCGGCGCTGCGCGCCGGGCTCACCGACGACGCCGGGGAGTACGGGGACGGCACCGCGTACCGCGACGTGGTCCGCCGGCTCGGCCGCGACGGCTGGCTCGCGCTCGGCTGGCCGGCCGAGCACGGCGGCGGCGGCCGGTCCCGCCTGGACCAGCTCATCTTCGCCGACGAGGCCGCGCTCGCCGGGGTACCGGTGCCGTTCCTGACCATCTACACCGTCGGGCCGACCATCATGCGCCACGGCACGCCGCGGCAGCGGGCCGAGCTCCTGCCGCGCATCGCCGCCGGTGAGCTCCACTTCTCGATCGGCTACTCCGAGCCGGACGCCGGCACCGATCTCGCGGCCCTGCGCACCAGGGCGGTCCGGTCCGGCGACGACTACGTCATCTCCGGCCAGAAGATGTGGACCAGCCTCATCCAGTACGCCGACTACGTCTGGCTGGCCTGCCGGACCGACCCGGACGCGCCGCGGCACAAGGGCCTGTCGATCCTGATCGTGCCGACCGACGCCGCCGGCTTCTCCTGGACGCCGGTGCACACGGTGGCCGGGCCGACCACCAGCGCGACCTACTACGCCGACGTCCGGGTGCCCTCGTCCGCGCTGGTCGGCGCGGAGAACCAGGGCTGGGCCCTGATCACCGACCAGCTCAACTCCGAGCGGGTGGCGCTCACCTCGGCCGCGCCGATCCGCCGGTCGCTGGACGAGGTGCTCGAGTGGGCCGCGGTCACCCGCCTGCCCGACGGCCGGCGGGTCATCGACCAGGAGTGGGTCCGCCTGCACCTGGCCCGGGTGCACGCCAAGACCGAGGTGCTGAAGCTGCTCAACTGGCAGGTGGCGACCGCGGAGGGCGGCGGGCCGGCGCCGGCGCGGGCCTCGCTGAGCAAGGTGTACGGCACGGAACTGGCGGTCGAGGCGTACCGCCTGCTGATGGAGGTGTTCGGCACCGCCGCAACGGTCCGCTCCGGTTCCCCGGGCGCGCTGCTGCACGGCCGGATCGAGCGCATGCACCGCGCGTCGCTGATCCTGACCTTCGGCGGCGGCACGAACGAGGTGCAGCGGGACATCATCGCGGCCGGCGCACTCGGCCTACCGGTCCGGCGCTAGGAGGCTGAGATGGACTTCTCGTCGAGCGGCGAGGCACGCGACCTGGCCACCATGACCCGGGACCTGGCCGACTCCGGCCGTCCGCTGTGGCCGGCGCTGGCCGCCGCCGGCGTGCTCGCCGCCGCGCTGCCCAAGCGGGCCGGCGGCGAGGGGTACGGCCTGCTGGAACAGTGCGCGGTCCTGGTCGAGCTGGGCCGGCACGCGGCCGGCGTGCCGTACCTGCCGTCGATCGTCGTGGCGGCCGCCGCGCTGGCCCGGTTCGGCACCGACGAGCAGGTGGCCGGCTGGGCCGTGCCGGCGGGCCGGGGCGACGTGGTGCTCACCGCGGCGCCCGGCACGGTCCGCGCGGAGCCGGTCGCGGGCGGCGGCTGGCGGCTGGTCGGCGCGGTCACGGCCGTGCCGGGAGCCGTCGGCGCCGGGCTGATCCTGGTGCCGGCCGAGGCCGGCGTCTTCCTCGTGCGCCCGGACGATCCCGGCGTGACCGTCGAGCCGCAGCAGGTCGCCGGCGGCCCCGGCGCGGGCCTGCTGCGGCTCGCCGAGGCCGTCGTGCCCGGCGACCGCCTGATCGGCGACCCGGCGGTCGCGCCGTGGCTGACCGCGTGCGCCACGGTCGGCACCGCGGCGGCCCAGCTCGGCGTGGTGGAGCGGGCGCTGGAGATGACCGCCGGCTATGCACGCACACGGATACAGTTCGGCCGCCCGATCGGCGCGTTCCAGGCCGTCACCCAGCGGCTCGCCGACGCGTACCTCGACGTCGAGGGCCTGCGGCTCGCGCTGTGGCAGGCGGCCTGGCGGCTGGCCGAGGACCTGCCAGCCGCGGCCGAGGTGGCCACCGCGGGCTTCTGGGCCGCCGAGGCGGGCCACCGGGTGCTGCACACCACGGTGCACGTACACGGCGGCGTCGGCCTCGACCTGGAGTACCCGCTGCACCGGTACTTCCTCGCCGCGAAGTACCACGAGTTCCTCCTCGGTGGCGCCACCGCGCAGCTGCTGACGCTCGGCGACACCTTCCGATCCTAGGTAGAACACGTTACAGTTTTCTGATGAAGTTCTCCCTTGGCGTCGTGCTCAACCCGCTGGACCAACTGACCGAGCTGGCGCGTACGGCCGAGGAGTGCGGCTTCTCGTCCATCGCGCTGCCCGACTCCATCTTCTTCGCCGAACAGGCCGCCGCCGCGTACCCGTACACCCACGACGGCCGCCGGTTCTGGAACGCCGACACCCCGTGGGTGGACCCGCTGATCGCCGCCGCCGCGATGGGCGCGGTCACCAGCCGGATCCGGTTCTACACCCAGGTGCTCAAGCTCGGCCCGCGCAACCCGGTGCTGCTGGCCCGCCAGGTCGGCAGCGTCGCCAACCTGACCGGCAACCGGTTCGGGCTCGGTGTCGGGCTCGGCTGGACACCCGACGAGTCGCTGTGGTGCGGCGCGCCGTTCGCCGACCGGGGCGCACGCGCCGACGAGGCGGTCGAGGTGCTCCGGCTGATCCTCGGCGGCGGGATGGTCGAATACCACGGCAAGCACTTCGAGTTCGGCCGCGTGCAGATGAGCCCGGCGCCCACCGAGCCGGTTCCGGTCTACGTCGGCGGACACGCCGAGCCGGCGCTGCGCCGGGCAGCCCGCACCGGCGACGGCTGGACCTCGGCGATGATGCGCTTCGACCGGCTGCGGGCCGTCATCGAGCGCCTGGCCGTGCTGCGCCGGGAGTACGGCAGAGAGGATGTGCCGTTCGAGATCCAGGCGGTGTGCGTCGACCGGTTCGGCCTGGACGGCTACCGGGAGCAGGCCGATGCCGGGGTGACCGACGCGATCGTGGTGCCCTGGCTGTCGTACGGCGCCGGGTTCGACGCCGACCTGGCGACCAAGCAGGACGGCATCCGGCGGTTCGCCGACGACGTCATCGCCCGGATGACCTGACCGCCCGGCGGTGCGCGGCCAGGTAGGAGTCGAACGCCGCGTCGACGGCGGCACCGGTGAGCCCGAAGTCGGCGAGCTCGTAGGAGTGCGCCGGGCGGCGCGCGCCGGCGACGCTCCGCGCGTGCAGCGCCGTCATCGCCGACCGGGCCGGCGCGGTGAGCGGGGAGCCGAGCCGGTCGTAGATCGCCTCGACCGTCGCGATCGGATCGGCGACGAAGTCGTCGTAGTGGACGTCGATGAAGCGCGCCGGGTCGTGCCCGGCCCGGTCGGTCATGAACCGCCGCACCCCGCGGGCCCAGAGCTCGAGCTGGGTGCGGCCGACGACCTCGCCCCGGAACAGCTCCGACCAGCCCCGCGCGGCCTGCGCGTTGAGGCTGCACACCGAGGCGATCGCGGTGCGCGGCGCCCGGTGCGTCTGTATCACCACCGCGTCGGGGTAGGCCGTCAGCAACGCGTTCAGCGCGAACAGGTGGCTCGGGTTCTTCAACACCCACCGGCGCCCGGCGTCCGGCAGGCCGATCAGCTGCAGGTTGCGCCGGTGCCGCCGGTACGCATCGGTCCAGTCGCGCCCGGACAGCCAGCGCGAGTAGGTCGGCAGGTAGGCCAGGCACTCGAAGGACACCGACATCATCGACTGGCGCAGCAGGCGCCAGCACTCCTCCACCTGTTCGGCGCCGAGGTAGTGCACGCCCATGAACCCGCGATCGGTCTCGTGGTGCCGCCGGTAGCCGTCCTGCAGCGCGGCGAAGACCGGATGGCCCGGCCAGTCCTCGCGGGGCGGCCGGGGCTGCGGCGCCTCGGTGAGCCACAGCTCGAGGCCCTGGTGCGCCGGGTCGGCGGCGAGCAGCCGGTGCAGCGCGGTGGTGCCCGTGCGGGGCAGGCCGGTCACGAACACCGGCCGCGGCACGGCGACCGCCGCATGCTCCGGGTACTGCCGCCAGGACGCCTCGCTGAGCAGCCGGGAGACCAGACCCGCGCGCAGCAGCCCGCGGGTCACCTTGCTGCCGGCCGGGGTCAGCGCGCTCTCCTTCGCGTACGCGGACAGCAGCACCCGCATCCCGTCGAGGTAGTCGTCGGCGCCGAAGTCGTCCAGGCCGGTGAGCCGGGCGGCCGAGGCGTGCAGGTCCTCCACCGTGCCGACGTCCGTGCGCGGACTCTGCATGCCTGCCTCCTCTAGGGCGTGACCTGCCGATCTTGCCGGCCTGCGCCGGGCCCAGCTTCCGCCTCGCGGCGCGGTCCGGGAGGACACGCCCTAGTGGTGGAACTCCCCGCAGTTGACGTCGAGGCACTGGCCGGTGATGCCGCGGGCCAGATCGGAGGCGAGGAACAGGACGGCGTCGGCGATCTCGTCCGGCTCGGGCAGCCGGCGCAGGTCGGTGGTGGCCGCGGTCTCGTCGTAGATCTGCTGTGCCGGCACGCCCCGCTCGGCGGCCTGGTAGTCGAACCAGGCGCGCAGGGTGTCCGCCCAGATCCAGCCCGGCGCCACCGAGTTGACCCGTACGCCCTTGGGGCCGAGTTCGCTCGCCAGATTCTGCGCCAGCGCAAGCAGGCCCGCTTTGGCCAGCTTGTACGGCCCGAACGGGCGCCGCGAATGGCGCAGCACCGCCGAATTGACCATCACGACCGCGCCGCCGGAGGCAACCAGCGCCGGCGTCAGCAGCCGGGTCAGCCGCAGCGCGGCGAGGACGTTGATGTCGAAGCTGCTCCGCAGGTCGTCCAGGTCGACCTTGCCGAGGCTGCGCATGGGCGGCATGGCGAACGCGTTGTTCACCAACGCGTCAACCCGGCCGAAGGTGTCCAGCGCCGCGCCGACCAGCCGTTGCACGGCCGCGTCGTCGGTGATGTCGGTCGGCACGGCCAGGGCGCGCCGGCCCGCGGCGGTCACCTTCCCGGCCACCTCGGCCAGATAGGACCCGGTGCGGGCGGCGAGCACGACGTCGGCGCCGGCCGACGCGGCCCGCACGGCGACGGCCTGGCCCAGCCCGGGCCCGACCCCGGAGACCAGCACGACCTTGTCCGCCAGCAGCATGTCTCACCCCAGCATCCGGGCCGCGACCGCGGCCTGCCGCGCGGCGATCCGGTCCCGGTACGCACTCGGGCCGGACGGCTCGTGGAAGGGCAGCCACTTGGGCAGTTCGTCGACGGCGACGACGTCCACCCGCGGCCCGTCGCGCGCGTCGAGCGGACGGGACAGCCGCTGCCAGCGCAGCTGCACGTAGCCGCGGCGGTGGCCGGTGCGCTCCAGCCAGTTCGGCACGCCCGGATCGCGCTCACTGATCACGTACCGGATCATGCCGTCCGGGTCGGTCCGCGCCTGTGCGGCGGTGAGGCTGGTCTGGTGGTGGATGTAGTCGAGCGACACGTACCACATGCTGCCCAGCTGGATGCCCTGGTACGGCACGCCCGCGGCGGGCACGGTGACCACCATGGCCTGGTCGTCGTCGAGGTCGTAGTGGCCGACCGACGAGTACTGCGTGGCCAGGCCGCCGGGCGTCGGGCGGGGCGGGGTGAGGGTGTTCACCGGCAGCCCGAGGTAGAACCGCTCGGCGAAGGCGAGGAAGGTGCGCAGCCGGCTGACCAGGATCTTGCCGGCCACCCCGTACCGCTTGGCCATGGTGGCCCGGTCCGGCGGCGCGGGTGCCGCGCCGATCCGGTCGGCCCGCTGGATGCGCAGCATCCCGGGCTCCTCGGCGGCCCAGTCGTTGAAGACCTCGCGGACGACAAGCATCGCCGAGCCCGGCCCGAGCGCGAAGGCGTTGCGGCCTGTCGCGCCCGGGGAGAACCTGACCTCGAACGAGCCGTCGTCGTCGATGTCGATCTCACGGTCGTCGAAGGCCGCCAGGCTGCCGGGCACGTTGACCGGCGAGTACTCGCCGTCGAGCAGCTGGAAGCTCAGGTCGGCGGTGGTGCCGCGGCGGCCGGTGACCACATATTCGGCGTCGTCGCGCAGCCAGGCGTGGAAGTAGAGGGTGTCCGGGTTGTCGAGGCCCATCTTGGTGTACGGGCCGGTCGAGCGGACGAAGTACGGGAAGTCACGCTCGTACGCCCAGGCCATCTGCACCGACGCCCGGATGCTGCCGGCGAGGTAGTCGTAGCCCTCGACCAGGTCCTGCTCGCCGCGGATGTGCGGGGCCCCGGTGATGACCTTCTCGGCTTCGGTGATCGCGTCCGCGAACGACTGGGTGAGCACGACTCATGCTAGAACGGGTTCTAATACAGCGTCAACGTCCACTGTCCCGTCGGTTGACTATCAACGAGAACCTGTTCCACTCTTGACCTCATGGCCGAGACGATGCGGGCGTACCGGATGAGCGGTTGGGGCGACGCGCCGGGTGCGACGGCGGTCCCGGTGCCCCGCCCCGGGCCCGGGCAGGTGCTGGTGCGCGTCGCCGGCTGCGGGCTGTGCCGCTCCGATCTGACCATGCGGCGGATGCCGCGGGCGATCGGCGAGAGGCTCGGCTGGGCGATGCCGTTCACCCTGGGCCACGAGACGGCGGGCCGGATCGCCGCGCTCGGCGCCGGCGTCGACGGCCTCGCCGAGGGCGACCCGGTGGCGCTGGTCGCCACCGGCTCCTGCGGCACCTGCCGGTTCTGCGTCCGCGGCCTGGACAACAGCTGCCCGCGGGGGTCCGCCGGGCGCGGGTACGGGCTCGACGGCGGCCTCGCCGACTACGTGCTGGCCGGGCGGCGGGGCCTGCTGCCGCTGGGCGGGCTCGATCCGCGGCACGCCGGCCCGCTGACCGACGCGGGCGCGACGGCATACCACGCGGTGCGGCGCTCGCTGCCGCGGATCGTGCCCGGCGGCACCGCCGTGGTGCTCGGCGCGGGCGGGCTCGGCGCGTTCGCGGTGCAGTTCCTGCGGCTGCTGACCGCGGCCCGGGTGGTCGCCGTCGACCCCAGCCAGGACCGCCGCGCGTATGCGGAGTCCGTCGGCGCGCACCACGCGCTGTCCGGTGTGGACGAGAACACCGCCGACCGGCTCCGGGCGCTCACCGGCGGACTGGGCGCGGACGCGGTGCTGGACTTCGTCGGCACCGACGCGACAATCGCCGCCGGCCTCGCGTCGGTCCGGCCCGCCGGGGCGTACGGGCTGGTCGGCTCGGCCGGCGGGCGGCTCACGGCGCCCTGGTTCGGCACCCTGCCGAAGGACGGCGAGGTGTACACCTTCCAGGGCTCCACGATCGCGGACGCCCAGGAGGTGATCGCGCTGGCCGCGGCCGGGCTGATCCGCAACGAGGTCGAGGAGTTCGGCTTCGACGGCGTCGACGAGGCATACACCCGACTCGCGGCCGGCGGTCTCACCGGCCGCGCCGTCGTGGTCCTGGAACGGTAGGGTCTCGCTACCGCCCGCCGGTTCGGGAGATCTGCTCCAGGGTCCGGATACCGCTGGCCATCGTCTGCGTCTCGCCGGCGGTCTGGGTGACCGTTCGGGTCACCTCCGCGACGGCGGCGGTCTGCTCCTCGATCGCGGCGGCTAGCGTGCTGTGGTGCGCCGACAGGGAGTTCATGCTCCCGGCGATCTCCGTCACCTGGGTGACCGCGGCGTCGACCTGGGCCCGCACCTCGGTCAGGGTCCGGTTGATGGAGTCGGCGTTCGCGCCGGACTGGCGGGCCAGTTCCTTGACCTCGTTGGCGACGACCGCGAAGCCCTTGCCGCTCTCGCCGGCGCGGGCCGACTCGATGGTGGCGTTCAGCGCCAGCAGGTTCGTCTGCTCGGCGATCGACTGGATGATGTCGCTGGCGGCCATGATCTGCTCGCTCGACACGGCCAGCGCCTTGATCACCGTGGCGGCGTCGTCCGCCTGCCGCACCACCGCGACCGTGACCTGCTCGGTGGACTGTGCCGTGCGCGAGAGGTCCTGGAGCGCGGAGGACATCTGCTCGGTCGCGGTGGCCGCGACGGTCGTGTTCTGGCTGACCTCGGCGGCGGACTGGGCCAGCACGGCCGCCTGCTCGGCGACCTGCTGCTGCAGGCGGGTCTGCTCGGCCACCTGCGCGGCGGCCAGCTCGGCCCGGTGCGCCTCGGCCTGCTGCTGCTCGGTCAGCGTACGCACCTGCAGCTCACTGACCTCAGCCTGAGCCCGGGCGACCTGGGCGGACTTGTCGTCGAGCAGTCCGCGCAGCCAGTGCGTCGCGGTGCCCATCCCGGTCAGCATCAGCGAGATCGCCAACGCACGCCAGACCGCGACCGACGGTGGGGCCAACTGCCACTGCGCCGCCATGGTCAGCACGGCCATGAGAACGGACAGCGCCACCAGATCACGCCGCTCGAGGGCGAACCCGGCCCAGACCAGGCCGATGGCCGAGGACAGCAGGCCCACGTAGTAGGTCTCGGGGACGGTGACGGCTCCGATACCGATCATCGCCACGCCGAGGTAGGCCATGGTCCGCAACGCCAGGGGCGGTACCCGGTCCCAGTTCACCCGCCAGGTGGCCGCCGCGACCGCCAAGGCCGCCAGCGCCCGGATCAGCAGGAGCCCCCGGTGGCCCTCGACATTGGACAGCGCGATGACCAGCCCGGCCAGACCGGCGGGCAGGAACAGTCGGGGCAGCAACCTACCGGAGACGGACCGATCCTCCAGCGGACTGCGTCGTCCCGCAGCGATGGCTTGGCTGTGAGTCATGCCCTGTCCATCGGCCGCGCGAGGCTCGGTGTTGAGGCCTGCGCCGCTGTGTCTCACATAACTGGACGGGTCACGCCGGCGCCGCGGACGCCGACATCAAGCCCGCCTCAGCCGCCACAACAGTCACGGCTACACCCTCACCTCACTGCCGTTGCGGTGTTAGACGAGCTTGGCCAGGCGGGCCAGGGTCTCGTCCGCCTCCGCAACGAGGTCGGCCATCACGTCGGCGACCGGGCGGACCTGGTTCATCCGGCCGACGATCTGACCGACCGGCATCGGCACGACGGTGGGATCTCCGGACTCCATCAGCCGGGCGTGCGCGTCGGCAACCAGCAGGTTCTGCAGCGGCATCGGCAGCGGGCCGGGCGCGTCCGGCCCGGTCCACGCGTCGGTCCAGCGGTTGCGCAGCAGGCGCGCCGGCTTTCCGGAGTAGATCCGGCTGCGGACCGTGTCCGCGGAGCCGGCCCGCAGCAGCGCCTGGCGCAGTGCGGGCGCGCTGCGGTACTCCGCGGTGCCGAGCCAGACCGAGCCCATCCACACCCCGCGCGCACCGAGCGCCAGCGCCGCCGCGATCTGCCGGCCGCTGCCGATGCCGCCCGCCGCGAGCACCGGCACCCGATCGCCGACCGCGTCGACGACCTCCGGGACGAGCACCATGCTGGCGATCTCGCCGGTGTGCCCGCCGGCCTCGTACCCCTGCGCCACGACCAGGTCGACGCCGCTCGCCACGTGGCTGCGGGCGTGCTCGGCGCGCCCGGCCAGGGCGGCCACCGCGAGGCCGTGGCCGTGCGCCTGGTCGATCACGTCGGCGGGCGGCGGGCCGAGCGCGTTGGCGATGAGGCGGACCGGGTGGGTAAGCGCCACCTCGACGTGCGAGCGCGCCACCGAGTGCAGCCAGCCGAGCACGCCGGCCCGGGCCGGCCCGTCGCCGGAGAGCGGTGGCACGCCGAGGTGCAGCAGCGTCCGCTCGACGAAGTCCCGGTGCCCCGGCGGGATCAGCCGGTCCAGGTCGGCGGGGGCGCCCTCGGCCGGGCCCTGGCTGGGCATCACCACGTCCACCCCGTACGGGCGGCCGGCGGTCCGCTCGTCCAGCCAGGACAGCGTGGCGTCCAGTTCGTCCGCGTCGTTGAAGCGCACGCAGCCCAGCACGCCGAGGCCACCGGCCCGGCTGATCGCCGCGACCACGTGCTCGGACGGGCTGAAGCCGAGCACCGGGTGTTCGATGCCGAGCCGCTCACACAGATCGGTCCGCACGCCCGGCCACCTCCGCCCGGTGATCCTCGGCGTACCCGTGCGCCCAGCGGTAGTCCGCCTTGCCGCTCAGGGTGCGGGCGATCTCGTCCACCACCCAGATCCGGCGGGGGACCTTGTAGCCGGCGATCCGCCGGCGCAGGTGCTCCTCCAGCTCCGCGAGGTCGAGCCGGCTGCCGGGCCGTTGCTGGACCAGCGCCGCCACCCGCTGCCCGAGCAACTCGTCGGGCACGCCGATGACCAGCGCGTCGAAGACGTCGGGGTGCGCCTTGAGCGCGCCCTCGACCTCCTCGGGAAAGACCTTCTCGCCGCCGGTGTTGACGCAGGTGTTGCCGCGGCCGAGCAGGGTGATGGTGCCGTCGGGTTCGAGCCGGGCGAAGTCGCCCGGCACGGCGTAGCGCACGCCGTCCACCTCGGTCAGCAGCGTGGCGGTCTTCACCGGGTCGTTGTGGTAGCCGAGCGGCAGATGCCCGGCCCGGGCCAGGCGGCCGATCACGCCGGGCGGCGCCGGGCGGTCCTTCTCGTCGATCACGATGGTGCCGGGCCCGGGCATGACCCGCGGGCAATCGATCGCGCCGCCCTGGGTGTCGGCCACCACGCCGAGGCCGGCGAAGCCGGTCTCCGAGGAGCCGATCGAGTCGGTGATCAGCACGTTCGGCAGCGCCTCCAGGTACTGCCGCTTGACCACCGGCGAGAACAGCGCCGCGCTGCTGGAGACGGCCACCAGCGACGAGCCGTCGTACCCGCCGGCCAGATACGCCTCGATGATCGGGCGGGCCATCGCGTCGCCGACGAGCACCACGACGTTCACCGCGCGCCGGTCGATCGTCCGCCACACCTCGTCGGCGTCGAAGTGCGGCAGCACCACCACGGTGTCGCCGGCGAACAGGGCGGCGAGCGCCGCCCACTGCGCGTTGCCGTGTATCAGCGGAGCCAGGCAGAGCCGCACCATGCCGCCCGTCTCGGCGCCGCGCCTGGTCTGTTCCCACTCGTCGGCGAGCGGGATGCCGGTCATGAAGTCGATGCCGCCGCCGAGCACCCGCCACACGTCCTCGTGGCGCCAGATGACGCCCTTCGGGAAGCCGGTGGTGCCGCCGGTGTACAGCAGGTAGACGTCGTCGCCCGAGCGGTCCCCGAAGTCGCGGCCGGGTTCTCCGGCGGCGAGCGCGTCCGCCAGCGGCACGCCGCCGAAGCCGCCGAGCTCGGCGCCCGAGTCGTCCGGCAGCGCCACCGCGGTGTGCAGGCCCGGTGCGGCCGGTAGCACGGCGGCGACCCGGGGCGCGTAGCGGCGGTCGTGCACCAGCGCGGTGATCCCGGCGTCGGCGAAGAGATACTGTAACTCGTTCTCGACATAGCGGTAGTTGACGTTGACGACCACCGCACGCAGCTTGTACACGGCGATCATGGCCACCATCGCCTCGATCGAGTTGCCCGCGTAGAGGCCGACGTGGTCGCCCTTGCCCACTCCGCGACTCCGCAGGAAATGGGCCAGCCGGTTGGCCGTCTCGTCCAGCTCGGCGAAGCGGACCGCGCGCTCCCCGCAGGCCACCGCGACACGGTCGGGGAAGGCGTCGACCGCGTGTTCGAACAGGTCCGCAATATTGGCCGCCATCCTCAGAAAGTAGAACCTGTTATTGTTAGTCGCAAGCCCTTGTGGAGAGGAGACTTCGTGGAGACCGAAGTGGAGGCACCGCACGCCCTCGTGGAGCGGCGCGGGCCGATCCTGGTCGTGACGATGAACCGGCCGCGGGTGCGCAACGCACTCTCCACCGAGATGCTCGGCATCCTGCGCGACGCGTGGGACCGGGTGGACGGCGACCCGGAGATCCGGGTGGCCGTCCTGACCGGGGCCGGCGGCGCCTTCTGCGCCGGCGCCGACCTCAAGGCGATGACCCGGGCACACCCCGGCGACCGGTTCGCGGGTGCCGACCTGTCCCGGATCGAGCCGCTGCTCAAGGGGCGCCGGCTGACCAAGCCGCTGGTGGCCGCCGTCGAGGGGCCGGCCGTTGCCGGCGGCACCGAGATCCTCCAGGCCACCGACGTGCGGGTGGCCGGTGAGAGCGCGCGGTTCGGCGTCTCCGAGGCCTGCTGGGGGCTCTTCCCGCTGGGCGGGTCCGCCGTCCGGCTGCCGCGCCAGCTCCCCTACACGCTCGCCGCCGAGCTGCTGCTGACCGGCCGCCACCTGACCGCCGCCGAGGCGCAGCGGATCGGGCTGATCGGTCACGTGGTGCCGGACGGGCAGGCCCTCGGCAAGGCCCTGGAGCTCGCCGGCGTGATCGCCGCGAACGGCCCCCTCGCCGTGCAGGCCATCCTGCGCACCATGCGCGAGACCGAGGGGATGGCCGAGAACGACGCGTTCGCCGTGGAGTCCCGCATCGGCATGGCCGTGTTCGCGAGCGCGGACGCCAAGGAGGGTCCCCGGGCCTTCGTGCAGAAACGGAAGCCGACGTTCGAGGGCCGATGAGCTCAGATCGCCCGCTCGCGCCCCGCCCAGTAGGGATCGCGCAGCAGTCGCTTGTAGAGCTTGCCGTTCGGGTCACGCGGGAGCTCGTCGACGTAGTCGACGCTGCGCGGCAGCTTGAACCTCGCCACCCGGCCGGCCAGGAACTCCAGCAGCTCCGCGGTGAGCTCCGGCCCGGTGCCGACGCCCGCCTCCGGCTGCACCACGGCCTTGATCTGCTCGCCCCACTCGTCGTGCGGTATGCCGAAGACCGCGACGTCGGCGACGGCCGGATGGGCGGCGAGCTCGCCCTCGACCTCGGCCGGATAGACGTTGACCCCGCCGGTGATGATCACGTCGCTCTTCCGGTCGCACAGGTGGAGATAGCCGTCGTCGTCGAGGAATCCGATGTCGCCGACCGTGAACATGCGGCCGCGCCAGGATCTCCGGGTCTTCTCCGCGTCACCGTGATACTCGAAGGTCGCGTCGCCCATCTGCAGGTAGACCTGGCCCGGCCGGCCCGCCGGCGCCTCGTCGCCGGCGGCGTCGAGCACGCGCACCCGCGACCCGGGCCACGCGCGGCCCACCGAGCTCGGCCGGCGCAGCCACTCCTCGGCGGTGATCAGGGTGCCGCCGCCCTCGGAGGCCGCGTAGTACTCCACCACCACCGGCCCCCACCAGTCCAGCATCCGGCGCTTCACGTGCGGCGGGCAGGGCGCGGCGCCGTGGATCATCACCCGCATCGAGGACAGGTCGTAGGCCGTGCGCACCTCCTCGGGCAGGGCGAGCAGCCGCCCGAACTGGGTCGGCACCATGTGGCTGTGCGTGACCCGGTGGCGCTCCACGAGCCGGAGCATCTCCTGCGCGTCCCACTGCCGCATCACGACGACGGCGTGCCCGAGCTGGATCGAGATGCCGGCGAAGTTCATCACCGCGGTGTGGTAGAGCGGCGAGCAGCACAGATGCACGTGCTCGTCGAAAGGCTTGAGCCCGAACAGGCCGAAGAACCACGTCGTGACCGGCGGGACCTCGTCCGGGTCGGCGCCGGTCAGCGGGCGGCGCACGCCCTTGGGGCGGCCCGAGGTGCCCGAGGTGTAGACCATCAGGGCGCCGCATGTGCGCGGCTCCGGCCGCCCGGACCCGCCGGCACCGAGCCCGGCGAGCGGGCGGAACCCGGGCACGTCCCCGACGGCGAGGCGGCCGTCGGCCGGCACCTTGGCCTCCCGCGCCGCGGCGGCCGCCGTTTCCGCGAACCGCTCGTGCGCGACGAACGCCCGCGCGCCGCAGTCGCGCAGGATGTAGCCGATCTCGTGGGCCACCAGGTGCCAGTTCAGGGGCACGACGTACAGCCCGGTCTGCAGGGCCGCGAAGTAGACCGTGATCATGTCGGCGCCGTTCGGCAGCATCAGCGCCACGGTGTCTCCGCGGCGCAGGCCGAGCGCCGAGAGTCCGCGCCCGATCCGGTCGGCCTCGGCGGCCAGCTCGCCGTAGGTGACCGTCCGGCCGTCCGCGTCCACGACGGCGGCGCGGTCCGGTGTCGCCCGCGCGATGGTCCACAGTCCGATGTCGGTCATCGCATCATTCTATAACGCGTTCCATCGACCGAGAAGGCGCAGCAGCCCGCATCTATCCCGCCCCTTGTCCGTAATATATGTAACGTGTTTCACTTGTAGGCGTGCACACCGAGCCCGCCACGACCCCACTGAGCGCCCCGCTGGTCGTCGGCTTCGACTACACCCGCTCCCTGGGTCCGGTCCTGGGCCGGTTCATGTCCGGCCTGCGCGACGGCCGCGTCCTGGGCAGCCGGTCCTCGGACGGCCGGATCCACGTCCCACCGCTGGAGTACGACCCGCTGACCCACGCGCCGGTGACCACGCTTGTCGAGGTCCGGCCGGTCGGCACGGTCGTCAGCTGGACCTGGTCGTACCGGCCGCTGGACGGGCAGCCGCTGAGCCGCCCGTTCGGGTGGGCGCTGATCCGGCTCGACGGGGCGGACACCACCCTGCTGCACGCGGTGGACGCCGGCGGCCCCGAGCGGATGCGCACCGGGCTGCGGGTGCGGGTCCGGTGGGCCGCCGACCGGGTCGGCCACATCCGGGACATCGAGTGCTTCGAACCGTCCGGCGATGCGTCCGCCGCACCGGCGGCCGGCCCGCCGGCCACGGCGGACGGTGAGGTCACCATGATGACCACCCCGATCCGGCTGAACTACCGGCACACCGCCTCGACCGAGGAGAGCCGCTACCTGCGGGCGCTGGCCGAGGGCCGGCTGCTCGGGCAGCGCTGCCCGGTCTGCCGCAAGGTCTACGTCCCGCCGCGGGTGTGCCCGGCCGACGGTGTTCCGCCGACCGACGAGGTGGTGGTGCTCGCCGACCGGGGGACGATCACCACGTTCTGCGTGGTCAACGTGCCGTTCGCCGGACAGCGGCTGGACCCGCCCTACGTCGTCGGCCAGGTCCTGCTGGACGGGGCCGACATCGCGCTGCAGAGCCTGATCCTCGGTTGCCCCGCCGACGAGGTCCGGATGGGCATGCGGGTGGCCGCGGTCTGGCGCCCGCGCGAGCAGTGGTCCACCACGCCCGACAACATCGCGCACTTCCGGCCGACCGGCGAGCCGGACGCGCCGTACGAGTCCTATGCGGACCAGCTATGACCGACGTGGCGATCATCGGATTCGCGCAGTCCCGGTCACGGCCCGAGGCGGGCACCACCAGCGGGGTGGAGACGCTGGTGCCGGTCTTCGCCCAGGCGCTCTCCGACGCCGGCCTGAGCCGCCGGGAGGTCGACTTCTGGTGCTCCGGCTCGTCGGACTACCTGGCCGGGCGGGCCTTCTCGTTCGTCAACGCGGTCGACGCGATCGGCGCGTACCCGCCCATCTGCGAGTCGCACGTGGAGATGGACGCGGCGTGGGCGCTCTACGAGGCATACGTCAAGATCCTGGCCGGCGAGGCGGAGACCGCCCTGGTGTACGGCTTCGGCAAGTCCTCGGCCGGCGAGCTGCGCCGGGTGCTGGCGCTTCAGCTCGACCCGTACGTTGCGGCGCCGCTCTGGCCCGACTCGGTGAGCGTCGCCGCCCTGCAGGCCCGCCTCGGCGTCGAGGCCGGCATGTTCAGCGAGCGGGACATGGCCGAGGTGGCGGCGCGCAGCCGGCGCGACGCGGCCGGCAACCCGTACGCGCAGCTCTCCGGCGAGACCACCGCCGACGAGTTGCTGACCGCGCCGTACCTCGCCGACCCGCTGCGCGTACACGACTGCGCGCCGGTCTCCGACGGCGCCGCAGCGGTCGTCCTGGCCGCCGGTGACCGCGCCCGCCGGCACCGCGAGCGGCCGGCCTGGATCACCGGGATCGCACACCGGGTCGACCCGCCGGGCCTGGGCGAGCGCGACCTGACCGCGGTCGCGTCGGCGGCCGCCGCGGCCGCCGCGGCCGGCCTCGCCGGCGACCTCGACGCGGTCGAGCTGCACGCGCCCTTCACCCACCAGGAGTTGCTGCTGCGCGCGGCCCTCGAGCTGCCCGGCGGGGTCCGGATCAACCCGTCCGGCGGCGTGCTGTGCGGCAATCCGATGTTCTCCGCGGGCCTGTCCCGGATCGGGGCGGCGGCCGAGCGGGTCATGTCCGGCCGGGCGCGGCGGGTGGCCGGACACGCCACCAGCGGGCCGGCGCTGCAGCAGAACCTGGTTTGCGTGATGGAGGCGTAGCGGTGAAACGGGCAGCCGTGCTGGGTACCGGGCAGACACACCACCGGACGCGGCGCACGGACGTGTCGATGGCCGGGTTGTGCCGGGAGGCGATCGACCGGGCGCTGGCCGACGCGGCCACCGACTGGTCGCAGATCGACGCGGTCGTGCTGGGCAAGGCGCCCGACCTGTTCGAGGGCGTGATGATGCCCGAGCTGTTCCTCGCCCAGTCGATCGGCGCCGCCGGCCGCCCGCTGCTGCGCGTGCACACGGCCGGCTCGGTGGGCGGCGCGACCGCGATCGTGGCGACCAGCCTGGTCCGCGCCGGCGTGCACCGGCGGGTGCTGGCGGTCGCCTTCGAGAAGCAGTCCGAGTCGAACGCCATGTGGGCGCTGTCGATCCAGCCGCCGTTCACCGCGCAGCTCGGCGCCGGGGCCGGCGGATACTTCGCGCCGCACATCCGCGCCTACATCCGCCGCTTCGACGTGCCCGCACACGTCGGCGCGCTGGTCGCGGTCAAGGACCGGCGCAACGGGGCGCTCAACCCGTACGCACACCTGCGCCAGAGCGGCATCACCGTGGAGTCGGTGCGCGAGTCGCCGATGCTGTGGGACCCCGTCCGCTACGACGAGACCTGCCCGTCGTCCGACGGCGCCTGCGCCGTCGTCATCGCGGACCAGGCCGCGGCCGAGGCGAGCGACCGCCCGGTGGCCTGGATCCGCGCGACGGCGATGCGCACCGAGCCGACCTCGTTCGCCGGCAAGGACCACGTCAACCCGCGCGCCGGCGCGGAGGCCGCCGCGGCGCTGTGGCGGGCGGCAGGCATCACCGACCCCCTCGACGAGATCGACGTCGCCGAGTTGTACGTGCCGTTCTCCTGGTTCGAGCCGATGTGGCTGGAGAACCTCGGGTTCGCCGAGCCCGGGCACGGCTGGAAGCTCACCGAGTCCGGCGAGACCCGCATCGGCGGGCGGCTGCCGGTCAACCCGTCCGGCGGCGTGCTCTGCTCCAACCCGATCGGCGCCTCCGGACTGCTCCGCTTCGCCGAGTCGGCCATGCAGGTGATGGGCCGCGCCGGCGAGCACCAGGTGCCCGGCGCCGGGACGGCCGTCGGCCACGCGTACGGCGGGGGATCCCAGTTCTTCTCCATGTGGGTGGTCGGGTCCGAGCCGGACCACCGGGCGAAATGAGGAAGGCCATGGCAGACAGCACGATCAGCCGGCGGCAGGTGCTGCGGATCAGCGCGCTGGGCGCGGGAGCGGCGGTGGCGCAGGGCGTCCTGGGCGCCGAAGGCGCGCTGGCGGCGTACGGCGCGGTGCCCGCCCTGGCCGGCAAGACCGCCGTGGTGGTGGGCAGCGGCTTCGGCGGCGCGGTCGCCGCGTACCGCCTCGCACAGGCCGGCGTGGTCACCACGGTGCTGGAACGGGGCCGGCGGTGGGTGCTGGACGGCTCGGGCACCACGTTCTGCACGATCGGCAATCCGGACTGGCGCTGCGCCTGGTTCAGCAACCATCCGCCGCTGGGACTCGACGTGAGCAAGACGATCGAGCGCCGGGCCGGCCTGATCGCCAAGCACGCCGGCGACGGCATCACGGTCCTGTCCGGCGTCGGGGTGGGCGGGGGCTCGCTGGTCATCGGGATGTTCATGCCGCAGCCGCGCCGCGCCGACTGGGAGAAGGTCTACCCGACCGACATCCCGTACGACGAGATGAACAACGTCTACTGGCCGCGCGCCCGGCAGAACCTCGGCGCGGCGACCATACCGGGCGACGTGCAGAGCGCACCCGGGTACGCCGGCGCGCGGGCCTGGCTGCAGTACATCGCCGAGTTCGGCAAGACGCCCGTTGCGGTGCCGTTCGGCGTGAACTGGGACGTGATCCGCAACGAGCTGGCCGGGCGGGTGACGGCCTGCCACACGATCGGCGAGGGCCCGTTCGGCAGCAACTCCGGCGCGAAGAACAGCGTCGACCACAACTACCTGAAGTGGGCCGAGGCGACCGGCAACGTGCAGACCCTGCCGCTGCACGAGGTGACCGAGATCCGCGAGGTGTCCGGGCAGGAGCGGTTCGAGGTCGCCTGCCGGCAGATCGACGAGTACGGGACGGTGCTGGCCGGCAAGGTGCTCAGCTGCGACTACCTGTTCCTGGCGGCGGGCTCGCTGGGCTCGACGTCGCTGCTGCTGACCTCCCGGGCGCACGGCAGGCTGCCCCGGCTGGTGAGCACCGAGGTGGGCAAGGGCTGGGCGAACAACGGCGACTTCCTGGTCGCCCGCCTCAACCTGCGCAAGGCCGTCGGGTACGCCCAGGGCGGCCCGGGCAACGTGAAGTTCTACGACGACGCCAACCCGTACGCACCGGCCGCCATGGCCTGGGAGGCCGCGCCTATCCCCCGCTGGCTGGGGCCCACCACGGCACACCTGGTGACCAGCCTGGCACCCGAGCGGGGCGAGATCCGCTACGACCCGGCGACCGACGCCGGGAAGGTTTACTGGCCGTACGGCGCGATGGACACCTCGGCGGACAAGGCGGGCCGCGACCTGGTGACCCGGCTGTGGTGGCAGACCGAGGGCAGGTCCGGCCACCTGTTCAACGGCCTGCCCACCTATGACCGCGGCACCGGCATGGGCCTGGGTTCGGCCAACACCTACCACCCGCTGGGCGGCATGGTGATGGGCCGGGCGACCGACTTCGGCGGCAGGGTCGCCGGCTACGCCAACCTGTTCTGCGTGGACGGTTCGCTGCTGCCGGGCTCGACCTGCCTGGCCAACCCGTCGCTGACCATCGCCGCCAACGCGGAGCGCTGCATGGACCGGTTCATCGCCGAGCACGCCTGAGGCGTGCTCAGCGGTACTGCACCGGCAGGCGCTTGATGCTGTTCAGCCAGCCGGAGCGCAGCCGCTGCGCCGGGCCGGCCAGGCTGATGTCGGGCATGTGGTCGGCGATGGCGTTGAAGATCAGGTCGATCTCCAGCCGGGCCAGGTTGGCGCCGAGGCAGAAGTGCGCGCCGCTGCCGCCGAACCCGAGGTGCGGGTTAGGGCTGCGGGTGATGTCGAACCGTTGCGGGTCGTCGAAGACCTCCTCGTCGAAGTTCGCCGAGCCGTAGAACAGCGCCACCCGCTGCCCGGCCTCGATGCGCCGGCCGCCGAGGACCGTGTCGTGCTGCGCGGTGCGCTGGAAGACGTTCACCGGCGTAGCCCACCGGACGATCTCGTCGACCGCGGTCCGCGGGCGCTCGGCCTTGAACAGTTCCCACTGGTCGGGCCGCTCGAGGAACGCGAGCATGCCGTGTGAGATCGCGTTGCGGGTCGTCTCGTTGCCGGCGACGGCCAGGATCAGCACGAAGAAGCCGAACTCGTCGGTGGACAGGCTCTCCCCGTCGATCTGCGCGTTGACCAGCTGGGTGACGATGTCGTTCATCGGGCAGGTCTGCCGGTCCTCGGCCATCTTCATCGCGTACGCGAGCAGCTCCATCGCGGGCGCCAGCGGGTCGACGCCGCCGCCGCCGTAGTCCGGGTCGTCGTAGCCGATCATCGCGTTCGACCAGTCGAAGACGTTGCGCCGGTCGTCCTGCGGCACGCCGAGCAGCTCGGCGATCGCCTGAAGGGGCAGCTCGCAGGCGATCTGGGTGACGAAGTCGCCGGACGGGTCGTCGGTCACCCCGGCGACGATCCGCTCCGCCCGGGCGGCCAGCGCCGCGCGCAGGCTGTTGATCGCCCGCGGGGTGAAGCCCCGGGAGACGATGGCCCGCTGCTTGGTGTGCTGCGGCGGGTCCATGTTGAGCAGCACGTAGCGCTGCATCTCGATCCGGTCCCGCGGCATGTCCGGCTGGAACCGGACGATCGCGGTGTTCTCCCAGCTCGAGAACGTGTCGCTGTCCCGCGACACGGCCATCACGTCGGCGTGGCGGGTCACCGCCCAGTAGCCGTCGTCGTCGAACCCCGCGCTGCCGCGCTCCTGCGGCACCCACCACACCGGTGCGGAGCGCCGCAGCTCGGCGAACTCCGCGTGCGGGATGCCGTGCACGTAGATCTCGGGGTCGGTGAAGTCGAAACCCTTGGGGATGCGAGGCTCGGCCACAGCTCCTCCTACAGCAACAGGTTCTACTGATTCAAGCACGTACCGCATCCCCCGCGGTATGCCTCTTGTGCTTTGATATAGGAACACGTTCTAACTTTGCCGCAGGGCTGTTCGACCGAGGAGGTCCCGGTGGGCGTTCCGGTGATCGTCGATGCCGTCCGCACCCCGATCGGCCGCCGTGGCGGGTGGCTGGCCGGGCTGCACGCCGCCGAGCTGCTCGGCGCGGCCCAGCTCGCCCTGATCCGCCGCTCCGGCCTCGACCCGGCGTGCGTGGAACAGGTCATCGGCGGCTGCGTGACGCAGGGTGGCGAACAGTCCAACAACATCACCCGCACCGCGTGGCTGCACGCCGGGCTGCCGTACACCACCGGCTGCCTGACGATCGACGCACAGTGCGGCTCGGCGCAGCACGCCGCGCACCTCGTCGCCGGGCTCATCGCGGCCGACGGCATCGATGCCGGCATCGCCTGCGGCGTCGAGTCGATGAGCCGGGTGCCGCTGCGGGCCAACCTGGGCACCGACGCCGGCCTGCCGAGGCCGGCGTCGTGGAGCATCGACCTGCCCAACCAGTACGTGGCCGCCGAGCGCATCGCCGAGCTGCGCGGCCTGACCCGGTCCGACCTGGACCGGTTCGGCGTGCGGTCGCAGGGCAACGCCGCCCGCGCCTGGGCCGAGGAGCGCTTCGCCCGGGAGGTGGCGCCGGTCGACGCGCCGGTGCTTGACGCGGACGGCCGGCACACCGGCGAGGTCCGGGCCGTCGCCCGCGACCAGGGCCTGCGGGACACCACGATGGACGGGCTGGCCCGGCTGCGGCCGATCATGGACGGCGGGCGGCACACCGCCGGCACCGCGTCGCAGATCTCCGACGGCGCCGCGGCGGTGCTGCTGACCAGCGCCGACCGGGCCCGCGAGCTCGGACTGCGGCCGCGGGCCCGGATCCGCGCGCAGTGCCTGGTCGGCGCGGAGCCCTACTACCACCTGGACGGGCCGATCGCGGCCACCGGGCGGGTGCTGGCCCGGGCCGGCATGAAGATCACCGACATCGACCTGTTCGAGGTGAACGAGGCCTTCGCCAGCGTGGTGCTCTCCTGGCAGGCCGCGCACGGCGCGGACCCGGACCGGGTCAACGTCAACGGCGGCGCGATCGCCCTCGGTCACCCGGTCGGCAGCACCGGATCCCGGCTCATCGCCACCGCCTTGCACGAGCTGGAGCGCTCGGGCCAGACCACCGCGCTGATCACGATGTGCGCGGGCGGCGCGATGTCCACCGCGAGCGTCATCGAGCGGCTGTGACCCCGGACGGCACCGCGACGCCGCCGGTGGTGGTGGTGACCGGCGCCGGCTCCGGGCGGGAACGCCTGCTGCTCTACGGCTGCGCCGCGCTGGTCGTGGCCGCCGTGCTGGCCCCGCTGGCCCGCGCCGGATACGTGTTGCGGTACGACATGGTCTTCGTACCGCAGCAGCCGCTGCGCTGGGACCTGCTCGCGCCGGGCGACGCGCCGCCCCGGGCCGTGCCGCTGGACGCCCTGGTGGGCCTGGCCGGCCTCGCCGCGCCGGGCTGGCTCCTGCAGCGGATCGCCCTGGCCGCCGTCCTCGCCGGGGCGGCGCTGGGTGCCGCCCGGCTGGTGCCGGCCGGCCGCACCGGGACCCGGCTGGTGGCGGCGCTCGCATACGCCTGGACGCCGTTCCTGGCCGAACGCCTGCTGCTCGGCCAGTGGGGCCTGCTGCTCGGCTACGCCGCACTGCCGTGGCTGGTCCGGGCGGCCCTCGACGTCCGGCGGCACCGGCCGGCCGCCGGGGCACGGCTGATCCTGGCCGCGGCGTGCGCGTCGGTGACACCGACCGGCGGGATCATCGCGCTCGCCACCGCCGTCGCGATGCTGGCCGGTTCGGCCCGCGACCGCATCCGCACACCGGCCCTGCTGGCCGCCGTCGCCGCGCTGAACGCGCCGTGGCTGCTGGCGGCCGCCGGCACGTCCGCGGCGGCTCGGTCGGACCCGGCCGGCGTCGCCGCGTTCGCGGCCCGTTCGGAGAACTGGGGCGGCACCCTCGCGGCACTGGCCGGCACGGGCGGCATCTGGAATGCGCAGGCCGTGCCGGCCACCCGCGCCGCGCCGCTGGTGCCGGTGCTCACCCTCGGCCTGCTCGCCGCCGCGGCCTTCGGCTGCGGCCGGCTGCGGCGGCGCTGGCCCGCGGGCGCCGCGACCCGCCTGGCCGTGCTCGCCGGCGGTGGCGTGCTGGTGGCGGCCGCCGGCACGCTGCCCGGTGGGGCCGGCGCGCTGCGCGTCGCCGTCGTGCACCTGCCCGGCGCCGGCCTGCTCCGCGACGGGCAGAAGTTCCTCATCCCGTACGCGCTCGGGCTCGCCCTCTGCGTGGCGCTCGGCGCGGAGCGGCTCGCCGATCGGCTGTCGGCGCGGGTCTCGGCCGGCTCAGGCCGCCTGGTGCTGCTCGGCTTCGCGCTGCTGCCCGTCGCGGCCATGCCCGACCTGGCCTGGGGCGCCGGCGGGCGGCTGCAACCGGTCGCGTACCCGGCCGACTGGGACGCGGTGGCCCGTGCGGTCGCCGCCGCGCCGGGACCGGTGGTGGCGCTGCCGATGTCGGCATACCGGGCCTTCGCGTGGAACGACCGGGCGGTGGTGCTCGACCCGGCGCCCCGCTACCTGGCGTCGCCGGTGCTGACCGACGACCGGCTTCGGGTGGGCCCTGCCGTGATCGCCGGCGAGAGCCGGGCCGCCGCCCGGGTACGCGCCCGGATCGCCGCGGGCCGCCCGGCCGCCGACGGGCGGGTGCGCTGGGTGCTGGTGGAACGCGCCGCCGGCCCGGCCGTGCCGCCGACGGCGCTGGCCGGCCTCGAGGAGGTACACCGCGGTCCGGCGCTGGCGCTGTACCGCAACCCGCGGTACCGGGCGGACGATCCGGCCGGCCCGGCACGCCGCTGGCCGCAGGCCGGACACCTGCTCGCCGCGCTGGTGGTGGCCGGCGCCGCCGGATGGCGCCTGCGAAACGGACCGGCGACCGGTCCATCCGAGAAGGAGGATGCACCATGACCCCGATCAAGACCCTGCTGGTCGGCGCCGCCGTCGGCGTACTGCTCGCCGTCGCCGGCGTCGCGGTGACGATGCGGGCGCTCGACCTGAGCGCCGAAGAGGTGGCGACGGCGGTCGTCGGCGGGACCGAGCCGGGTGCGGATCCGCTCGCGCCGCCGGAGTTCTACGGCAGCCGCTGAGGCGGCCGGATCGGCGACCCGGCGCCCAGCACCTCGGCCACCAGGGCGGCCAGCTGCCGTCCGGCGGCCGCCCAGGTGAAGCCGGCGGCGTACGCCCGCGCGGCCTCGCCCATCCGCGCCCGAGTGAGGTCGTCGGTGAGCAGCCACCGCGTCTTCGCGACGAAGTCGTCGAGGTCCTCGGCGAGCAGCCCGGTGCGCCCGTCGCGCACCGCGTCGCACACGCCGCCGGCGGCCCGGAACGCGATCGCCGGCGTGCCGTGCGCACCGGCCTCCACGATGGTCAGCCCCCAGCCCTCCTTCAGCGAGGGGACCAGCGCGACCCATCCGGCGGCGAGCAGCTCGTGCTTGCCCCGCTCGCTGACGTGCCCCGCGAAGTCCGTCCGGTCGGCGACGCCGAGCCGCTCGGCGTGCTCCCGCAGCCGCGGCTCCCACCACCCCCTCCCGGCGACTACCAGCCGCAGCCCGGGCAGCTCCGCGGCGAGCGCGGCCAGGGCGTGCAGGGCGTACTCCACCCGCTTGTGCGGCACCAGGCGGCCCAGGACGACCAGGCACGGGTGCGCGGCCCGGGCGAGGTGTCCGGCGCCGGCCCCGGCCAGGCCGTTGTGGATGATCGTGACCCGGCTGCCCGGCACGCCGAGGGTGGCCAGCTCGTCCCGGGTTGACGCGGACACCGTGACGTACCGGCAGCGGCGGTAGACCCGCGGCGCGAGGCGGGACTCCAGCCACCAGCCGAGCCGGCCGCGCCAGCCGCCGAGGACCACCGGCCACTGCTCGCGGTGCACGTGGTGCACCACCACGACGGTGGGGCACCGGGCGTAGATCGGGGAGAGGAACGGCACGCCGTTGCAGACGTCCACGATGACGTCCGGGCGGCCGCGGGCGCCGGCCGCGAGCGGGCCGAGGCGCACCCCGCCGGCCAGGTAGGCCAGCGCGGCGCGCAGGTAGACCGTGTGGCGTCCGCCCCGGCGCAGCACCCGGACGCCGGTGACCAGGGTCTGTTCGGCGGGCGCGCCGCCGTGCGCCGCGCAGAGCAGCGTCACCCGGTGTCCGCCGGCGACCAGCTCGGCCGCGATCCGCTCGGTGTACACCTCGGAGCCGCCGCCCTCCGGGTTCGCGGTGTCCCGCCAGTTGAGGAAGAGGATGTGGCGAGCTGGCTCGGCGGGCACGGCTCTGCGCGGTCAGGCCCGCGGCGCGGCGATCGGCTCGCGCTCCGGGGCGTCGTCGGCGGCGTGCGCTCCGCGTGCCGCGGCGCGGCGGCGGGAGACCAGCAGTCCGAGCACGACGGCAACGAGGCCGGCGAGCGCCAGGCCGATCGGCAGG
This sequence comes from Actinoplanes sp. NPDC049118, assembly GCF_040648555.1. Lineage (NCBI taxonomy): Bacteria > Bacillati > Actinomycetota > Actinomycetes > Micromonosporales > Micromonosporaceae > Actinoplanes > Actinoplanes sp. NPDC049118. The sequence continues at coordinate 110,159 of NZ_JBEZDY010000022.1, forward strand.
TAGCGGCCGAGGAGCAGCAGCAGGAACCGGCCGTGTGACGCCTCGTCACCCACCGTCTCCAGGGTGGCCTGGTCGTACCGGAACGTCGCGTCGATCAGCGGGACCGGCGACCCGACGTCCGGCACCAGCTCGCGTCTCTGCTGATCGCCGTAGCCCACGATCGCGCCGGTGAGCGGCTCCACCCACAGCGTGCGGCTGGCCTGGTAGTACACCGTGCCGGTGGTGGCGCCGGGCGCGAGGAGGCCGAGCATCCCGTCCAGGGTCTCGGCGTCCGTCGCCACCTGCTGGCGCGGAATGACCTGCTCGAAGCGGTATGCCGGCAGGCCGTTGTAGGTCCCCTCGCCGCGGTACTCGATCGGCAGCGCCTGGCGCAGGGTGAAGTCGTAGTACTGATACGTCTGCTTCTGGGTGCTGAACGGGAAGAGATAGAGCTGGCCGGCGAAGGCGATGTTGCCCGGGACGCAGCCGACGTTGCGGCTCGGGTCCGGCGGCACGTCGGTGTAGCACTGGCCGCTCCACGGCAGCGCGGCGCCGGAGACCCGGTCGAGCGCGATGCGGCTCTCGGCCCGGTTGACCGGCGCGCCGGTGTCGGCCCGGTCGGTGGCCTGATACACGTTCCAGATCAAGGCCTTTTCCTGTAGGTCGCCGGTCAGCGCCGCGGCCGCCGCGGCGTCCGGCTGGATCCCGGTCCGCGAGCGCAGCCCGGCCTGCTGGACGGCCAGCCGCGGGCCTCCGCCGGGCAGCGTCCCGGCCTCCACGAAGGTCGCATTCGGCGCCTCGACCACGACATCGGGCGGCTGGACGCCGTAGGGCACCATGCGCTGCGTCGGCACGATGACCCAGACGAGGGCCGCGGCGACGAGCAGGCAGAGGCAACCGAAACCGAAGAGTGCAGCACCCGCGATCCGCCGCTTCATCGCGTCCTCCTGATGAGTAGAACGCGTTACAATTTACAGCCCTGTAACGTTTCGCGAAAGCCCGGGAGCGCGATGTCTTCGGTTCACGGGTGCTGGCTGCTGACGGAGATCACCTCGCCGGTCAGGTACGAGGCGTAGTCGCTGGCGAGGAACGCCACCACCGTGGCCACCTCCCAGGGCTGCGCGGCCCGGCCGAAGACCTCGCGCGCGGTGAGGTCGGCGAGGGTCCGCTCGCCGACGACCTTGGCGAGGAAGGGATGCGCGGCGAGGCTGGGCGCGACCGCGTTCACCCGGATGCCGTGCGCCGCGACGTCCAGCGCGGCGCACCGGGTGAACGCCATGACCCCGGCCTTGGCCGCGGCGTAGTGCGCCTGACCCGCCTGCGCCCGCCAGCCCAGCACCGAGGCGTTGTTGACCACGGCGCCGCCGCCGCCCTGCGCGATCATCCGGCGCAGCGCCGCCCGGGTGCAGCGGAAGGTGCCGGTCAGCGTGACGTCGAGGACGCGCAGCCACTCGTCGTCGGTCATCTCGGTCACCGGCCGGGTCCCGCCCAGCCCCGCGTTGTTCACCACGACGTCGATCCGCCCGCAGCGGTCGGCGGCGCCGGCGATCAGGGCCTCGACGGCCGCGCCGTCGGTCACGTCGCACGGCAGGGACCAGACCCGCTCCGGGTACGCATCGGCGAGCCGCTCCCGGGTCTCGCCGAGGCGGCGCGGATGGCTGTCGCTGAGCACCACCCGGGCGCCCTCCGCCAGGCACCGCTGCGCCACCGCGGAGCCGATGCCCGCGCCGGCGGCCGCGGTGACCACGACGGCCTTGCCGTCGAGCAGGCCGCGTCCGGGCGGCGGCAGCGGTTCCGCGGCGCCGACCGGCACGCCGTCGACCGCGGTCACCGGCGGTCCCCGCGGGGCAGCCCGAGCACCCGCTCGGCGACGATGCTCCGCTGTATCTCGTTGGATCCGCCGTAGATCGTGTCGGCCCGGCTGAACAGGAACAGCCGCCGCCAGCGGTCGACCTCCTCGTCGCCCGCGTCGGCGGCGGCACCGGCCGCGCCGAGCACCTCCATGGCCAGCTCGCCGAGGCCCTGGCGCCACCGCGACCACATCAGCTTGACCACGGACGGCGCCGACGCCTGGCCCGCGCCGGCGAGCGTCCGCAGGGTGTGCGAGCGCAGCACGGACAGGTCGATCCAGGCGCGGGTCAGCCGCTGCCGGATGACCGGATCGTCCGCCGCGCCGGTGCGCCGGGCCAGCGCCACGAGCTCGTCGAGGTCGCGCTGGAAGCCGATCTGCTGGCCGACGGTCGCCGCGCCCCGCTCGAAGCCGAGGGTGGCCATCGCCACCCGCCAGCCCTGTCCGGGCTCCCCGACGACCAGGTCCCGGTCGGTGTACGCGTCGTCGAAGAAGACCTCGTTGAACTCGCTGTCGCCGGTGAGCTGGCGGATCGGGCGCACGGTCACGCCCGGCTGCCGCATCGGCACCAGCAGGTAGGACAGTCCGGCGTGGCGGGAGCCGCCGTCGGGCACCGGCTCGGTGCGGGCCAGCACGAAACACCAGTCCGCCACGTGCGCCAGCGAGGTCCACACCTTCTGCCCGTTGAGCACCCAGCGGCCGCCGTCCAGCCGGGCCCGGGTCGATACGGCGGCGAGGTCCGAGCCGGCGCCCGGCTCGGAGTAGCCCTGGCACCACAGCTCGTCCACCGACGCGATGCGCGGCAGGAAGCGCTCGCGCTGCCGCGCCGTGCCCAGCGCGATCAGGGTCGGGCCGACCATCGTGGTTCCGATGTGGTCGACCCGGGCGGGCGCGCCGGAGCGCGCGTACTCCTCGTGGAAGATCACCTGGCGGGCGAGCGACGCACCCCGGCCGCCGTGCTCGGCGGGCCAGGCGAGGCAGGTCCACCCCGCGGCGGCGAGCCTGCGGGTGAAGGCGAGGCGCTGCGGATAGGCCTCGTTCTCCCGGCCCGCACCGCCGACGCCGCGCAGCTCGTCGGTCACGTTCGCCGCCAGCCAGTCGCGCACCTCGATGCGGAACTTCCCGTCGCCGTCCACTGGCGCCACCTCCCGCTCCGCGCGTACGCTCACCCTACCAAGCACTTGCTTGGCTGACTATCGGGAGGCCGCGGTGGGATCGACCATCCCGGCGGTCGTGGCGGGCGCGGCCCGGGACCACGCGACGGCTCCCGCGCTGGTCGAGCCGGACGGCGTCCGGCTGACCTATGGGGAGCTTCACGAGCAGGTCCGCACGGTCGCCCGCGCGCTGATCGCCGAGGGCCTGCGCCCCGGAGACCGGCTGGCGGTCTGGGCGCCGAACACCCGGCACTGGGTGCTCGCGGCGCTCGGCGCGAGCTACGCGGGCGCCACCCTGGTGCCGATCAACACCCGGTTCACCGGGCCGGAGGCGCTCGACGTGGTCCGTCGCAGCCACGCCCGCGCGCTCGTCGTGGCCGGGGAGTTCCTGGGCGTCGACCGCCTCGCCGCGCTGCGCACCGCCGCCGGGAAGGACGGCGTGCCGCTCCCCCGCATCGTGCTGCGGACGCCGACCGGTGCGCCGCAACGCGCGGACCCCGGCGTCCTGGAGTGGTCCGACCTGGCGCGCCGGGCCGGCGACGTGCCGGCCCGCGAGGCCGACGCGCGCGCCGCGGCGGTGGCGCCCGACGACGTGAGCGACATCCTGTTCACCTCCGGCACCACCGGTCGCAGCAAGGGCGCGATGAGCGCACACCGGCAGTCCCTGGCAGTGGCCGCCGCATGGGCCGGGATCGGCGGCCTGACCCCCGACGACCGGTACCTGGTGGTCAACCCGTTCTTCCACAGCTTCGGGCTCAAGGCCGGCATCCTCGCCTGCCTGGTCAGCGGGGCCACGCTGGTGCCGCAGGCGGTCTTCGACCCGGAGCGGGCCATGGCGCTGATCGCCGGCGAGCGGATCACCGTGCTGCCCGGCCCGCCCACCCTCTACACCAGCCTGCTCGACCACCCCGAACGGCCGCGTCACGACCTGTCGACGCTGCGCCTGGCGGTGACCGGCGCGGCGAGCGTTGCGCCCGCGCTCGTCGAACGCATCCGGCAGGAGCTGGGGGTGACCACGGTGCTGACCGCGTACGGGCTGACCGAGGCGGTGGTGGCCACCATGTGCCGGCCCGGCGACGACGTGCCGACGGTGGCGCACACCTGCGGGCGGGCCGCGGCCGGCTTCGAGATCCGCATCGCCGACACCGGCGGCGAGGTGCTGCTGCGCGGGCCCAACGTCATGCTCGGATACCTCGACGACCCGGACGCCACCGCCGAGGCGATCGACGCAGACGGCTGGCTGCACACCGGCGACGTCGGGCGGCTGGACGGGCGCGGCTACCTGAGCATCACCGACCGACTCAAGGACATGTACATCTGCGGCGGCTTCAACGTCTACCCCGCCGAGGTCGAACGGGCCCTCGCACGGATGCCCGCGGTGGCCGAGTCGGCGGTGATCGGGGTGCCCGATCCGCGGCTCGGCGAGGTCGGCAGGGCGTACGTGGTGCCGCGAGCCGGCCACGACCTCGCCCCCTCCGACGTCCTCGACTTCTGCCGGGGCACGCTGGCCAACTACAAGGTGCCGCGCTCGGTCGAGCTGCGGACCGGGCTGCCGCACAACGCCTCCGGCAAGGTCCTCAAATATCTGCTGCGGAAAGAGGTGTCCACCTGATGAGCGAGGAGGTCGTCCGCTATTCGCGCCGCGGTCCGGTCGCCATGGTCACGATGAACCGCCCCCGGTACCGCAACGCGCAGAACTCCGCGATGACCTACGCGCTGGACGCGGCGTTCACCCGGGCCGTCGACGACGACGAGGTCGCGGTGATCGTGCTGGCCGGCGCCGGGGACCACTTCTCGGCCGGCCACGACATCGGCACTCCCGGCCGCGACGTCGACGCCTCGTTCGACCGCCGGGCGGTGATGTGGTGGGACCACATCGCCAAGGCGGGAGCGGACCGGCGCTACGCCCGGGAGATGGAGGTCTACCTCGGGATGTGCCGGCGGTGGCGGGAGATGCCGAAACCGGCCGTCGCCATGGTGCAGGGCGCCTGCATCGCCGGCGGGCTCATGCTGGCCTGGGTGTGCGACCTGATCGTCGCGGCCGAGGACGCCTTCTTCGCCGATCCGGTGCTGCGGATGGGCATTCCCGGCGTCGAGTACTTCGCGCACCCGTGGGCGCTCGGTCCCCGGTTCGCCCGGGAGGTGCTGTTCACCGGCGACCGTTTCGACGCCCGCCGGGCGTACGAGGTCGGCATGGTCAACCGGGTGGTGCCGCGCGCCGAGCTGGAGCCGGCGACCCTCGCGCTCGCCGACCGGATCGCCGCGATGCCCGCCTTCGGCCTGGCCCTGGCCAAGCGCGCGGTGAACCAGTGCGAGGACCTGATGGGCATGCGCGCCGGAATGGACTCGGTCTTCGGCCTGCACCACGTGGCGCACGCGCACAACGTCGAGGTCACCGCGAACCCCCTCGCCGGCATGGACGCGGCCGCCATGAAGCGGGCCCGGCGGTGAACCTCGACCTGGACCCGGCCGCGCGCGCTTTCCGGGACGAGGTGCGCGACTGGCTCGCCGCGAACGTCCCCGCCGCGCCGCTGCCCGGCCTCGACAGCCCGGCGGGCAACGCCGCGCACCGGGCGTGGGAACGCCGGCTGGCCGACGCCGGCCTCGCGGTGGTCTCCTGGCCGAAGGAGTACGGCGGCCGCGCCGCGCCACCGCTGCACGCGCTGCTGTTCGAGGAGGAGTACCACGCGGCCGGGGCGCCGGCCCGGATCGGCCAGAACGGGCTGTTCCTGCTCGCGCCGACGCTGTTCACGCACGGCACCCCGGAACAGCGCGACCGGATCCTGCCCCGGATGGCGCGCGCCGACGAGGTGTGGGCGCAGGCCTGGTCCGAGCCCGAGGCGGGCAGCGATCTGGCCGCGATCCGCTCCCGGGCCCGGCGCACCGCCGGCGGGTGGCTGCTGTCCGGGCAGAAGACGTGGAGTTCCCGGGCGGTCGTCGCCGACCGCGCCTTCGGGCTGTTCCGCACCGACCCGCGCGCGGAACGGCACCGCGGCCTGACGTACCTGATGTTCGACCTGCGCGCCGGCGGGGTCACCGTGCGGCCGATCCGCCAGCTCGACGGCGACCCGGGCTTCGCCGAGATCTTCCTCGACGACGTGTTCGTACCGGACGCCGACGTGATCGGGGAGGTCGACGCCGGGTGGCGGGCGGCGATGAGCACCGCCGACGCCGAGCGCGGGCTGACCCTGCGCAGCCCGGGCCGGTTCGTCGCGGCCGCCCGGCGGCTTGTCGATCTCTGGAAGGCGGACGGCGATCCGGCGGACACCGGCCTGCGGGACCGGGTGGCGGACGCCTGGATCGGCGCGCAGGCGTACCGGATGCACGCCTTCGCCGCGCTGGACGGCCGGCCGCGGCCGTTCGCCTCCAGCGCCACCAAGGTGTTCTGGTCCGAACTCGACGTCGCCCTGCACGAGACCGCGCTGGACCTGCTCGGTCCCGACGCCGAGACGCACGCCGGCTGGACCGGCGGCTACCTGTTCTCGCTGGCCGGCCCGATCTACGCGGGCACCAACGAGATCCAGCGCGGCATCGTCGCCGAGCGGGTGCTGGGCCTGCCGCGCGCGCGGGAGCCGCGATGAGGCTCGCCCCGTCGCCCGAGCAGGAGGGCTTCGCGGCCGTCCTGCACGACCTGCTGACCGCGGCGGACCTCCCGGCGGCGGCCGCGCGCTGGTCGGACGGCGATCACGCGGCGGGCCGGGCCGTCTGGGCGCGGCTGGCCGAGGCGGGCGTCACGGGGCTCGCCGTGCCGTCGCGGTGGGGCGGCCTGGACGCGGGCCCGGCCGACCTCGTCATCGCCTGCGAGGAGCTGGGCCATCACGCGCTGCCCGGGCCGGTGGCCGAGTCCGTCGCCGCCGTGCCGGCCCTGCTCGCCGCCCTCGGCCAGGACGGACCGTGCGAGGAGTGGCTGCCCGGCCTGGCCGCCGGCCGCGTCGTCGCCACGCTCGCCGCGCCGCCCTGGCTGCCGTACGCGGTCGACGCGCACGCCGCCGGGCTGGTCCTGCTCGCCGAGGCGACGGCGGTGCGGCACGGCCGGATCGGCGCGGCGCACCCGTCGATGGACCGCAGCCGGCGGCTGTTCGAGATTTCCGCGGGCGCGCCGATCGCCGAGGGCCCGGCGGCGGCGACCGCGGTGACCCGCGCCCTGAACCTCGGCGCGCTCGCCTGCGCGGCGCAGCTGCTCGGCGCCGGCCGGGCGATGCTCGAGGCCGCCGTCGGGTACGCGACCCGGCGCACCCAGTTCGGCCGCCCCATCGGGCAGTTCCAGGCGGTGCAGCACCGGCTGGCCGACGTGGCCGTCGCCCTGGAGTTCGCCCGGCCGCTGCTCTACGCCGCCGCGGCCGCACTCGCCGGCGGCGACACCCACGCCGACGCGGACCGGGACGTCTCGGCGGCGAAGGTCGCCTGCGCGGACGCCGCACACCGGGCCGCCCGCGCGGCGCTGCAGGTGCACGGCGCCCTGGGCTACACGCAGGAACACGGGCTGGGCCGCTGGTTGACCAGGATCCGGGTACTGGCGCTCGCCTGGGGCACGCCGGCGCAACACCGGGCCCGGGTGATAGCGGAGCTGACGAGGTGACCATGGAGCACGAACGCGAGGCACTGCGGTACGCGGTACGCGGCCTGCTGGCCGGATATCCCACCCGGGCGGCGATCGGGGCCCCGGCCGGCTACGACACCGAGCTGTGGGCGCGGCTGTGCAAGGAGATCGGCGTGGCCGGGCTGGCGGTGCCCGAGCGGTACGGCGGCGCCGGCGCCACCCTGCTCGAGACGCACGTCGTGCTGGAGGAGCTGGGCCGGACGCTGACCCCCGCGCCGATGCTGGGCTGCGCCGTGCTCGCCGTCGAGGCGCTGCTGGGCGCCGGCGACGCGGACGCCTGCGCGCGCCTGCTGCCCGGCATCTGCGCCGGGGAGCGGATCGCCGCCGTCGCCTGGGACGCCGCGGAGGTGACCGGCGACGCCGAGGGCCGGCTCACCGGCGCGGCACACCACGTCCTGGACGTCGAGGCCGCCGACACCCTGCTCGTCGCCGCCCGCGACCACGGCGGCGCCGCACTGTACGAGGTGGACGCCGCCTCGCCGGGGGTCGGCCGCCGGGCGGCGAAGTCGCTGGATCTGACCCGCCGCCTCGGCACGGTCCGACTCGACGGGGCGCCGGGCCGCCGGCTCGGCGCCGCCGCGCTGCCCCGGCTGCGCGACGTGGCCTGCGTCGCGCTCAGCGCCGAGCAGGTCGGCGCCGCGTCGCAGGCCCTGGCGGCCACCGTCGAGTACGCGAAGGCCCGGGTCCAGTTCGGCCGGCCGATCGGCTCCTTCCAGGCCCTGCAGCACCGGCTCGCCGAGGCGCACGTACGGGTTGAGGCCGCCCGTTCCGCGTCGCTGGCGGCGGTCGGGGCGCTGGTGGCCGGGGCGCCGGACGCCGCGGACCGGGCCGCGGTGGCCAAGGTGTACTGCTCGGAGACGCTGCAGGCGGTCGCCGGGGAGATGGTGCAGGTGCACGGCGGGATCGCCATCACCTGGGAGCACGACGCGCATCTCTACCTGCGCCGGGCCTACGGCTCGGCCCAGCTGTTCGGCGCGCCCGCCGGACACGTCGCCCGCCTGGCGTCCTCGGTGCTGGCGGGCTGACGCGCCGGGCGGCCCCGTCACATCCAGTCGGTGTGCCGGGGCCAGGCGAGCAGGGTGTCGACCACCTCGGGCGACTCGAAGGGCGACACCGCCGCCGTGCCGGTGTAGCGGCCGCGGTGGAACAGCAACGGGCCGGCGTCGCGGCAGTCGCCCAGCGCAGTCACCAGGCCCACCACGATGTCGTGGTCGCCGCCGGAGTGCACCTCCCGCACCCGGCAGTCGGCCCAGGTCAGCGCCCCGGCCAGGATCGGGGCGCCGGCCGGCGACGGTCGCCAGTCGACGCCGGCGAACCGGTCCGCACCGCGGATGCCGAAGGTGCGGGACAGCTCCCGCTGGTCCTCGGCGAGCACGTTGACGCAGAACACGCCGGGCTTCCGGATGCGCCGCCAGGTGTCGGAGCCGGCCTGCGGGCAGAAGAGCACAAGCGGCGGGTCCAGCGAGAGCGGGGCGAACGCCTGGCAGGCGAAGCCGGCCGGGCCTTCGCCGTCCACGGTCGTGATCACCGTGACGCCGGTGCAGAAGTGGCCGAACACCCGGCGGAAGCGCCGCGTGTCCACGCCCACCGGGATTACCGACACCCCGGGCCTCAGTGCCCGCCGCCGCGCAGGAAGCGGTGGCCCCAGATGCTGTGCGCGGTGGTCTGCCGGGCCACCCACGAGCCGTCGTCGACGGTGAGCCCGCCCGTGCCGTACTCGATGTCGAAGCCGCTCGGCGTGCGCACGTAGAAGGAGACCATCAGGTCGTTGGCGTGCCGTCCGAGCGTGGAGATCAGCGGCGCCTTGTATCTGGCGCAGCGATCCATGGCCCGGCCCACGTCGTCGAGCGTCTCGCTCTCCATCATGAGGTGGATCAGGCCGCTGGGAGCCGGAATGGGTGCCAGCGCGACGCTGTGGTGGCGCGGACCGCAGCCGAGGAACCGCATCCACAGCGGACGGTCGCTCGGCGGCAGGCCGATGGTCTCCGGAATCAGCCGCATCGAGTCGCGCAGCCGGAAGCCGAGCACCTCGGTGTAGAAGCGCAACGCCGCGGCGTCGTCGCCGGCCGGAAGCACCACGTGCCCCATGCCCTGCCCCCCGGTCACGAACCGGTTGCCGTACGGGCTGATCGCGGGGCGGTTGTCCAGGGCGGCGCCGCAGAAGAACTCCAGGCGGTTGCCGAACGGGTCGTCCACGCCGAGCAGCTGCGCGACGCGCCGGTCGGCGAGCTCGTCCGCCCCGGCCGGCTTGATCGCGGTGCCGGCCTCCTCCAGCACGCCGGCGAGCCGGCCGAGCGCCGCCGGGTCGGCGACCTCCCAGCCGGTGGCCGCCAACCGGTCCCGTTCGCCCGGCACCACCACGATGCGGGCCGGCAGGTCGTCCATCCGCAGGTACACCGCGGACGCGTCCGGCCCGCGGCCCTCGACCATGCCGAGCACCTTGACGCCGAACTCGCGCCACGCGGCGAGGTCGGTGGCCTCGACGCGCAGGTAGCCGAGGGATCGGATGAGACTCACGGTGTCTCCCCTTCCAGGAAGTCGAAGGCCAGCCGGTTGAACTCGTCGAACTTCTCCAGGTGTGCCCAGTGCCCGCAGCCGCCGAAGACGTGCAGCCGCGCCCGGCGGATCAGCTTGAGCGCCACGAGCGCGCCGTCCAGCGGGTTGACCCGGTCCTCCCGGCCCCAGACCAGCAGCACCTCCTGGCGCAGCCGGTGCGCCTCGCGCCAGAGCATCCCCTCCTCGGCCCGCTCGGGGTCGGTGAAGGAGGCGCCCATCTCGCGCATCGCGGCCAGCGCCGCCGGTTCGCTCGCCGCCCGGAACCGCTCCTCGATCAACTCGTCGGTGACCAGCCTCGGGTCGAAGACGAGCGTGCGCAGGAAGGCGGCCATCTTCTCCCGGCTCGGGCCGGGCGGCGCGGCGAAGCCCATGAGCCGCTTGACGCCCTCGGTCGGGTCGGCGGCGAGCACGTTCAGGCCCAGGCCGCCCGGGCCCATGAGCAGCAGCCGGCCGGCCCGCCGCGGGTAACGCAGGGCGAACCGGACCGCCGTGCCGCCGCCCAGCGAGTTGCCGACCAGGTCGACCCGGTCGAGGCCCAGCTCGTCCAGGAGCGCGGCGAGCGCGTCGGCGGCGTGGGTGAAGTACTGCCCGGTGATCGCGCCGATCGGCGACCCGCCGTAGCCCGGCTGGTCGACCGCGAGGGTGTCGAAGCGCGCGCCGAAGACCGGCAGCGTCCGCCCGAAGTTGCTCAGCGCCGAGACGCCCGGGCCGCCGCCGTGCAGCAGCACGACGGTGGACGCCGGGCGGTCGTCCGGGCCGGCGCGGTGGAACCGCAGGCCGGCCGCGTGTGCGGTGGTGGTGGTCACGGTGCTGCTCGTGGTCATGTCGTCCTCACACCATCGCGTCGGCGGTCGACAGGCCGAACTCGCCGCGGCCGTACAGGGACAGCGCCCGCTCGGGGTCGTTGATCGCGTGCACCCGGCCCGCGTGCGCGTCGCGCCAGAACCGCTGGATGGGGGTTCCGGTCGCGAGCGCCCGTCCGCCGGAGTTCTCGAAGAGCCGGTCCACCGCCTGGATCGCGAGCTCGGTGCCGCGCACCTGATCCCGGCGGACCCGCAGGCGCAGCCGGATCGGCAGCTTCTGCCCGGCGCCGGCCAGGCTCATCAGCTCCCGCATGTTGTTCTCGCACGCGAGCCAGGCCGAGTCCAGGTCGCTCGCCGCGTTGGCGACCCGCACCTGCGAGTACGGGTCCTCGGCCGCGCGCACCCCGGCGTACGCGGCGCGCACCCGCTCGCGCAGGTAGCTCACGTGTGCGTCGTACGCGCCGGTGGCCATGCCGATGATCGGCGTGGTGATCGCATAGGAGAACAGCGACCCGTACGGAATCCTGTAGAGCGGGGCGGTGTTGAGCTCCTGCCCCGGGCAGACGCAGCGCGCGGTGTCGTTGAAGCTCAGCGACCGGTACGCGGGCACGAAGGCGTCGTCCACCACGATGTCGTTGCTGCCCGTGCCGCGCAGCCCGACGGTGTCCCAGACGTCCTCGATCGTGTAGTCCGCGGCGGGCAGCAGGAAGGTGCGGAAGTCGGCGGGCGCGCCGTCCTCGCCCGGCGGCACGATCCCGCCGAGCAGCACCCAGTCGGCGTGGTCGCAGCCGGAGGAGAAGCTCCACCGGCCGTCGATCCGGTATCCGCCGTCCACCGCACGCACCTTGCCGGTCGGCGCGTAGGACGACGACATCCGGGTGCCGGGGTCGTCGCCCCAGACGTCCTGCTGCGCCCGGTCGGGGAAGAGGGCGAGCTGCCAGTTGTGCACCCCGATCACCGAGGCGACCCAGCCGGTCGAGCCGCACGCGCCGGCGATGTCGCGCACGCCGCCGAGGAAGGTCAGCGGGTCCGCCTCGATGCCGCCGAACCGGGCCGGCTGCAGGAGCCGGAAGAACCCGGTCTCGGCCAGCGACTTGATCGTCTCCGGCGCGAGCACGCGGCGGTCCTCGGTCTCCTGGGCGCGGTCCCGCAGGACCGGCAGCAACTCCTCCACGCGGGCGCGGACCGCGGCACCGGGGCTTGTCTCCATGAGATCCCTCCACCGGGTTGGCTGACGAACCACCCGGCCCCTATACTAGAACACGTTCTACCTACAGGACCACCGCCTACGCGGCAACATCTGCAACGCGTTCCATAGGACCTGGAGAGCGGCTCATGAGCAACGGCGAGGCAGCAGCACGGACGATCGACACCGGGGCTCCACCGACCAGGTTCGCCAGGGGATGGCACTGCCTCGGGCTCGCCGACTCCTTCCGCGACGGCAGACCGCACGCCATCGAGGCCTTCGGCACCAAGCTCGTCGTGTTCGCCGACTCCACCGGTGCCCTGCAGGTGCTCGACGGCTACTGCCGGCACATGGGCGGCGACCTCACCATGGGCACCGTCAAGGGGGACGCGGTCGCCTGCCCGTTCCACGACTGGCGCTGGGGCGGCGACGGCCGGTGCCAGGCGGTGCCCTACGCGCACCGGGTGCCGCTGCGGGCCCGGACCCGGTCGTGGATCACCCAGGAGGAGAACCGCCAGCTGTTCGTCTGGAACGACCCGCAGGGCTCCCGGCCCCCGGCCGAGCTCGCCATACCCCGCATCGAGGGCGCGTTCTCCGACGAGTGGAGCCCGTGGACCTGGGACTCGGTCAGGATCGACGGCGCGAACTGCCGCGAGGTCATCGACAACGTGGTGGACATGGCGCACTTCTTCTACATCCACTTCGCCTTCCCCACGTTCTTCAAGAACGTCCTGGAGGGCCACGTGGCGGCGCAGTTCCTGCATACCCGGCCGCGGCCGGACGTGCCGATCGCCGCGGCCCAGTCCGGCGACGCGACGCTGCGCTCCGAGGCCGCGTACTACGGGCCGTCGTACATGATCGACTATCTGCACCACGACTGGCAGGGAATCGGCGTCGAGTCGGTGCTGATCAACTGCCACTACCCGGTCACGCCGACCTCGTTCGTGCTGCAATGGGGAGTCATCGTCAAGCGGCTGCCGGGCCTGACCACCGCGCAGGCCGAGAGGGCGGCGGCCCGGTTCTCCAAGAGCATCGGGCTGGGCTTCCTGCAGGACGTGGAGATCTGGCAGAACAAGAGCCGGATCGACAATCCGCTGCTGTGCGCCGAGGACGGCCCGGTGTACCAGCTGCGCCGCTGGTACGAACAGTTCTATGTGGACGTCGAGGACGTGACCGACGACATGGTGGCCCGGTACGAGTTCGAGGTGGACACCACCCGGGCGGTGCAGGCCTGGGAGGCCGAGGTGGCCGAGAACCAGGCCCGCCAGACCAGCCCGGCGCGGCCTTCATGACCCGGGCCGACACGCTGGCAGAGCAGCGCGCGTACCTGGAGGGCGGCCTCGCCGAGCTGCGCTGCGGCCGGTGCGGCGCCCGGGTGCGGGCGAAGAAGTCGAGCCCGCAGCAGACGAGCGTGCAGTGGACCACCGCGGCCACCCGCGAGTGCGACGAGCTCGCCGCGCTGGCCGCCGACGGCCGCCCCACCGCCCTGGTACCGTCCTGCCCCAGCCTGCGCGACAGCATCGAGCGGGCGGTGCACGAGGGCCGCCTGGAGGTGGCGTGATGGAACAGAACGGCGCCGCTACCCCGTCGTTCCACCGGCTCCTGGTCGCCGAGGTCATCACCGAGACCCCCGACGCGCACACGCTCGTGCTGCCGGTGCCGCCGGAGCTCGCGGCGGCCTTCTCCTACCGGCCCGGGCAGTACCTCACGGTCCGCGTCCGGGACGGCGGCCGGGTCTTCGCCCGGTCCTACTCGCTCTCCAGCTCCCCGCACACCGACGAGCATCTGCGGATCACCGTGAAGCGGGTACCCGACGGTCAGGCCTCCAACTGGATCTGCGACCACGTGCGGGCCGGCGCAGCCCTGGACCTCGCGCCGCCGGCCGGGTTCTTCACCCCCGCGTCGCTCGACGACGACCTGCTGCTGCTCGCCGGCGGCAGCGGCATCACCCCCGTAATGGCCATCATCAAGTCGGTGCTGGCCGCCGGGCGCGGCCGGCTCGCCCTGGTGTACGCCAACCGGGACCGGCGTTCGGTCATCTTCGACGCGGAGCTGACCGCGCTGTGCGAGCGCCACGGCGACCGGTTGACGGTGACGCACTGGCTGGACGGCGACCGCGGCGCGCCGAGCCGGGACGCGCTGGCGCCGCTGCTGTCCGCGTACACGGATCGGGAGGCCTTCGTCTGCGGCCCGGAACCGTTCGTCCTGGTGGCCCTCGAGGCGCTGCGGCACGCCGGCGTGCCCGAGCGGCGCACCCGCATCGAGCGCTTCGACGCCCTGCCGTGCGCGGCGGCGCCGGACGCGGCCGGACCGCCGGCCGGGGCGCGGGACGCCACCGCCGAGGTGACCCTCGACGGGCAGACCCATCACCTGGCCTGGCCGGCCGGCACCCGGCTGCTCGACGTGATCATCTCGGCCGGGCTGAACCCGCCGTACTCGTGCCGGCAGGGCAACTGCGGTGCGTGCGCGTGCCGGCTGCTGACCGGCGAGGTCGACCTGGTGCACAACGAGGTGCTGGAGGACGAGGACTTCGCCGACGGCTACATCCTGGCCTGCCAGGCCGTCGCCCGCAGCGAGAGGGTGTCCGTCACCTACTACTGAGCCCGGCCGCCTCCCGGCTGAGCCCGACCGCGATATCGATGAGCTGGTCCTCCTGGCCGCCGACCAGCCGGCGCTCCCCCGCCCGCACCAGGATCTCCGCACCGGACACCCCGTAGCGCTGCCCCAGCGTGAAGGCGTGCGTGAGGAAGCTGGAGTAGACGCCCGCGTACCCCATGATCAGCGCGAGCCGGTCCAGCCGGCACTCGTCCGGCATGGTCGGGCGCACCACGTCCTCGGCCGCGTCCACGATGGCGAAGAAGTCGATGCCGGTGCGGATGCCGAGCTTGTCGCAGACGCCGACGAACGCCTCCACCGGCGTGTTCCCGGCGCCGGCGCCGAACCGCCGGGTGCTGCCGTCGATCTGGGTGGCGCCGGCCCGCGCGGCCAGCACCGAGTTGGCCACGCCGAGGCCGAGGTTCTCGTGCCCGTGGAAGCCCACCTGCGCGTCGTCGCCCAGCTCCGCCACGAGGGCGGCGACCCGGTCGCCGACCTGGTCGAGCACGAGCGCCCCGGCCGAGTCGACGACGTACACGCACTGGCAGCCGGCATCGGCCATGATCCGGGCCTGCCGGGCCAGCGCCTCCGGCGCCTGGGAGTGCGCCATCATCAGGAAGCCGACGGTCTCCAGCCCGAGGTCGCGGGCCAGACCGAAGTGCTGGACGGCGATGTCGGCCTCGGTGCAGTGCGTGGCGATCCGGCACACGCTCGCGCCGTTGCCGGCCGCCTCGCGGATGTCGTCGATGACGCCGACGCCGGGCAGCATCAGGAACGCGATCTTCGCCCGGGTCGCGGTCCGCACCGCGACCGCGATCAGCTCCTGCTCCGGGGTGTGGCTCAGCCCGTAGGTGAACGACGATCCGCCCAGGCCGTCGCCGTGCGTCACCTCGATCACCGGCACGCCGGCCGCGTCCAGGGCGGCGACCACCGCGGCCACCTCGGCGGCGGTGAACTGGTGGCGCTTGGCGTGCGAGCCGTCGCGCAGCGCGGAGTCGGTGACCCGCAGGTCCAGGTCGGCGGAGAAGCGGCGGGGCAGCATGCGGGCCTCCGGGGTGAAGACGGCGGTTCAGGCGGGCACCGCGGACCGGGCGAGCTCCTCGCCGACCCGGGTCGCGGCGGCGGTCATGATGTCCAGGTTGCCGGCGTACGCGGGCAGGAAGTCGCCGGCGCCGGCGACCTCGACGAAGATCGCGACCCGGCTCATCCCGCCGGTCGCCGCCGACGGCGGGTCGAACTGCGGCTCGTTCAGCAGCCGGTAGCCCGGCACGTAGCGGGCCACGGCGGCGGCCATCGCCACGATCGAGTCGGTCACCGCGCCGGTGTCCACCTCGGAGCCCACCGCGCAGAACACCGTGTCGCGCATGATGAGCGGCGGGTCGGCCGGGTTGAGCACCATGATCGCCTTGCCGCGCCCCGCGCCGCCGACCCGCTCAATGGCCCGGCAGGTGGTGCGGGTGAACTCGTCGATGTTCGCCCGGGTACCCGGGCCGGCCGAGCGCGCCGCCACGGTCGCCACCACCTCGGCGTACGCGACCGGCGTCACCCGGGACACCGCGTACACCATCGGGATGGTCGCCTGGCCGCCGCAGGTGATGAGGTTGACGTTGGGTGCGTCCAGGTGGGCCCGGAGGTTGACCTCCGGGACCACGTACGGCCCGATCGCGGCCGGGGTCAGGTCGACCACCCGGATCCCGGCGGCCGCGTAGCGCGGCGCGTTGGCCCGGTGCACGGCCGCCGAGGTGGCCTCGAAGACCAGGTCGGGCAGCGGGTCCCGGGCGAGCAGCCAGTCCGCGCCGGCCGCGCTGGTCGCCACGCCCAGGTCGGCGGCGCGGCGCAGCCCCGGGCTGCCCGGGTCGATGCCGACCATCCAGCGCGGCTCGATCAGCGGCGAGCGCAGCAGCTTGTGCAGCAGGTCGGTGCCGATGTTGCCGGAACCGACGACGGCGGCCGTGACCTTACCCATCCGACACCTCCGCGAACGAGAGACCGACCTCGCCGAGGCCGGTGAAGACCGCCCGGAACTCGTCGCCCGGGTGCGCGTCCACGGCGCGGGCGCAGGCGCCCGGCAGCACGAGATGCCCGGCGCGGAGCCGCACCCCGAAGGCCGCGACCGTCCGCGCCAGCCAGGCGACCGCGGTCACCGGATTGCCGAGCACCGCGTCGGAGCGGCCCTGCGCGACCGCCTCAGCGCCCCGGTACAGCACCGCGTCGATGCCGCGGATGTCGATGGCCGACGGCCGCACGCGCGCCGCGCCGACGACGAAGCCGGCCGAGGAGGCGTTGTCGGCGATCGTGTCAGCCAGGCTGATCCGCCAGTCCTCGATCCGGCTGTCGATCAGCTCGATCGACGGCGCGTACGCCTCGGTGGCGGCCAGCACGTCGTCCTCGGTGCAGTCCCGGCCGGGCAGGTCGGCGCCGAGCAGGAAGGCGACCTCGATCTCGACCCGTGGGAAGCAGAAGCGCCGCGCGTCCACCGGCTCCGTCTCCGTCAGCCGCATGTCGGCCAGCAGGTGACCGTAGTCGGGCTCGTCGACGCCCATCATCCGCTGCATCGCCTTCGACGACAGGCCGACCTTGTGCCCGACGACGGTGCCGCCCCGGCGGCGCACGTTGTGCAGCTGGATCTCGTACGCGTCGGCGGCCGCCAGGTCCGGCCGGAGCAGGATCAGCGGCGGGATCGGCGCGCGGTCCCGCTCGGCGGCGTACAGCCGGTCCGCGAGCGTCCGGCGATCAGCCTCGGTGAGCATGCATCCCTCCTCGGTCCGCGGTCGCGGCGTCCCGGCCCGCCCGCCGGCCGGAGAAGACGCAGTCGGCCAGCGACAGGCCGCTGACGTACGACCGGGAGCAGATGCCGACGGCGGTACGCCCGGCGGCGTAGAGCCCCGGCACGCCGCTGCCGTCGGCCCGCAGCACCTGCCCGTTCGCCTCGTCGACCAGCAGGCCGCCGAGGGTCAGCATCGGCGCCGGCGCGGCCGCCCGGGAGCGCACCGAGACGTCGATGAGCGAGTACGGCGGCCGGACCAGCGGCCGGACCAGGTCGTCCGGCTTGCCGGCGGGGTCGGGCGGGCCGGCCCGGTAGGCCTCCACGGTGGCCAGCAGGCCCGCCGGATCCACCCCGGCCCGCGCCGCGACCCGCGCCAGGGTCGGCGCCGCGACCCGGTCGGCGGACAGCAGCCACCGCGCCTGCAGCCGCTGGAACCAGAGCGTCTGGCCGCGGAGCTGGCGCCGGGCCTCGGCCAGGATCGCCGCGTCGACGAGCAGCCACGCCCGCCGGCCGGGGCGGCGCAGCACGGCGTCGCCGATCGCCGCGCCGTAGCGGGACTCGTCGCAGACCCGGCGGCCGTCGCGATCCACCAGCAGGCCCGACAGCAGCGCGGCCGGCGGGCTGAGGAAGCGCCAGAGGGTGACCCGGTCGAGGTGCCCGGTGCCGGCGCCGACGGCGGCGCCCATCCGGATGCCGGAGCCGTCGTCGCCGGGCGTGCCCAGCCGCAGCCCGCCGCGGTAGTCCGGGGCGTGTTCGCGCAGCATCCGCGAGTTGAACACGAACCCGCCGCTGGCGAGCACGACGCCGCGCAGGGCGCGGATCCGCAGCGGGCGGCCGTACCGGCGCTCCAGCCACGCCACCGGCCGGTGCAGGGCCCGGCCGAGCGCGGGCAGGTAGAGGCCGGGCTTGACCGACCACCGGTGCAGGACGCGGTGGCCGATCCGGGCCCAGGCGGGCGCGCCGCGCAGGGTGCGGCACCGCACGCCGGCCACCCGGCCGTCCGGGTCGGTGACCAGGTGCTCGGCGCGGGTCTGCGCGAGGATCTCGGCGCCGCGGGCACGGGCGGCCGCGGCGAGCCCGGCGAACAGCACGCGCCCGGACGTGCCGCGGCCGTAGGCGCGGTGCCCGCGGGGCGCCGGCGGGGCGAGGTGTGCGAACGACGACTCGCTGCCGGACTGGTAGAGGTAGTGCCGGTCGGTCGGGTACGACGTCTTGTACGGGCACAGGCGGCCGTTGAACGGCACGCCGCGCGCCTCCAGCCAGACCGTCATGCCGACGCTGGTGTCGCAGAACCGCCGCAGGGTCGCCGCCGAGACGACGTCGCCGGCCTCCTGGCTCAGGTAGTCGAACATCGCCTGTGGCGTGTCGGTCACGCCCGCCGCGAGCTGCTGCGGCGTGCCCCCGCCGGCGTAGACGACTCCGCCGGAGATCGCGGTGGCGCCGCCGCCGGCGAACCGGTCCAGCACGAGCACCCCGGCGCCGGACTCGGCCGCCTCGATCGCGGCGCAGGCGCCCGCCGCGCCGAAGCCCACCACCACGACGTCAGTGGACTCGTCCCACGGCTCGGTCACCGATCCTCCCGGCTTCTGAAACACGTATCAAGAGCATTTCCCTTTTAGTGATAGCACCAGAGCGCGACTAACTATAACCTGTTCTAGTGACTGTGGATGAGGCGGAATTCGACGTGGTCGTGGTCGGCAGCGGCGCCGCCGGCATGACCGCCGCGCTCGCCGCGGCGCGGCACGGGCTCAGCGCGATCGTCGTCGAGAAGGCCGGCGTCTTCGGCGGTTCGACCGCCCGCTCGGGCGGCGGGCTCTGGCTTCCGGGCAACGAGGTGCTCCGCCGGGCCGGCGTCGCCGACAGCGACGCCGCGGCGCGGACCTACCTGGACCACGTCGCCGGCGAGGAGGTGGCCCCGGCCCGCCGGCAGGCGCTGATCGCGTACGGGCCGGCCGCGCTCGCGTTCGTCCGCGCGCACACCCCGCTGGACTTCGCCTGGGTGCCCGGCTATCCCGACTACCATCCCGAGGCGCCCGGCGGCCTGCCCGGCGGCCGCACCGTCGACCCGCGGCCGCTCGACGCCCGGCTGCTCGGCCCCGACCGGAACACGCTCGCCCCGCCGTACCGCGCCGCGCCGAACGGCATGGCGGTGACCGCGGCCGACTACCGGTGGTTGTCGCTGGCCGGCCGCCACCCCCGCTCGGTGCTCACCGCGGTCCGGCTCGCAGGCGGCAGCGTCGTCAACCGGCTCCGGCGGCGGCCGCTGCTCACCATGGGTCAGGCGCTCGCCGCCGGGCTGCGGGTCGGGCTGCGCGCCGCGGGCGTCCCGGTCCGGCTCGGCACGCCGATGACCGAACTTCTGATCGACGGGGACCGGGTCACCGGCATCCGTGCCGGGCAGGACGGGCGGAGCATGCTGCGGGCCCGCCGCGGCGTGGTGCTCGCCAGCGGCGGATTCGAGCAGAACGAGCCGATGCGCCGGCGATACCAGCCGGTCGGCACCGCGTGGACGGTCGGCGCGCCGGGCAACACCGGCGACGGCATCGAGGCGGGCCGGCGGCTCGGCGCGGCGCTGGACCTGATGGACGAGGCGTGGTGGGGACCGTCCATCCCGTTCCCCGGCGGGCCGTACTTCTGCCTCGCCGAGCGCAATCTGCCCGGGTGCGTCCTGGTCAACTCCGCCGGGCGCCGGTTCGTCAACGAGTCGGCGCCCTACGTCGACGCCGTGCACGCCATGCTCGCCCGCGACGGTGAGCACGGGCCGAACACGCCGGCCTGGCTGGTCACCGACCAGACGTACCGGGACCGCTACCTCTTCGCCGGGCGCGGCCCCCGGGCGCCGCTGCCCGGCCGCTGGTTCGACGCCGGGGTGGCGCACCGGGCGGGCACCCTGGACGAACTGGCCGGGCGGATCGACGTACCCGCGGCGGCGCTGCGCGAGACGGTGCGGCGGTTCAACGAGTTCGCCGACCGCGGTCACGACGACGACTTCCAGCGCGGCGACTCGGCCTACGACCGGTACTACGGCGACCCGCGCAACCGGCCCAACCCGTGCCTCGGCCGGCTGCGCAAGCCGCCCTTCTACGCCTTCCGGGTGGTGCCGGGCGACCTGGGCACCAAGGGCGGGCTGCGCACCGACGAGCGGGCCCGGGTGCTGCGCGACGACGGCACGCCCATCCCCCGGCTGTACGCGGCGGGCAACGCCGGCGCGTCGGTGATGGGGCGCGGCTACGCGGGCGCCGGCGCCACGCTCGGCCCGGCCATCACGTTCGGCTACCTGGCCGCGCTCGACCTCGCCGCCACCGCCGCCGACCCGGCCGACCCGGTGGCCGCAGTGGCACCAACCGAGGAGGACTGATGCCGATCGATCCCGACATCGCCGTCGGCGCCGAGCTGCCCGGGCGCGACCTGCGCTGGGACAGCACCGACGTGCTGCTCTACCACCTGGCCGTCGGTGCCGGCGCCGACGAGCTCCGGTACGTCTACGAGGGCGCCCTGCGCGGCGTGCTGCCCACCTTCGCCACGGTGGCCACCACGCTGCGGGACACCGAGCCGCCGAAGGTGTCCATGCCCGGCGTCGAGGTCGACCTGCGGCGGGTCGTGCACGGCCGGCAGGAGCTGATCATGCACCGCCCGATCCCGCCCGGCGGGCGGACCCACGCCGGGTCGCGCATCGCCGCCGTCTACGACAAGGGCAGCGCCGCGGTCGTGGTCACCGAGACGACCACCCCGCTGTTCACCAGCCGGATCAGCATCTTCGCGAAGGGCGAGGGCGGCTTCGGCGGCGACCGCGGGCCGGACACCCGGGTGCCGGTGCCGGCGCGCGCACCGGACGTCGAGGTGCTCAGCCGCACCGACCCGCGGCAGGCGCTCTGGTACCGGCTGTGCGGCGACCGCAACCCGCTGCACGTCGACCCGGCGTTCGCCGCCGCGGCCGGCTTCCCCCGCCCGATCCTGCACGGCCTCTGCACGTACGGAATCGTGGCCAAGGCGGCGGTGGACGCCGCGCTGGACGGCGACCCGGACCGGGTGGCCGGCTACTCCTGCCGGTTCGCCGGCGTGGTCTTCCCGGGCGAGACGCTGCGCACCCGCATCTGGCGCGAGGACGGCCGGCTGCTGCTGCGCGCCACGGTGGCCGACCGGGACGACGCGCCCGCGCTGTCCGACGCCCTGATCACGCCGCGCTGAGGATCAGGCCGCTGGTCGGCACGCCGGTGCCCGCGGTGACAAGCACCGGCCCGTCGCCGGCGACCTGGTTGACCGCGGTGCCGCGGACCTGGCGCACGGCCTCGGCGATGCCGTTCATGCCGTGGATGTACGCCTCGCCGAGCTGCCCGCCGTGCGGGTTGACCGGAAGCCGGCCGCCCAGCTCGATCCCGCCGTCGGCGACCAGGTGCCGGGCCTCGCCGCGCCCGCAGAACCCCAGCTCCTCCAGCTGCATGAGCACGTACGGCGTGAAGTGGTCGTAGAGCACGGCGGTGCGCACGTCGGACGCGGTGAAGCCGGACTGCCGCCAGAGCTGGCGGGCCACCACCCCCATCTCGGGCAGGGCGGCCACCTCGTCGCGGTAGTAGCTGGTCATCACGAACTGGTCCGGGCCGCTGCCCTGCGCCGCGGCGCAGACCACCGCCGGCGGCCGCGCCAGGTCGCGGGCCCGCCGCACCGAGGTGACCACCACCGCGACCGCGCCGTCGCTCTCCTGGCAGCAGTCCAGCAGCCGCAGCGGCTCGGCGATCCACCGGGAGTCGCGGTGCTCGTCCAGGGTGATCGGCCGGCCGTGGAACCAGGCGTGCGGGTTCGTGGCCGCGTGCCGGCGGGCCGCCACCGCCACCCGGCCGAAGTCGTCGGTGCTCGCACCGAACTCGTGCAGGTAGCGCCGGGCCACCATGGCGACCATCGCGGCCGGCGTGGCCAGCCCCATCGGGTAGTGCCAGCCCGCGTCGAAGCCGGCGGACGTGCGCGCCTGTGCCAGCTCCGCGGCGGCCCGCCCGAACCGGCGCCCGGACCGCTCGTTGAGCGCGCGGTAGCAGACCACCACCTCGGCCAGCCCGGCCGCGACGGCGAGCACCGCCTGCTGCACGACCGCGCACGCCGCGCCGCCGCCGTAGCCGATCCGGCTGAGGAAGCTCAGCTCGGCGACGCCCAGCTCGCGGGCCACCGCGATCTCCGCGTTGTCGTCCATCGCGAACGTGACCATGCCGTCGACGTCGGCCGGGGTCAGGCCGGCGTCGTCCAGCGCCGCTCGGGTGGCCTCGACCGCGAGCCGCAGCTCGCTGCGGCCGGAGTCCTTGGAGAACTCGGTCGCCGCGATGCCGGCGATCGCGGCCGTCCGCGCGATCACGGCGACACCCGGACCGTGCCACGGACATGCTCGCCGTCCGCGGTACGCCCGACCACCGCGACCACGCAGTCGCCGCCGCCGTCGACCTCGGTCACCCGGCCGCTGAGGGTCAGCGTGTCGTTGGCGTAGCAGGGTGCGCCGAGCCGGACCGCGATCCCGCGCACCACGGCCAGCGGACCCGCCCAGTCGGTGACGTAGCGCTGCACCAGGCCGGTGGTGGTGAGGATGTTGAGGAAGATGTCCCGGCCGCCGCGGCGGACCGCCGCGTCCCGGTCGTGGTGCACGTCCTGGAAGTCGCGGGTGGCCAGCGCCGTGCTGATCACCATCGTGGGCGTCACCTCGAGCCGCAGCGGCGGCAGCGCCGCGCCGACGTTCATGGCGTCACCCGCCAGGCCGGCAGCGTCAGCTCGTCGTCCACCCGCACGAACTCCACCCGCACGGGCGCGCCGATGCACACCTCGCCGGGCGCCGTGCCGCGCAGCTCGCCGACCATGCGTACCCCCTCCGAGAGCTCGACCAGGGCGATCACCACCGGCAGCCGCCGGCCGGGCAGCGGCGGGTGACGGTGCACCACGTAGCTGTAGACCCGGCCGGTGCCGGCGGCCACGACGTACCCGGGCTTCGTGGCGCCGCAGCGCGGGCAGCCCGGTCCCGGCGGATGGCGCAGCGCGCCGCAACCCTCGCAGCGCTGTATCCGCAGCTCGCCGGCGGCCGTGCCGGCCCAGAAGAACGCGGTGTCCGGGCCGACCGCGGGCCGCATCGCGGGTTCGGCGGCGGCCGGCGGCGCCGCCGGACGGAACTTCAGCACCCGGAACCGCATGGTGGCCACCGGATCGTCCCCGACGTACCAGGTGCTCTCGGTGGTGACGAACCAGCCCTCGCCCAGCGCGGTGCGCTTGGGTCCGGACACCTCCACCAGGCGGCTCCGCACGGCCACCCGCTCGCCGGCGCGCAGGTACCGGTGGTAGGTCTGCTCGCAGTCGGTCGCCACCACCGAGGTGAAGCCGGCCTCGTCGAGCACCGTGGACATGGCCCGCAGCGGATCGCCCTGATCGTCGTCGGCCGGGCGCAGCCCGCGCATCGTCCACACCTGTGCCATCGCCGGCGGGGCGACGCCCCGGCTCTCATAGCAGGGGTTGGTGTCGCCGAGCGCCTCCAGCCAGCCGCGGATCGCCGGCAGGTTCACCGGGTCCCGGGCGAGCCGCGCCGGGCCCTCGCCGGCCGCGGCGATCCGCCGCGCGGCCAGCTCGATCGCGTCGTCCATGCGCGCCTCCACCCTGGCTACCGCGGTACCCGGGGCAGGCCGAGGCCCGCGGTTGCGATGAGTTCCCGCTGGATCTCGTTCACCCCGCCGCCGAAGGTCAGCACGAGGTTGCGTTTGGCCTGGACGTCCCACCAGGACGCGAGGTCGGCGGTCGCCTCGTCGGTGGGGTCGCCGTAGCGTCCGACCATCTCCTCAAGCTCCTGGCCGAGCCGCAGCAGCCGCTCCGACGCGAAGACCTTGGTGGCCGAGGCGTCGGCGGCACCGGCCGGCTCCGCGCCGGTCACCTGCCAGTTGAGCAGCTCGTTGACGCGCCAGGCGGCGTACACCCGGGCCAGCGCCCGGCGCACGTCCGGCAGGTCGAGCAGCGCGACGCCGTCCGGGTCCCGGCGGGTCGCCGCCCACCCGCGTACCCGATCGTGCAGCGCGGCCAGCCGCCCGGCCGGGCCCAGCATCACCCGCTCGTGGTTGAGCTGGGTGGTCAGCAACCGCCAGCCGCCGTTCTCCGCGCCCACCCGCATCGACACCGGCACCCGGACGTCGCTGAGGTATGTCGAGTTGACGTGGTGCGCCCCGTCGCAGGTGATGATCGGCGTCCACGAGTAGCCCGGGTCCCGGGTGTCCACGATGAGCACGGACAGGCCGCGGTGGCGGTCCGCGCCGGGGTCGGTCCGGCAGGCGAGCCAGAGGTAGTCCGCGTCGTGCGCGCCGGTGGTGAAGGTCTTCTGGCCGTTGACCACGTACTCGTCGCCGTCGCGGACCGCCCGGGTGCGCAGCGCGGCCAGGTCGGTGCCCGCCTCCGGCTCCGTGTAGCCGATCGCGAAGTGGATCCGCCCGGCGAGGATGTCCGGCAGGAAGCGCTCCCGCTGTTCCGGCGTGCCGTGCGCCAGCAGCGTCGGCGCCACGGTCTGCAGGGTGACCGCGGGCAGCGGCACGTCGGCACGGGCCGCCTCGTTGACGAAGATCTGCTGTTCCACCGCCCCGAGCCCGCCGCCGCCGTACCGGGTGGGGAAACCCAGCCCCAGCCAGCCGTCGGCGCCCATCCTGGCCACCACCTCGCGGTATGCCGCGCCGTGCCGCTCGCGCAGCAGGACGCCCCGCTGTGCCGGCGACAACAGCCCGCCCAGGTACACGCGCAGCCGCGCCCGCAACGCGCGCTGCCCGTCAGTCAGGTCGATGTGCAACGCGTCCTCCCAGCCGCTGCAGGCAGTGCTCGGCCCCGCCGAGAAAACGCACCAGGTCCCGGATCAGGGAGCTGTGCCGGTGCAGCGGGTAGTCGGCGGCGAGACCGAGCCCGCCGTGCAGGTGGTGGCAGGAGCGCACCGCCGGCGGCGCCTCGGCGGTCAGCCAGTGCGCGGCGATCCAGAGGTCGTCGTCCGCCGGGCGTCCGGTGCCGGCCGCCCAGCACGCGGCGAGCA
The DNA here is from genome assembly GCF_040648555.1 of Actinoplanes sp. NPDC049118. NCBI lineage: Bacteria > Bacillati > Actinomycetota > Actinomycetes > Micromonosporales > Micromonosporaceae > Actinoplanes > Actinoplanes sp. NPDC049118. Next base: position 135,668 of record NZ_JBEZDY010000022.1, read on the forward strand.
CCGCCAGGTGCAGCGTGCGCGCGGTGACGTAGACGTCGGCGATCTGCTGTGCGACGGCCTGGAAGGCGGCGAGCGGCCGGCCGAACTGGTGCCGGGTGCGGACGTGCTCGCTGGTCAGCCGGAGGGCGCCGGCCAGCGCGCCGTCGCCGACGGCGCAGGCGCCGGCCACGGCGAAGCGGTGCAGGTCCCGCGCGCAACCGCCGTCGGTGTCGTCGCCGAGCGGCTGCGCCGCGACCCCGTCCAGCCGCACGGAATACTCGGGGGTCCCGCCCGAGTTCGGCGTGCGGCGCAGCGACACCCCGCCGGCCGCCGGGTCGACCACGACGACCGCCACCCCGCCGCCGCTCACCCGCGCCGGCACCAGGATGCGGTGCGCCTCGGCGGCGTACGGGACGCCGGTCTTCGTGCCGGTGATCCGCCAGTCGGCGGTGGCCGTGGTGCGCGGGGACACCGGCAGCGGATCGGACGGCTCGGACACGGCGGCGGTCAGGACCCGCCCCTCCCCCACGCCGGCCAGGAGTTCACGCTGCTGCCCGGGCGCACCCCAGCGGGCCACCGGCAGCACGCCGAGGGCCAGCGTGGACAGCGCCGGCACCGCGACCGCGCGACGGCCGACCTCGGTCAGCACGAGGCCGACCTCCAGCATGCCGAGCCCGGAGCCGCCGAGCCGGGACGGCACCGCCAGCGACAGCAGGCCCGCCTGGCCGAGCGCCTTCCACGCCCGCTCCGGCGTGTCCGCGTTGCCGTCCAGCACCTCGCCGGCGAGGCGGGCGACGGTCTCCTGTGCCTCGTCCAACCGGAAGTCCGGACCCACCCCCACGTCAAGCCTCCCGTTCCCGAGCACCGTCCAGCAATTAGAACACGTTTCAATTTGGGCGCGCCACCCGTCGCCGACACGGCGCGGCAACACACCATTGGTACGCTGGTGGGAGGACTTGGGCCCGGTCACTGACCGCGGCCGGATCGCCGCGAGAGGTCACCATGGCAGCGTCGAGAACCAATACCAGCACGGGAGCCGGCCGGAGCGCGCTCGGCGGCGCGGAGGCGGAGCAGGGCTCGGCCGCGCAGCGGGATCGACGCCGGCGGATCCTCGAGGCAACGCTGCAGCTCGCGTCCAAGGGCGGCTACGAGGCGGTGCAGATGCGCACGGTCGCGGAGAAGGCCGAGGTCGCCCTCGGCACCCTCTACCGCTACTTCCCCTCCAAGATCCACCTTCTGGTGTCGGCCCTGGCCCTGGAGCTCGAGGAGTTGCAGGACAAGCTGGACCGCAAGCCGATCCCGGGCGAGACGCCACACGAGCGGACCCTCTACGTGCTCGGCCGGGTGACCCGGGCGATGCAGCGCGAACCGCTGGTCACCGAGGCGATGACCCGGGCCTTCATGTTCGCCGACCCCTCGGCCAGCGCCGAGGTCAACGCCGTCGCCCGGCTGATGGAGGACATGTTCACCCGGGCCATGCACGACGGCGAGCCGACCGCCGACGACCGGGCCAAGGCGCGGGTCATCGGCGACGTGTGGCTGTCCAACCTGGTGGCGTGGGTGACCCGCCGCGCCTCGGCCAACGACGTGGTCAACCACCTGGAGCTGGCCAGCCGCCTCCTGCTGCGGTGAGCGGCGCGGCCGGCGCAGCGGGTCAGCCGAGCAGTGCGGTGAACTTGGCGAGCGCCTTCTCGGCCGCCTGGCCGGCCTGCTTCTCCAGCATGCCGCCCATCGGACCGGCCAGCGCCGGACCGATGAACTCCATCTCGTAGGTGACCTGCGAGCCGTCCCCATCCGGTTCGATCAGGAAACCGTTGCGCGCCTTGACGCCCATCGGGCCGTCGCCGGAGAGCTCGATCCGCTTGGGCGCCTCGGCGGTGGTCACCCGCCAGGACATCTCGGCGGGCATGCCCATCAGCTTCACCCGCTGCTTGTACGTGGCGCCCTCGGTGAGGGTCTCCGGAACCTCCCCGGTGAACCCCTCGTGCATGGTGTTCCACTCGGGAACTCGTGGCAGGTCCACGGCGAGCTGCCAGACCTTGTCGGGTCCGGCGGCCACACCGGCCGAGACGCTGACCTTGGGCATGTCTCCTCCTTGTTGGGCGGGTCGTCGCTCAGCCGGGTGAGCCGGCGACGATGTCGAGCCCGGCCACGTACCCGAAGGTCATGGCCGGCCCGAGGGTGGAGCCAGCTCCGGCGTAGCTGCGCCCCATGACCGCGCCGCTGGCGTTGCCGGCGGCGTAGAGGCCGGGGATCACCGAGCCGTCCGGGCGCAGCACGCGAGCCCGGCCGTCGGTGCGCATGCCGCCCTTCGTGCCCAGGTCACCGGGCACGATCTTGAACGCGTAGAAGGGCGGCAGCCAGATCGGCGCGAGGCACGGGCTGGGCCGGTTGGTGGGATCGGCGAAGTAGGCGTCGTAGCCGCTGTCGCCGCGGGCGAAGTCGGTGTCCCTACCGGCGCGGGCCTGCGCGTTGGCCCGGTTCACCGTGGCACGCAGGGCGGCCGCCGGCACCCCGATCTTCCCGGCCAGGCCCTCGATGGTCCAGTCCTTGCGGAGTGCGCCGCCGGCGTACCAGGCGTCGGGATAGGGCAGCGCGGGCGACAGGTCCTTGAACAGATAGCGGTTGCGGTAGTCCTGGTCGGTGATCATCCAGCACGGGATGGTGGGTGCCGCCTCGGTGTTCTTGGCGTACATGACGTGCACGACGTCGCTGTACGGCGCGGCCTCGTTGACGAAGCGCCGGCCGGCGCCGTTGACGAACACGGTGCCGGGCAACGTCCGCTCGGACAGGCAGAAGTAGGGGCCCTCCGGCAGCGGGATCATCGGCCCCCACCAGGCGTCGTCCATCAGCTCCAGTGCGGCGCCGGCCCGCTGCCCGGCCTCGATGCCGTCGCCGGTGTTGGACGCGGCGCCGACGGTCCAGTCGACGCCGATCGGCGCCTGCTGGAACTGCTTGCGCATCCGCTCGTTGTGCTCGAAGCCGCCGCTGCCGACGATGACGCCGCGCCGGGCCCGGACCAGCAGCTCGGCGCCGTCGCGGTTGGCCAGCACCCCGGCCACCCGGCCACCGGAGACATGCAGGTCGACAAGCGGCGTGTTCAGCCAGACCGGCACGTCCGCGGCCAGCAGGCCGGCGCGCAGGCCGCCGGCGAGCGCCTGCCCCATGGTGATCGGCCGCTGCCCGGCCGCGACGGCCTGCAGGTAGCGCCACACGATCTGGGACGCGGTCGCCAGGCCGTTCGGGTGCCGGGCGATGAGCGTCAGCCACTTGTAGTCCACTGTGTAGACCACGGTGCCGTCCGGCGTCGGCATGTACGCCGGGTTCAGGTTGGCGTACTCGGCGCCGAGGATGTTGGCGTCCAGCGCGGACGGCTCGATCGAGCGGCCGTTCGGCATGCCGCCGGGCAGCTCGGGGTAGTAGTCGGAGTAGCTCTCCATCCAGCGGAACCGCAGCGGCGTCCAGCGCTGCAGGAACGAGATCATGGCTGGGCCGTTCGACAGGAACGCCCGCCGTCGCGCGGCGGGCACGTCGGGCCCGACCACGGCGGCCAGGTAGGTGTCCGCCTTCTCGGGCGTGTCCGGCACCCCGGCGGCCAGGATCACCTCGTTGTTGGGTATCCAGATGCCGGAGCCCGAGCGGGCCGCCGAGCCGCCGTACACCGGCGCCTTCTCGAGCACCACGGTGCTCAATCCGTTGCGGGCGGTCGCCAGTGCGGCCGCCATCCCGGCAGCGCCGGCGCCGACAACGACGACGTCGTACTCCACGGTGACCGTCATGGCATCCCCAGCCGCTCATCCGAACAACTAGAACAGGTTATAGCAGTGTGATGAGTTTCACTAGGGTCAGAGGCCTCAGCTGCGGCAACGCTGATAGAACCTGATGCTGTACGTGCGCGCCGGCCAGGTGCGCCGATGACCGGTCGGGGGATGTGCGTTGACGGACAGCCATGCCGCACCCGAGGCCGTCGGCGACCGGATCGGCTGGGCCGAACCGGCGCGGAACCTACGGCGCACCGCCATCGGCGAGCTCGGTGAGGCGCTGCGGATCCTGGTCGAGCACGCGACCGCGACCGAGGCGCCGACCGACGAACTGCGCCGCGCCGCCGAACGGATCCGCCAGGTCGCGGCCCCGCTGGGCGAGCGGATCCGCGACCGGGACCAGCTGCCGAGCGCCGACGACCTGCTCGACGGGGTCCGGATGTACAACCCGGTGACCGGCACGGGAAGCGCGCTGGCCCCGCCGCTGCGCATCGAGCACATCGGCGGGACGGCGGTCGGCTACTGCACGCTCGGGCTCGCCTTCGAGGGTCCACCGAGGTTCGTGCACGGCGGCGTGAGCGCGATGCTGCTAGACCAGATGCTCGGGTACGCGGTGAGCACGTCCGGCCACCCGGGCATGACGGTGCGCCTCGACACCGCCTACCGCGCGCCGGTGCCGCTGTTGACGCCGCTGCGCCTGACCGCCGAGGTGAGCGCGGTCGACGGGCGGCGGGTGACCGCGCACGGGACCATCGCCACCGCCGCAGAGCCCGATACCGTGCTGGTCACGGCGACCGGCACGTTCGTCGGGCTGCGCGCCGAGCAGGCGCAGCGGCTGTTCGGCCCGGTGCTGAACCGCAACGGCTGAGGAGATTGCGTGGCATCCACTTTGAACCGGCAGCACCCGTTCGTGTTGACGGACGACGCCGGCTTCATGGCGGACCCCTACCCGGCGTTGTCCCGACTCAGGACGTCCGGCCCGGTGCACCGGGCCGTCACGCCGGACGGGACGCCGGTCTGGCTGGTCACCCGCTACGCCGACATACGCGCGCTGCTCAACGACCCGCGGCTGTCGCTGAACAAACGCAACTCCGCGGGCGGCTACCGCGGCTTCGCGTTGCCGCCGGCACTGGACGCGAACCTGCTGAACCTCGATCCCCCGGACCACACCCGGCTGCGCCGCCTGGTGTCGCGGGAGTTCACCGCCCGCCGCGTCGAGCAGCTGCGCCCCTACGTGCGCCGCCTCACCGCACGGCTGCTCGACCGCATCGCCGAGCGCGGCCACGGCGACCTGGTGGCGGACCTCGCTGTGCCGCTGCCGGTCACGGTCATCGGTGAGCTGCTCGGCGTGGCGTCCGACGACCGCGAGCGGTTCCGCACCTGGACCGCAACCCTGCTCACGCCAGCGCCGTCGCAGCCACCGGAGCTGGCGCGGGAGGCCGTCCTCGGCCTGCACCGGCTCCTGGCCGACCTGGTCGCGGGCAAACGCGCCCGGCCCGGGGACGACCTGATCACCGCCCTGATCGGCCTCCGCGACGAGGACGGCGACCGGCTCGGCGAGGACGAGCTGACCTCGCTGGCGTTCCTCATCCTCTGGGCCGGCTACGAGACGACCGTCCACCTGATCGGCAACGGCGTCCTCGCGCTGCTCACCCACCCCGAGCAGCTGGCCGCCCTGCGCGCCGATCCCGCCGCGATGCCCTCGGCCGTCGAGGAGATGCTCCGCTTCGCCAGCCCGGTCCCGTACGCCATCCGCCGGTTCCCCGTCGAGGACGTCCACATCGACGGGCACACCGTCCCGGCCGGCGACACCGTGCTGCTCTGCCTGGCCACCGCGCACCGCGACCCCGGCCGCTTCCCCGACCCCGACCGGTTCGACGTGGCACGGGAGGACAACGCACACCTGGCGTTCGGCCACGGCATCCACCACTGCCTCGGCAGCGCACTCGCCCGGCTGGAGACCGAGGTCGCGGTCGGCGCGCTGCTGGAGCGGTTCCCCGGCCTGGCGCTCGGCGTACCCGCCGACCGGCTCGCCTGGCGCCCGTCCTACCGCAGCCACGGGCTGCAGGGACTACCGGTGACGCTCTAGATCTCCCCGGCTTGTCTCTTTCCGGAGGTCGTCCTGAGCCGGTCTTGAGGCCGGCCCGGCAGTATTGCCACTGCCGGGCCGATCGGGATCAGGAGGCGCTGACGCCGACGACGCCGGAGTTGTCACCGCTGCCCGCACGGTAGGCGACCACCTGGTAGCTGCCCGCCAGGCCGGACTGGTCCGCCCACTGCTCGGTCGCGGTGCCGGTGACCAGGCCGAGGCGGTCGAGCAGGTGCACCTCGCCGGTGACGGCGCCCTCGACCATGAGGAAGGCCTGCACGGTGACCGTGCCGGCCGGCGCGCTCGCCGAGTACGAGCTCGTCACCCAGCCGGTAGCCGGATCGACGGTGGCCATGTTCTGCGTTGCCAGCCGGGTGACCTTGCCGGTGCCGTCGGTGAAGGCCAGGCCCGCCCGGACCTTGCGCCCGGCGGTGCCGGCCTGGAACGACGCGACCGAGGTGTACGTGGTGCCGGCCGTGCCCGCGACCTTGCGACTGGACGTGCTGATCTGGCCGCTGCCGGTCGCGGTGAGCATCAGGGCCGAGGTGCCCACCGCGCCGGCCGAGTCGGTGCGTGACACCCGGGTCAGCGCCCCGGCGGTCCACCCGGCCGTGCCGGCGGCGGGGGACTCGAGGTCGGCCGCGTCGGCGTCGAGCAGGTTCTCGGGTACGGCGGAGCTGCCGACGGACAGGTCCGCGACCTGGGTGCCGTCGCGGTACACCCGGTACCCGGCGATCGGGTTGCCGGTGGCGTACGACTCGTCCCAGGTCAGCGCGGTGTCGGCGGCCTCGAGGTTGGCCGGGGACTCGGGTGCGAGGGCGGCGGTGCGCAGCGGCGCCGCGACGAGGCCGGCCGTGGCGTTGGTGGCGCCGTCGGGTCCGGTGAGCACCGTGCCGGTCGGACGGGCCGACGACTTGCGGGTGCCCAGGTGCACGCCGTACCAGGTGGTCGGGTGTTCCTGGTCGTCGACCACGGTGTTGCCGTAGATCGAGTCGCCTGTGCCGACGGACAGGCCGATGCCCGCGGTGTCGAACCAGCCCGCGCCGGTGTTGTACGAGGTCGACCCGCCGAATCCGGCGTTCACGACGCGGTTGCCCACGATGGTGTCCGCCGCGTCCTTGGCCTGTGCGCTGCCGTACACGATGATCCCGGACTGGCGCGGGCGCACCACCGTGTTGTCCCTGATCACGTTGTTGCCGCCGAGGCGGACCAGGTGGTCGGTGGCGCTCGTGCTCGCGTCGGCCCAGCCGCCCGGCGTGCCGGGGGTGCCGTCGGCGTCGAGGTAGTCGTCGTAGCCGACGGCCACGCCGACCGTCAGGGAGTCGAGGATGCGGTTGCCCGCCACCAGCGTGTCCCGCGGCTGGGTGATGTCCTTGTTCGGCCCGGTGTGCGAGTAGGCGGCGTTGGACGAGAGCACGATGTGCGCGCCCTCGAGCACGTTGCCGGTGACCGTGGCGGCGACGACGCCCTCGAAGTACATGTTGCCGTACTCGGCGACGCCGCGGGCCGCGGCGACCGCCGGCACGGTGTGCACGACGTTGTCGCGCACGGTCGTGCGGATCGCGTTGGTGAAGTCGAAGCTGTTGCCGCGGATGGTCGCGTCGAACTGGTTGCCCTCGATCACCGTGCCGTCGTTGCGCCCTCCGCCGCCGATGTTGTCCTCGCCGTCGGACTCCGCGCCGCCCCAGTTGTCGAAGCGGTTGTCGGTGACGCGCACGCCGGTGGTTCCGGAGACCCACAGCTTGAAGTACTCGAGGTTGGTGAAGCGGACCTGCCGCACGGTCCAGCGGTCACCGGCCGCGATGCCGCCGCCGGTGTTGGTGTGCGCGCCGAGCGTGGTGCGGAAGTCGCAGACCTGCGCCGGCCGGCCCGGGAGCCCGGCGGGCTCCGGCGCGCCGGCCCCGGTGCGGCAGTTGCCGTTGACGGTGAGGTCGGCGACGAGGTTTGCGCTGCCGGCCTCCTTCTTGTCGCTCGGGCGCACCAGGAAGCTGTAGGCGAAGTTCTTCCAGTTCACCGTCGGGTCCATGACCAGGCTGGTGGCCGCGATGCCGGCGCCGCGCAGGTCGACGTTCGGGGGCAGCCGCAGGCCGTTGGTGAGCCGGTAGGTCCCCTCCCCCAGCAGCACCGTCGCGGTCCGGGCCGGGGTGAGCACGGCGCCGTCCGCGGCGACGACCGCCGGTGCGGTGCGGGTCGCGGCGGCGTTGATCGCCTGCTGGAGCACGGCGTAGTCGTCCGCGACGCCGCCGCGCGGTGCCGGAACCCGCGCGCAGGCCGGGTCGGCGGCGCAGTCCTCGGCGGCCATCGGGGCCGGGCTCCCGTTCGCGGCCAGCGAGTACGCCGGCGCGTCCGGCACCTCGGCCATGGCCGGGCCCGGCACGGCGACCGCCACCAGGACGGACGGCAGTGCGACGGCGACGGCGGCCGCGGCGCGGCGGGCGGGGACGGGCAGGTGCATCGGTGCTCCGGTCGGTTGCGGTTCGGGTGCGATCCGGGGTGCGAATCGGGTGCAACCGTATGAGCGGGCCCGGCCAGCGACCTCGGCCGAAAGGACGACGGGCGACTTGTCCGATTGGCGGCTAACGCTCAATACGCACAGTAATGTGCCGTACGTCACTCCGGACCGGGGCGCCGCACTCCGCCGAACGGACCGCCCGGAGGAGCCGTTCACACGTTCCGCCGCGGTCGCCCGGGACGCACGGCCGATCCACCCGAACGGCCCGCGATCGTCCGCCGCCTGAGCGGGGTGTGGTGGTGCTCCGATACCTTCACCTCGCAGGCGGCACCGGCGCGAAGGAGATCGATGGACGGCACGGCCGACGTTCCCCGCGCACTGGTCCTGCCGACGACCGAGAAGGGCGAGTTCTACGCGGTCGCCGACGGGACCGTCGAGAACGGCGAGCTGAAGATGTTCTACCACCGCATGCGCCGCTGCGGCACGGAGACGCTCGACGTCGAACTCGTCGGCACCGCGCTCGCGACCTTCGCGATGCCGTCGCCGCGGCCGGCCTCGGTGGTCGATCTTCCGGTCGACGCCGCCGTCAGCTGGGGATCGGCTCTGCTGCCGGACGGGAACCACACCTACGTATACGGCACCTCGTCGGCGCCGGGCCGGATGAGGTTCGCCCACCTGGCCCGAGCCGCCGCAGGCGACCTCGGAGGCGCCTGGCAGTTCTGGACCGGCTCGCAGTGGTCGCCCGATCAGGCCGCGTCGGCGCCGATCCTCAGCGGCGTCGGGACCACCTATTCCGTGCAGCGGATCGGCGCCGGGTACGTCCTGGCCACCCAGGAGAACAACCTGCTCTTCGACCCGCAGATCGTGGCCTACCCCGCCGCGTCGCCGACCGGGCCGTTCGACGCCCCCCGTCACCTCTACACGGTGCCGGGGATCGAGGCGGGTTCCGACACCGTCGTGCACGACGCGCGCCTGCACCCGGAGCGGTCACGGGCCGGCAGGTTGCTGCTCTCATACCACGTCAGCAGCCTGCGGGCGGGCGGCCCGCGCGCGGATTCGCCGCAGTTCGTCGAGGTCGACTGGCCGTTGCCGGCGCCGCCGGACCACCCGCCCGCACCGTCCGGGCTGACCGTGACCGCGGCCGCGGACGAGACGGCGGACCTGTCCTGGAACGCGGTCCCGGGCGCCACCGGCTACTGGGTCTACCAGCGCGACGTCACCGCCGGGCAGACGCACTTCGCCCGCCGGCGGTCCGCCGTCACCGCGGTCACCTACCGGGCCGGCCTGCTGATCCCGGGTCACCGGTACGAGTTCAGGATCGCCACGGCCGCGGAAGACATCGAGGGGCCGGCCGGAACCGCCGTGACCGCGACCCCGCACAGCACGAGGCCGGTCACCGACGTCATCCGGTTCGCCGGTACGCCCGACGCCGTCGCCGACAGCTACATCATCAGCCTGCGACGCGGCGCGGTCCCGGTCGAACAGGTGGAGCGATTCGGCCGGCAGCTACTCGCGCAACACGGCGGCACGTTCGGCGACAGCTTCGCGGCCACGCTGCACGGCTTCGGGGCGACGATGACCGAGCCGGAGGCACGCGACCTGGCGTCGCACCCCGACGTGGACTGCATCGAGCAGAATCACTACGTATATCTCGATTAGGGTCCCGGGGCCCCAGGTGACCGACCCGTGGCGCACGTCCCGCCACCCCGGCCGGCCGCCGGTGGTCAGCGGCCCGGCGCGTCCGGTTCCGGGCCGAGCAGGGCGATGCTGGCGCGGATGGCGAACTCGGTGTTGTCGCGCAGTCGTCCGCCGTCCTCCACGGTGGTGGCCGTCAACTCGCGGAGCCCGCCGAGCAGCATGACCGCGAGCTGCCGGGAGACCGGGCCCGCGCGCACAGCGCTCCAGGCCTCGGTGCCGCAGAGCGTCTGGATCATGGCGACGAAGGCTTCGAGGTGGTCCCGCTGCAGGTCCCGGGCCGCCGCGCCGAGCGACGGCACGTCGCGGATCCAGCTGAGGGTGATCTCGGGCCGCGACTCGGCGCTGGCGATCCAGGCCTCGACGGCCTGTCGCACCTGGCCGGTCCAGGGCGCGGCCGGGTCGACGGCGGCGGAGATCTGCTCGATCATCTGCGAGTTCGCGTCGTCGAGCAGCGCGACGTAGCAGGCTTCCCGGTCCGGGAAGTGCGCGTAGAAGGTCCGCCGCGAGGTACGCGCCCGCCGCACGATGTCGGCGACAGTGGTGTTGCGGTATCCGACGTCCACGATCGACCCGGCCAGGCCGTCGAGCAGCCGCCGGCGGTAGTCGCCCGCGTCGTCCGGTGTGGCCGCCGAGGTGCGATGCTGCGCGGTTGTCACGCCATACCCCTCATCCGGGCGCGGTCCTTGTCCGAAATGGTACGCGAGCGTACCATTGCCCGGTACGCTCGTGTACCAGCAATGGAGGTGTTGTCACATGACAGTCGTCACGCTCCCTCCAGGTCCGACCGTGCCCCCACTGGTGCAGACCGCCTACGCGCTGACCGTCAGCCGGCGCGGGATGTACCGGATGCGGGACCGATACGGGGACACCTTCACCGTCAACCTGCCGCCGTACGGCCGCGCGCTGGTCATCAGCGGCCCCGACGAGATCAAGCAGCTGTTCCTGGCCAGTTCGGAGGCCGCGGACAATCCGGCCCGGAATCTCGGCAAGGTGCTCGGTCCCGGCTCGTTGTTCGCGCTCTCGGGCGAAGAGCACCGCCGGCGGCGCAAGCTGCTCGTCCCGCCTTTCCACGGCCGCCGCCTGGGGGCGTACGAGAAGATCGTCGAAGAGGAGACCGTGCGGGAGCTGGCGTCGTGGCCGCAGGACCGCGCCTTCCCCACGCTCCCGTCGATGACCCGGATCACGCTGAACATCATCCTGCGCGCGGTGTTCGGCGCCGAGGGCGCCGAGTTCGCCGCGCTGCGCGAGCTGCTGCCCCGGATGATCAAGATCGGTTCGTGGCTGGCGTTGCTGCCCGAACCCAAGGTCGACCTCGGACGCCTGGGCCCGTGGGGCCGGTTCGCCGCCGTCCGCCGCGAATACGACGCCGTCGTGGCACGGCTGATCAGCAAGGCTGAGCGGGACGACGCCCTCGACGAGCACGACGACATCCTCGCACTGATGCTGCACAGCCGCTACGACGACGGCACCCGCATGAGCCACAGCGAGATCGCCGACCAGTTGCTCACGCTGCTCGCCGCCGGGCACGAGACGACCGCGACGACGCTCGCCTGGGCGGTCGAGCGGCTGCGCCGCCACCCGGCGATCCTGCAGGCACTCGTCGACGAGGCGGACGCGGGCGGCAGCACCCTGCGCGAGGCGACGATCCTCGAGGTGGAACGCTCCCGTCCGGTGATCGACTTCGTGGGACGGCAGGTGAAGTCCGACGGCTTCCAGCTCGGCCGGTGGACCCTGCCGAAGGGATACACGATCCTGGTCAGCATCGCGCTGCTCCACGAGGACGAGTCGGTGTTCCCGAACCCGCTGGCCTTCGATCCCGGCCGGTTCCTCGACACCCGACCGGATCTGTACCGGTGGATCCCGTTCGGCGGCGGCAGCCGGCGATGCCTCGGCGCCGCGTTCGCGAACATGGAGATCGACGTCGTACTGCGGACCATGCTGCGCGACCTCGTCCTGCTGCCGACCGACGAACCCGAGGAGCGCTGGCACTCGCGCGGCATCGCCAACGCACCGGCCCGGGGCGGCCGCGCGGTCGTCCGCCGCCGCATCCCCGCCTCGGCCCCACCCCCGCACTGACCCGTCGGACCGCGTTTGGTCCGGCGTTCTATCTTGGCGCCGTGATCACCGACAAGCTCGCGCACCGGGCCGTGGCTCTGCTCGCCGTCGGCCTGGTCGCGGCCGGATGTGCCGACGCCGGCGCCACCGACACGACCGGCGGCGACGGCGAACAGGCGCTCGCCCGGTCCCTCGCGGGCATCCAGGCCGGCAACTACACCTTCACCAGTTCGTCCGGTGACGAGGTGCAGGGTTCCGTCCACCTGCCACAGGGTTCCTCGATCTCACAGCGGTACGGCCCCTCGGTCCTGCGGGTCGGCTCCACGTTCTACCTGAAGTACCGCATCCACGGCGAGCAGCACGACCGGTACGGACAGCTCTACGACGAGTACGCGGCCGGCGCGACGAAGAAGCAGCCCGCCGAGGCGCGCAAGGCGAAGCGGATCCTCGCGGTACTGGACGGCGGTAGCTGGGTCCGTGCCGACGAGAAGCGCCTCGTCGCCGCCGCGGCGGCGGACGACCAGAGCGGCATGGAATACCTGCCGCCGGCGCCGACCGCCGCCCGGCCCGACGTCACGGGGGCGACCGCCCTGGCCGATGCCGCCGTATCGGCCCGACTGTCCGGCACCACGATCACCGGCACCCTCGACGCCACCAGGATCGATCCGGAGCTACGCCTGTTCACCAACGACCCCTACTACGCCTACGGTCCCAGGGCCAGGGCCATGCCGTACCGGGCGACCCTCGACGACCAGGGCCGCCTCACCCGGATCACCGTCGACGTGCCCGGGCGACTCGAGGCGCCGGCCTCCCAGCCGCCGGCCGGCATCCCCTCGGACGCACCCACCGAGACGCCCGAGCAACCGCTCACCATCACCGTCTCGCGTTACGGCCAGACCGCCGCGCCGGGCCGCCCGGCGGATGCCGTCGAGCTGGATCCCGCCGCCTACGAGATGCTCACGAACGACATCGACTGACGGCTCCCGCGGGTCACCCTGCGCTCACGGCGAAGGGAGATAGCCGACCTCCGCGGAGCCCGCGGCGATGCGGACGTCGTAACCCCACCGCCGAGGTCGTGGTCGAGCCACAGCTGGTCCAGCCGTCGGTGCCGGTAGCTGTCGAGGAGGACGACGCCGGCCGCGCTGGTGCGTGCCACGTCGGCATCGCGGCCGTCGACGAACGACCGCAGGTCGTCGACGAGGACGTGGTGGTACCCGGCACCCATGGCAAGAGTTCACCACACCGGCACGACAGGTAAGACCACTCGGAGAATTTCCCGTTCCGCCACAGGCGCGCCGCAGATTCACCACATCCGGTCGGCATCCCACGGATCGTCATCCCATTTGTGGACTCGGCGACTCCGATCATTGCGCCGCGCCGCAGTTCCAGAACCGCCAGTTCAGGCCATATCTATTGTCTGACATCAATTCATGTCCGATGGATACAGGATAATGGCAGACTCTTTACAAAGAGGAGGCGTATGTGTCCAGATCTCGATCTCGCGCCGCGGTGATGCTGGCACTCATCACGCTCGGCGTCGTCACCGCCGTGATGGATCCGGCCGGCAGAGGACCGGCACAGGCCACCATCGGCGGCACCTTCGTCGACAACCTCGACCGGGATGACACCGGCCGCTGGCACAAGGCCGACGGCAGGAGCAACGGCGGCATGTTCAACGTCGGCTGGCGCCGCGACCACGTCCGGTTCGGCGGCGGGGTCGCGAGCATCGATCTCGACACCGCGACCTGCCCGGCCGGCTGCTCGGGCAAGCCATACGCCTCCGGCGAATACCGCACCAACGGCCTATACTCCTACGGGCGCTTCGAGGCGCGCATGATCGCTGTCAAGCGCCCCGGCACCGTGACCGCGTTCTTCACCTATACCGGGCCGAGCGACGACCAGGCCTGGGACGAGATCGACGTGGAGATCCCGGGAAAGAACACCACCCAGATGCAGACCAACTATTTCACCAATGGCACCGGCGGCCACGAGAGCGTCATCAATCTGGGCTTCGACGCGGCGGCCGCTTACCACAACTACGCGATCGAGTGGCGGAATCAGGGCACGATCAAATGGTTCGTCGACGGCCGGCTCGTCCATCAGGAGAACGGCTCGCGCGGCGCGCTTCCGACCCGCCCGCAGCGAATCATACTGAATCTATGGCCGGGCATCGGCATGGACGACTGGCTGGGTGCATTCTCCTATCCCGGTACGCCGCTGACCGCCCGCTACGCCTGGGTCAAATACACCAAGTACTGAGGTGGCGACGGAGCTGTCGCCGTCGGCTACCCCTTGTGAGGTTATAAGTCCGGAAAGTCGACTTCTGGGCGGATGATGCCATAGCCTGGTGCCGTGGTACGTCGGATCGTCGCCCTGAGCCTGATCTTCACGTCGCTGATCGCCGCGCCGGCGCCCGCCGTCGCCGCGGCACCGGCCACCTTCGTCGACCTCGCCGCCGTGGACCCGACGATCCTGCACGACATCCGGTACGCGCAGGCACACAACTTCGTCGGCCGCCGCATCCGCGGCTATCTGGAGCCGCGGTGCCTCCTGACGCGCCGGGCGGCGTCGGCGCTGAAGACGGCACAGGCCGCGCTGCGCCCACGCGGCTACACCCTGAAGGTCTACGACTGCTACCGCCCGCAGCGCGCGGTGAACGACTTCGCCGCCTGGGCGGGCAACGCCGCCGACAACCGGATGAAGCGCGAGTTCTATCCGCGCGTGGCCAAGTCGACGCTCTTCGCGGACGGCTACCTGGCGCACCGGTCGGGCCACAGCCGCGGCAGCACTGTCGACCTGACCCTCGTCCGACTGCCGGCCGCCGCGGAGCCGCGGTACGTGCCCGGGCAGCCCCTCGTGCCCTGCTACGCCCCGTACGGGCGCCGGTTCCGCGACAACTCCATCGACATGGGTACGGGCTACGACTGCTTCGACCCGCTCGCGGCCACACTCGACCCGCGGGTGACCGGCGCGCGCCGCGCCAACCGGCTGCTCCTGCGCGACGCCATGACCGCCGCCGGATTCAGCAACTACTCCCATGAGTGGTGGCACTACACGCTCGACGGCGAGCCGTACCGGTCCACCTACTTCGACTTCCCCGTGGCCAGACCCCTGCCGGCCGGGTAGTGGCTACCTAGAACTGTGGTCCGGCGACCAGGTGCCGAACCACGAGGAGCGCCCCGGTGACCGACCTCGCGATCGTGGCGGTGGCCGACTCGTGGGTGTTCTGGCATCTCGGGGTCGACAACGCGAGGTTCGTCTTCGCCGACGCGGACGCGCTGAACTCATGGGAGCATTCCAGGCCGTTGGACGGGCTGGCCGACCTGGTCCTCTGGGGACGCGACCAGGAACAGGTCGCTGCCGAATTCGGTGCGCCCCGGCTCGGCGATTCCGCCGACGTCGGGTACGGGTGGGTGGACCTGCCCGTCAGGGAGGCATACCGGCGAGCGCTGGCCATCGAGGCACGGCGTAACGAACCCGGCGGGCCGAGGTTCGCGTTCGACTTCCGGCCACACTCACATCACTGGCAGGTGATGGGCCCGGTAGGAGCCTCCGACCATGAGGCCGGCGTGATCCAGGTCGGTGGCGCGGACCTCCTGATGGCGATGACCTCCGTCGGTAACGGCTACTTCCCCGTCCATCTCGACGTCGACGCCGCCGGCATCCTGGTCGCCCTCCGCATCGACGTCGCCGGCGAGGACTGGTCCGTCACCAACGTCCACGGCTGAACAGAACACCTAGCAGCTGGGCAGGACCTTGAACGTGTATCCCTTGCTCTTCAGCTTCGGCAGGATCCGCTTGAGGGCCGCGAGGGAGTCGCGCTGCGAGTCTCCGCCGTCGTGCATCAGCACGACCGATCCGTTGTGCACGTTGCGGATGACCCGGTTGTAGATGCCGGTCGACGTCTGCGAGTTCTCCCAGTCGCGGGTGTCGAGGTCCCACAGCACCGTCTTGAGCCCGACCTCCTTCGTCCAGCGGCGCACCGAAGAGTTGGTGGCGCCGTACGGCGGGCGCATGCAGGCGCTGCGGTAACGGCCGAGGGCGCTCTGCGTGCGGGTGAGCTGGCTCTTCACCTTGCTCTTGCTGAGCTTGGTCAGGTTCGCGTGGCTCCAGGTGTGGTTGGCCAGCAGGTGCCCCTCGCGGTGGATGCGAGCGGTGATCTTGGGATGCGCCTTGGCGTTCTGCCCGGTGGTGAAGAAGGTGGCCTTGGCGCCGTACTTCTTGAGCGCGTCGAGGTACCGGGGCGTCCATGTACCGGACGGCCCGTCGTCGAAGGTGAGGTAGACCGTCCGCTTGGCCGCCGCCTGCGCGGACTGCGACAGGACGGGCGGCAGGGACACCGCTTGCGCCGGAGCGGACGACGTGGGCGCGGCCTGCGCGGGTGCGGCGATGAACGCGGCTCCGCAGGCAAGCGACATCGTGCTCAACATGACGGCAATGCGGCGCATCCCTGCTCCTTGCTCTCCCCGGGCGGGCTCGACCCCCGTAGTCGGAGTGACGCTACGTAATGAGCCCCCGGGTTCCATAGCTCAGCGTGATAGCTGTGGCCGTTCGGTCAGCCAGGTTCCGCCGTCATGACTTCACAGTCGGCGCAGTATGGGAGAAAGTGCGCAGGTGAATCGCTCTGAGTAGTTCATTTCGTGCACTATCAGTGATGGGATGGGTGGGCCGGACCCACGTTGCTCAACGGCTGGACCTCGCCGGACGGCACGTGCAACGAGCGCGGCCTGCGTCACGTGACCCCGCTGACGTCAGACATCCCCCGGAGGCCGCGGCGAACATGAGGAAATCCCGTGTTTGCCGCATATCGGGCCTAGGCTTCCTGCCATGGCTCGATTCCGTAGGCGCCTGCTGGCCGTCGCGACCGCGACCGTCGTCCTCCTCGCACTGGGCGCCCCCGCCCGCGCCGACGCGCGTGACGGTGACCGCGGTGACCGGTCGGTGGTCACGGTCGTCGCCGACGCCGCGGTTGCCGCCGACGGGAACCTCGCGGGCGATCCGCCGTTCCCGGTCGCGTACGGGCCCGGCGGCTCCGGTGTGGACCTGCTCGAACTGCTGCGGGGGCTCTGCCCCAAGCTCAGCACCGCCGAAGGCGCGCAGCGTTGCCTGTCGCTGCTGACCGCCGTCTTCAACTCGCCGCAGTGCGCGGCGAGACTGCTGGCCGCCTCGGTCGTCACCCTGTCCAGCCTGTTGATCGCGTTGGGTTCGCTGTCGTGCATGAGCATCCTGGGGCCGGCGCTGGTCCGGCTCGCCGCGCTGTACAACTGCGTGAAGGTCCACCACGATCTCGGCTACTGCATGAGCCAGCGGCTGGGAAGGGCCCGCCAGTTCGACGCCTGACCGCCGAACGCGGCCCCACCGAGGCCCGCCGGTAGATCGCGGCGACCGCGTGTAACAGCAGGTCCCAGGGTGATTGATGGCGCATCTTGTCGACGCCGCCGCCGAATAAGGCTAGCCTTCCCTTGGTAATCCCGAGGAGCCCGACAGGCAGGTGGCGACGTGTACGTGTGCATCTGTGCCCGCGTCCGCGAATGCGAGGTACGCGCGGCCATCCGCGGCGGAGCCCGCTGTGAGGACACGGTCGGCGAGGCCTGCGGTGCCGGCACCGGGTGCGGCACCTGCCAGCCCCGGATCGCCGAGATCATCGACGCCGAGACCGGGGCGAACACGCCGGTCGGCGCAGCTCGCTGAATTCGGACAAACTACGTAAAGTTTAGACATGCAGGGCGACGAGCAGGTCATCGAGTTCCTCAACGCACAGCTCACCGCGGAGCTGACGGCGATCAACCAGTACTTCCTGCACGCAAAGATGCAGGACAACTGGGGCTACACCAAGCTCGCGGCGCACACCCGCGCCGAGTCGATCGACGAGATGCGCCACGCCGAGGCGCTCACCGACCGCATCCTCTTCCTGGAGGCCCTGCCGAACTACCAGCGCCTCTCCCCGCTGCGCATCGGCGAGTCGGTCCCGGAGCAGTTCCGCGGCGACATGGCGATCGAGGTGGAGGCGGTCGACCGCCTGCGCAAGGGCGCCGCGTACATGCGGTCGATCGGCGACATCACGTCCGCCAAGCTGTTCGAGGACATCCTCGCCGACGAGGAACACCACGTCGACTATCTCGAGACGCAGCTTCAGCTCATCGAGACCCTGGGCGAGGCGTTGTACCTGCAGAACGTCACCGAGCACCCCACCGCGGGGTAAGCGGACAAACGAAAAGAGGGAAGCACCCGCTCCCCTCCACCTCTAACGTATAGCGCACCCGGGGGCTTGCGGCAAGACCCGGGTGATACCGCAGAATCGCTGGCCGAGGCCAGAACCTGCGGAAAGAGCTGATGCCGTGAGCCGCCTGACCACCAGCATGTTCGATCTGCCCGACCACCTCTCCACCAAGGCCGACCCGGCGCTGATCGCCCGCGACGAGCAACACTTCGCGGCCATCGCGGAGCGCCTCGATCAGGTGTCCGCCGAACTGTCCGACCGCCTCGACGCCGAGCGCAGGGCGCCCGGCGGCACCGGCCGGCGGGCGCTGGACCGGGACCAGGAGATCCGCCGGCTGACCGCCCGCCTGCGGGATCTGCGGCGCTTCGGCGTCGACCTGTGCCTGGGACGCATGGTCGGCGCGGACGGCACCGAGCCCGTGTACGTCGGGCGGCGCGGCCTCACCGACAGCGCGGGCCGCCGGCTGCTGGTCGACTGGCGCTCCCCGGTGGCCGAGCCCTTCTTCGGAGCGACACACGCCAACCCGATGGGCCTGGCGAGCCGCCGCCGGTACCGCTGGACCCGCGGCCGGATCGGCGACTACTGGGACGAGGTGTTCACCCCGGACGGGCTCGAGGGGCGCGCCGCGCTCGACGACCAGTCCGCGTTCATCGCCAGCCTGGGCGCCAGTCGTTCGCCCCGGATGCGTGACGTGCTCGGCACCATCCAGGCCGACCAGGACGCCATCATCCGGGCGGGATCGCGCGGCGCGCTGGTCGTCGACGGCGGCCCGGGTACCGGGAAGACCGTCGTCGCGCTGCACCGCACCGCCTACCTGCTCTACTCAGACCCGCGCCTGGGCCACCGGCGGGGCGGCGTGCTGTTCGTCGGCCCGCACCAGCCCTACCTGGCCTACGTCGCCGACGTGCTGCCCAGCCTCGGCGAGGAGGACGTGCAGACCTGCACGGTGCGGGACCTCGTCGCCGAGGGTGCCGCCGCGGCGGTCGAGACCGACCCGGAGGTGGCCCGCCTGAAGTCGTCCGCGAACGTGGTCCAGGCGGTCGAGGCGGCCGTCCGGTTCTACGAGGAGCCGCCGGCCGAAGGCATGACGGTCACCACCGGCGAGTCCGACATCTGGCTGAGCGCCGCCGACTGGGCCGAGGCGTTCGAGGCGCCGGGTCCCGGCACCCCGCACAACGAGGCGCGCGACGAGATCTGGGAGGAGCTGCTCACCATCCTGATCGACAGGTACGACGGCGACGAACCTGTCGACCTGCTCCGCCGGTCGCTGCTGAGCAACCGGGAACTGCTCACCGCCTTCAACCGCGCGTGGCCGGTGCTCGAGGCGACCGACCTCGTCGGCGACCTGTGGTCGGTGCCCGCCTACCTGCGCAGGTGCGCACCCTGGCTCGGCGCCGGGGAGGTGCGGAGGCTGCAGCGCGCGGACGCACAGGCCTGGACGGTGTCCGACCTGCCGCTGCTGGACGCGGCGCGGCAGCGGCTCGGCGACCCGGAGGCGTCGCGGCGCAGGCGCCGGCAGGACGCCGCCGTCGCCGCCGAGCGCGTACACATGGACCGGGTCGTCGAGGACCTGATCGAGGCCGACGACGACCCCGAGGGCGTCATGCCGATGCTGCTCGGGCGGGACATGCGGGACGCGCTGGTCAACGAGACCGCGCTGCCCGGCGCCGAACCGGACCGGCTCGCCGGCCCGTTCGCGCACATCGTCGTGGACGAGGCACAGGAACTGACCGACGCGGAGTGGCAGATGCTGCTGCTGCGCTGCCCGTCCCGGAGCTTCACCATCGTCGGGGACCGCGCACAGGCCCGGCACGGGTTCACCGAGTCGTGGCGGGAGCGGCTCGAGCGGATCGGGCTGAACCGGATCAGCCTGGCCTCGCTGAGCATCAACTACCGGACGCCGGCGGAGGTCATGGCGGAGGCCGAACCGGTCATCCGGGCCGTGCTGCCGGACGCCAACGTGCCGGCCTCGATCCGCAGCGGCGGCGTGCCCGTCGTGCACGCGGCCGCCGCGGAGCTCGGCCCGCTCCTCGACGCCTGGCTCGCCGCGCACGCCGAGGGGACCGCCTGCGTCATCGGCGATCCCGCCTTCCGGGCGACGGCCCGCGTCCGGTCGCTGACCCCGGAGCTGTCCAAGGGGCTCGAGTTCGACCTGGTCGTCCTCGTCGACCCGGACGGATTCGGCGACGGCATCGAGGGGGCGGTCGACCGGTACGTCGCGATGACCCGGGCGACGCGGCAGCTCGCCATCCTCACGAGCCGCTGACGCTCAGAGGATCAGACGGAAGGAGCGCTCAGCCGCGACAGGATCTCCGCCACCGGGCCGGGCCGGGCCTCGACGTGCGCCGTGCCCGCCCACAGGTTGATCGCTTCGGGGTCGCCCCGCTCCGCGGCCGCCGCCCGGATCCCCGCGGTCAGGTGGTGCACCGCGGGATACCCGATCGGCGCGCGCTCCGAGTAGGCGTCGGTGAACCGGTTCCGCAGCGCCCGCGCGGGATGGCCGGTGAACGCCCGGGTCACCACGGTCTCCTTGAACCGCCCGGAGAGCATCGCCTCGCGTTGGGCCGGCCGGGTACCGGCCTCGTCCGCCAGCAGGAACACCGTGCCCGCCTGAACCGCGACCGCGCCGGCCGCCAGCAGGCGCCGGACGTCCGCCGCGGTGCCGGTGCCGCCCGCCGCGACGACCGGCAGGCCCACGGCCGCCACCACGTCGCGGACCAGGTCCGGCGCGGTGGAGGAGCCGTCGTACCCGGCGGGCGAGGTCGTGGCGGAATGGCCGCCGGCCGCGCCCGCCTGGACGATCAGCGCGTCCGGTCCCGCGGCGGCGGCCCGCCGCGCCTCGTCGGCGTCGGTGACCGTCACGAGCACGGTGGACCCCGCGCCGCGCAGCGCCGCGACGACCGTCGGATCGGGTACCCCGAAGGTGAAGCTGACCAGCGGCACCGAGGCGGCGACCGCGATCTCGACCTTGGCCGCGAAGTGGTCGTCGTCGTCCAGCCGCAGCTGCGGGAGCGTGACGCCGTACCGCCGCGCCTCCGGCTCCAGCGCCCGCCGGTACTCCTCAAGGGGCGCCACGTCGGCCGGGGGCGGCGACGGCACGAAGACGTTCAGCCCGTACGGCAGCCCGCTGGCCCGCAGCTCCGCGACCTCGCGTGCCACCGCGTCCGGCACCTTGTACCCGGCCGCCAGAAACCCCACCGCGCCGGCGGACGCGGCCGCCGCCACCAGCCGGGCCGTCGAGGGCCCGCCCGCCATGGGCGCCACCACGACCGGGCGTTCAAGATCCCAAATCATGATCCCATTCTGCCGCATCCGGTGTCACCGCTCCGCCCGGCCACGGGAGGTTCACCGCTTGTTCGCCGGGTACCGCACGGCACATCCTCGCACCGGACGTCCACTGGGGAGGATGATCCATTTCTACCCGCTCGGACACGTCCGCTCCGGGCGGGCCGCCGGCTGTCGGCTGTCCGACCGGCTCGAAATTGGCACGGTCCGGGGTGTATCAAACCTGCGGACCGGAGGTCTGGAAGTGGGTCGGAACCATCAGACCTGATGCATCGCCACCTATGTCCCAAAGTCGACTACCGATAGCTACACACGCCGCACAACAGGTGTGCTTCGGGGTGTTACCGTCGCTGCGGCTGAGGGCTTGCGTCATCTGATGACGCGACAGCACAACGGGTTTCGAGACCTGGAAGCGGCCGAGTTGGGGAGCAGGTGGAAGGAACGAGATGCTGGTCCGGCTCCTGGGGAACCTGGAAATTGTCGCCGAGGGACGCTCGCTGTCCCTCGGCGGGCCGAGGCAACAGACCGTTCTCGCCATGCTCGCGCTGAGCGTCAACAGCATGACCTCAGTGGATCTTCTCATCGAGGCCGTCTGGGGTGACCAGCCGCCGCCCACGGCGCGCGGACAGATCCAGGTCTGCATCTCGACGCTGCGTAAGGTTTTCGCCGGTGCCGGGCATCCGGAGGCGATCCGGACCTGCGGGCCGGGCTATCTGCTCGAGTTGACGCCGGACGAGGTGGACA